>NZ_JAJDNQ010000121.1 GCF_022340605.1 Thiohalocapsa sp.
ACGACATTGGTGATCAGCACGGCATGGTGCGCGGTGAGCGCGCGGCCAGACTCGGTGACCAGGTGTGGGTCCGGCACGCCGGTGTCCCGGCACACGGCGGCGGCGGTCTCGACGATGGCGGTGGCGTAGTCGTCCAGGCCATAGTTGGTGGAGCAGTAGGCGCGGGTGTGGGTGCCCTCGTAGTCCACGCCCAGGCCGCCGCCCAGGTCCAGGGTATTCAGGGCGCAGCCGCGCGCCACCAGGGCGCTGTAGAAGCGCGACAGCTCCCCGACGCCGGCACGGATATCGGCCAGGTTCGGAATCTGGGAACCTAAGTGCGCGTGTAGCAGCCCAAGCCAGCCGAGCCCGTCCACCGCCGCCAGCCGGTCCACCAGGCGCAGCACTTGCTGTGCCGACAGGCCGAACTTGGCGCCCTCGCCACCACTGTTCTGCCATTTGCCGGCGGCCGCGGCGGCCAAACGCACGCGCACGCCGAGCAGGGGCTCGACGCCGAGCCGCGCCGCCTCCTCGATGACCAGCTCCAGCTCCGAGGGCTTCTCGATGACGATGTAGACGCGCAGCCCCAGACGGCGGCCGATCAGCGCCAGGCGGATATAGTCGCGGTCCTTATAGCCGTTGCAAATCACCGACTCCCCGTTCGGCACCAGTGCCAGCACCGCCATCAGCTCGGGCTTGCTGCCCGCCTCCAGGCCGATGCCGCCGGCACTCAGCAGTGCACGCACCACGCTGCGCTGCTGGTTGACCTTGATGGGATACACGGGCCGATAGCTGCCGCGCCAGCCGACGCGCTCCATGGCACCCTCGAAGGCGGCGCGGACGGTGCGCACCCGGTGGCGCAGGATGTCGTCGAAGCGCACCAGCACCGGCAGGGACAGCCCCTCATCGCGCAACCGGCGTGCCAGGGCGGCCAGGTCGATCTCGGTGGCGGCGCCGCGGTCCGGGCGCACCGCGAGACTGCCGGCTGCGTTGATGCGGAAGTAGCCCTCGCCCCAGCGGGGCACGGCGTAGATGAGCTCGCAGACGGGCACAGACATGATTGGTGGGAATACTTATTGCCGCTTGGCGCAGTCTAGTACAACCGCCCCGAGATGCGCCTAAACACTGGAGGCCGGTGCAGACTCGAAATCGAAATCACTACTCTCGAGGCCGCCCGGGGCGCTGATCCGTGTCGACCTGGAGGCCGATACTCCGACCCCGGGTCGCCATGGCCGGCGTGTCGCCCTCCAGGGCGACGCTCGCTCGGCCCGGACAGCGAAGGGTATCGACCGTTCTAAGGTCGTGCACTAGTCCCACCCCAGCCGATGGTTGCGCTGGAATTGCCAGACCCGGGTGATGTCGAGTACGTCGGTCTCGGCCTTGATGTCTTTGGGGAAGGGTGCGTAGGGTGCGGCCAGCTTCACGATGTTGATGGCCGCCTGGTCCAGCACGTCGTAGCCGGAGGAGCGGACGACGCGGACGCCCTCGAGGCTGCCGTCGGATTTGATCGCCACGTGCAGGATCAGGCTGCCGAAAAGCTCGCGTTCCTTGGCTGCCTGCGGATAGTTGAGGTTGCCGATGGCCTCCACCTTGCGGCGCCAGGCCTCCATGTAGGCCGCGTAGCGGTACTCGCGCGTGTTGGTGCTGATGGCCTTGCGGCGCGGGCGGCCGGCCTGGCTCGTGTCGCGTGCGTTGATGCGCGCCGTGAGCGCCGCGATCTCGAGGTTGCGGCTCGCGAAGACGTCCGTCGCCGTGGCGTGCGGCGCACTCGCCGGGGCTGCCGCCGCGGACGGCAGGTCCGGCAGGGCGATGTCGGCACCCATGCCGCTCAGGACCTCGGTCAGGTCCGGCGGAGTCACGTCCAGCGCGGGCTTGCTGAAGCCGCCCGGGGTCGCATCCGTGCCCGCGAGCCCCGGCCCCTGGCGCGGGGCGGCGGGCGCGATCGCTGGCTGTTCGGGCGCTCCATCGGGTTCGCTGGCGTCGGCCGGCGCCGGCGGCTCGGTGACTTGCAGATCGGCGGGCTCGGGCTGGGGCTTATCGGGCGGCTCCGGCGCGTCCGGGGCGCTGCCGGATGCCACCTCCGGCAGCGGCACGCTAGTCTCGCCGGCGCGGTTCACCGGCGCCCCCACCGCGTCCGCGAGCGGCGATGCACCGGCGTCGGCCGGCTGCTCGACGGTCATGACCTCGAAGGTGTGCACGGCCGGCGGTTCCGGCTCCGGCTGCTCGTAGGCGATGGCGCGCAGCAGCAACAGGTGGGCGACGATGGCAACGGCGACGGCCGCGATCATCGGGTGGCGCAGCGCCGCCGCTGTCCCGCCCCTCTGACCAAAGGCCGTGCCTGGTGCGGGGCTCTGCATGAGTGGGTCAGGGCATGGGTGGCTCAGGCGCCCGGTTCCCCTTTCTGGGCATGCGCACCGATCGGTGCGCTGATCTCCACGTCGGTGTGGGGGTCGATGAGCTGGATGCGCTGCGCCATGGCCGGCGTCATGTGCACGGTACCGGCGTCGTCGATGAGCAGCACGTAGCGCAGGCCGAGGCGGGCGGCGATGTCCTGCCAGCCGCCGGGGCCTGCCACCATTAGCGCATAGGCGGCGGCGTCGGCAACCGCGGCCGAGCCCTGGTACAGCACCGTCACGGCCTGTAGGCCCTCGGCCGGGTAGCCGGTGCGCGGGTCGATGACGTCGTGGTAGGTCTTGCCGTCGTAGATGAAATTGCGCGCGTACTCGCTGCTGGTGAAGACGGCCATGTCGCCCACCACGTCGAGGATGCCCAGCACGCCGCCGCCGCTGCCGCGGCGCACCGGCACCCGCCAGGGGCGGCCGGCGCGGTCGCCCATGGTGCGCACGTCACCGCTGACGTTGACCAGCGCGTCCCGCACGCCGCGCGTGCGCAGATTGTCCATGGCGAGATCCATGGCGTAGCCGACGACGATGGCGCTGAAGTCCAGGCGCACCGCCGGGTTGTCGCTCTGCAGCATGATGCCGTCGAGATACAGGTCGTCCATGCTCGGATGCGCCTTCACCAGCCGTGCAATAGACGCTCTGGATGGCGGCGGCCGGCACTGCGGCTCTTCGGTCTGGAAGCCCCAGAGCCGGTACAGATGACCGATCGCGGGGTTGAACAGGCCCTGGCTCTGCAACGACAGCGCCTGACTCTGCCGCAGCAGCGGCAGTAGCGACGGCGGCGCGGCAAAGGGCTCGCCCGTGGGTAGCAGCTCGTTGACGCGAGTCATGGGGCCCGGCTTCCAGGCGTGGGTCGCGTGCTCGATGAACAGGAAGTCCTGCTCCACCTCGGACGCCGCCGTCTGCGCCTCGTCCTTGAGCTTGCCGACGATGCTCAAATCCACCGCGGCATCGAAGGCGACAAACTGCGTCGTGTACACCGGGGTCTCCGCCGCCCGGCACGCCACCAGTAGTAGGGCCGGCAGCAGCAGGGCGACACGCAGCGCCCGCTCAGCGCGCACGGAGGCGCTCCTCGATGCACGCCATCAGGTCGCCGGCGATGTCGAGGCCGTAGGCGCGGTCGAGCTCGCGGATGCACGTGGGGCTGGTGATATTCACCTCCGTCAGCCAGTCGCCGATGACGTCGAGTCCGGCAAAGAGTACGCCGCGGGCGCGCAGCTCCGGCCCCACGCGCGCGGCAATCCAGCGCTCGCGCTTGGAAATGGGCACGGGCTCCGCGCGCGCGCCGGCGGCGAGGTTGCCGCGGGCGTCGTCCGGCGCGGGGATGCGCGCCAGCACGTAGGGCACCGGCTCGCCGTCCACCAGCAGCACGCGGCGGTCGCCGGCGGCGATCTCCGGGATGAAGCGCTGCGCCATGCAAAAGCGCGTGCCATGGTCGGTGAGGGTCTCGATGATGACGCCCGTGTTCGGGTCGCCCGCGCGCACGCGGAAGATGGAGCGCCCGCCCATGCCGTCCAGCGGCTTCAGCACTGCATCGCCGTGGGCGGCGATGAACTCTCGCAGCAACGCGCCGCTGCGCGTCACCGTCAGCGGCGGCGCGCAGTCCGGGAAATGGGCCGTAAAGACCTTCTCGTTGGCGTCGCGCAGCGTGCGCGGGTCGTTTACCACCAGACAGCCGCGCGCCGCCGCCAGTTCCAGGATATAGGTGGCGTAGACATACTCCATGTCGAAGGGCGGATCCTTGCGCATCAGCACAACGTCCAGCGTGTCGAGCGGACGGCGCTGCGCATCGCCCAGCTCGAACCAGCCGGCCGGGTCGTCGGTGACCGCGAGCGGGCGCATCACTGCCTGCGGCGCGCCGTCCAGCAGGCAGAGATCACCGATCTCCATGTACCACAGGGAACAGCCACGCTGCTGGGCCGCCAGCAACATCGCGAAGGTGCTGTCCTTCGCGATCTTGATGGAGCCGATGGGATCCATGACGACGCCGACTTCTCGCTTCATGCCACCAGTGTAACCCAAGCGCCGGGCAACTCAGCCAGCGCCGCCCGACATCGCCGCCAGGCCGGCGGCTGTGCGGGCCGGCTCGGGCCGGCTCGGGCCGCATGACGGTGCCGCGTTGCGGCCCGCCGCCGGCCCTGCTAATGTCCCGAGCAGAGATTAAGGTATTCCCTGATCCTGTTACGCCGTCGCCCGGCCCGTCAATCCCCGTGCCCCAGCCAGCCTCTTCCGCATGGCCACCGACAGCAGCGCAGCGACCGAGCACCTGATCGCGCACCTGCACGACCTCGAGCGGCGCGGCGCGGCGCGCGTTGCGGCGCTGCGAGCGGCAGAGGCGCCGGCAGCGACGCGCCCGGGAGTGCTGTTCCGGCTTGCCGGCCACCGGCTGCTGACGCCGCTCGACCGGCTCCTTGGGGTCTGGCCTCTGCCACGCACGCTGACCACGGTGCCGGGCGCGGCGCGCTGGGTCCTCGGCGTCGCCAATCAGCGCGGCGAGCTGCTGCCCTTGTTCGATTTGCGCGGGCTGCTGCTCGCGGATTTCGAGGGCATCCAGCGCCGCGGGATCGCGCTGGTGGTGGCGGGTCGCAGCCGTGCCTTCGGCGCCGTCGTAGACGCCGTCATCGGCCTGCGCCGGACTCGGTTCCAGGCGCCCGAGCCCGCGCAGTTGGCGGACGCCGAGCCGCTCTCGGCGCTGATCGTTGGCTGCTGCGAATGCGCGGAGGGAAACGTAGCCATCGTCGATCTGACCGCCATCGAAGGGCTCCGGGAGCTCACGACGGGGGTGCGCAGCTATCCCGCCCCGGCCCTGGCACCGGCACCAGCCCGGGCGCCGGCGCCGGCTCACCCGTCGGCAACCCCCGGCTGAGGCCATGTTATGCCCACTGGCACCCCCAGGCGACCGCCCCGCTCCGTCATCGACACCCTGGAGGGCAGCGAGTCCGCGACGCACTTTTGGCCGCAGCGGCTCACCACCCTGCTGCTCGTCGGCAGCATGGTGCTCGCGCTTGGTCTGACCTTCGCCAGCATACTGGAGCACGGCCGGCGCACCGAGGAATGCCAGCGTTACCTGCGGGAAGCTTCCGCCGAGCAGCTGCTGGCGCGGCAGATGTCCGACGCCGCGGCGGACGCCGTGCGCGGGGAGGTCGCGGCCTTCGAGCGGCTGGCTTCCTACAAGGCACAACTGCAGCGGCTGCACCGCGAGATCCTGGGGCTGGAGACCAGCGTAATCGCGCGCAACGTCCCCGTCGACGTGCGTCATGCCGCCGATGCGGCCGACACGTCGCGGCTCCAGCTACGCGAGGGCGCCAACCGCATTCTTTCGGTGCGCGATGCCCTGCTGGGCTTCTACGGCACCGCCGGCAGCATCCGCGCCCAGCTCTGTGAGCTGGCGGCCATGTCGCGGGGAATCGCCGAGCAATTGGTGGCCCTGGACGCCAAGCCGCAGCTGGTGCTCGATGCCGGCCTCCAGGTCGCCCGGGTGCGGCAGATGGGCGCGGCCCTGGAGGGGGTACAGCGGGGCGGCGACGGCACCGAGGATGCCATAGACCGCGGCACCGCGGCGGCGGACGAGTTCGAGGTGGCGCTCGCCGCGCTGCGCGAGACTCCGTTGCCCCCCGACGATGCCCGCACGGCGGATCTGCACACCGCGCTGGACGCTGCCTGGACGCTGTACCGGTCCATGCGCGCTGCCGCCGATGGCCTGGTGGCCTCACTTGCGCAGGTGAGCCCGGCCCTCGTCGCGGCGACCGCCATCGACACCGACGCGGGGGCGCTGGAAAAGTCGCTCGACCGCATCGGGGTCGGGCTGCGCAGCGAGAGCGGCCGGGCGGCGCTGATCGGCTTCGACTCGGCACCGGACTCGGCGCTGATCTTCGCCGCGTTGACGCTGGTGTTCCTCGGGCTGCTCGGACTCCAGCAACTGATCCGCTCAAGCCGGCGCGCGCGCGCGTCGCAGGCACAGAATCTCGCCAATCGCCGCGCCATCGAGCGCCTGCTGGAGCAGATGGGCGGTCTCGCCGACGGCGACCTGACCGTGAAAGCCAAGGTCACCTCCGACGTCACCGGCGCCATCGCCGACACGGTCAACTATGTCGTAACCGCCCTGCGCGCGCTGGTGACCACCATCAACGACACCTCGGCGCGTGTCAACGACTCCGCCCAGCGCACCCGTTCCGTGGCCAAGCAGCTCGCGGAGGGCAGCGACCGTCAGGCGCGGCACATCGAGCAGGCGAGCGATGCCATCAGCTCCATGACCGGCGCCATCGACAGCATCGCCCGCGACGCGGCCGAGTCCGCCGCCGTCGCCAACCGCTCCGTGGACGTGGCCGGGCGCGGCGCCCAGGCGGTGCGCGAGACCATCTCCGTCATGGGCGAGATCCGCGGGCGCATCAACGAGACCTCCAAGCGCATCCGCCGTCTCGGCGACAGCTCCCAGGAGATCGGCGAGATGGTGGAGCTCATCGACGACATCGCCGATCAGACCAACATCCTCGCCCTCAACGCCGCCATGCAGGCCGCCATGGCCGGGGAGGCGGGCCGCGGCTTCGCCGTCGTCGCCGACGAGGTGCAGCGGCTCGCCGAGCGCTCCAGCAATGCCACCAAGCAGATCGATGCCATCGTGCGCACCATCCGCCGCGACACCGTCGAGGCGGTGCGCTCCATGGAGGCGAGCATGAGCGGCGTCGACAGCGGCGCCAACGTCGCCGAGAACGCGGGCAGCGCGCTACGGGAGATCGAGAACGTCTCCAATTACATCGCCGAGCTGACGCGGCGTATCGCCGACTCCGCCGGTCACGAGTCGCGCGAGGCGGCAAAGGTCAACGAGACCGTGAAGACCGTGCAGGCCATCACCCAGGAGAACACCCGCGGCACCCGCGCCACCGCCGAGGCCGTGGAGGCGCTCGCCGCGCTGGCGGTGGAACTGCGCCACTCGGTGGCGGGGTTCAAGCTGCCGGCGGGCGGTGGGACTGAGTAGGAAAGCGTCCTGTGTAAGCCATCCGGCAGCCAGGACATCGGCCGCAAGAACGGTGCGAGTTCTGGTTCACGCGTCGCCAGCAAGTTTGAGGCCACGCTATGAGTACCCGAAGATACCCAGATTCATCCATGTGCCCGTGCGCACGACAAGCGCTTTGCTTGATCGCAAGTTGCGGGAGGCCTTCGGGGCGTTCGACCGATCGCGATATACCCCCGGCCAATCACCCTGTCCCGCCTGGTTAGATAGAGCGCATGCGCTGCCGCGCCGACCTTCGCTAAATCGTCCGGGCAAATGCCGTTGCGTCGCATCAAAGACCCCTGATCCCCGCCCGATGAGCCCAAGTTCACCAGCCGGCATGGAGAGAGCAGACAAAATAAACCCCGGGGCTCGGGGGGAAGCCGCCGGGGTAACCGTTTCCCGTTGTAGTCGGGAAAAGGTCCGGCGGGAGGGGGAAGCCCGGCGGACCCGCGCCGATCAGCGCCGATAATTCAGAGTATAGAACTAGTCCTTTGGTTCCGCTGAATTCAAACGTTTGATTGACTCATGATGCCGTTTGTCTTTTAAAAAGATCCGTTTGTCTGAAGTCGGCGCCGAGGCCCGCCGACTGCAAGGGGCGCTCTGCCGTCGCTGCCTCAAGGCAGCACAACCTTCACGAATTCGGACGGCCGCAGGATCTCGTCCGGGCCGGCATCGAAGACCACATCCAGCTCATAGACGGCGCCGTCCGGGTCGATGCGCACGGCCTCGACGCCCAGGCTGTACACCGCTGCCGTGCGGCGCTCGCCGCGCACGATGACGCCGGCGGACTGACCGGGGCGGTAGCGGCGGAGCACATCGGAGGTCACCAGCGCGCGCGCCAGCATGCGGTCCGTCGGCGCCACGGCCACCAGCGGTTGCTGCTGCAGGCTGGTGTAGATGACGGCGCCGTCGTAGGCGTGGCGTTCCACGACGATGCCATCAAACGGCGCGCGCAGCTCGGTGCGCTCCAGCATCACCTCGGCGACGGCCAAGGCCGCCCGGTCGGACTCCTGCTCGGCCACCGCGGCGGCCTTGCCCAACTCGGCGTCTTTCAGCTCCTCCGTGGCGATGAGGCCGCGGTCGAACAGCTCCTGCGCGCGCACCAGCTTGCGCTCGGCGTCGTCCACCGCCACCGCGCCGCGGGCGACCCGCGCCTTGGCCTCCAGCAGCGTGGCGCGGGCCTCGCGCTGATCCATGCGCAGCAGCAGGTCGCCGGCCTTCACGAACTGGCCCGTGGTGACGAAAACCCGCTCGACGACGCCGCTCTGCACGGCGCGCATCTCCACGCGGTCCAGCCACTCCAGGCGGGCGCTAACTTGCAATGCCCAGGCGTCGGTGACGGGGATCAGCAGCAGGCAGGCGAGGGCGATACCCGCCGCCCGGGTGGCCTTTGGGGTGTGCATCGGTTGGCGGACTCTTGTCGTTGCGCTGGGCCTGGTACGCGGACGCCAAATCCCCGCAACCGGCAAACTAGACTGGCGCGGCAGCGGCGCATCCACGGATCTATCGAGCTCTAAAATCGCTATCGCTATCGCTATCGCTATCGCTATCGCTATCGCTATCGAAATCGGTATCGGAACCCGTGGTGTTCCCAGAACATCTGTCGCCTCGACAGAGCCCTATACGCGTCTCGACGGCCTGACGCCGCGTGCCCGGCGTCGAGCCGGGCACGCGGCGAGCCGGCGGAAAGCCGGCGCTCCCAGCGGGCCGCGCAGGTGGCGAGCAGTCCAGTGCGGCGCAATTCGTGGGGATACCTCAGGATCGGACCCTGGATTGACCCCGATCCCAGTCCCGACGCAGTGATCTGTCGCGTTCGGCGTCGATCATGCGTCCCGCCGCCACCGTGGGAGCGCCGTCCGCGGCGCGACGGGCATACCATCGCGGCGGGGACGCCGCTCCCACGGGGCCATGGCTCTATGCTCAAGGCCGCTTACTCGCCGCCTGGTGGCGCTTCGCCCGCTCGGGCGTCCGGCGCGGTCGGGCGCGGGGACTTGCGCAGCACAGGCTTGCCCTGCAGCGCATCCAGCTCGGCGAGGGTCAGCGACCGGCACAGGGCCACCGCCATCCGGTCGCGGCGGGCCTTGGTCTGCTGGCTCATGGAGTAGCCCAGGTCGGCGCTGACCTCCATCTCGTACATGGTGCGGCTCTGGTCCAGCTTCAGGTCGCGCCAGTCCGCCTCCACGCGGGCCTGCTCGGCGGCGACGGCGAGCACGTCCAGGCGCAGCAGCAGTTCCAGCGCGCGCTGGCGCAGCGCCATGCGGACCAGCGCGTCCGTCGCATCGTCGCCCGCCTGGAGGCGCTCGCGCACGCGCGGGTTGCTGTCCAGGGCGGTGGCGACGACCTGCTCCAGCTCCGGCGCCGCGGTGTCTGCATCGCGCGGCAGGCTGGGCTCCACCAGTGTCTTCGGCAGGTCCGCGGGCGTGCCGAGGGCCTGCGCGAGCAGGGAGCGGGTCAGGCGCCGGGAGGCGTCGCTGGCGGCCCACTGGCGGCGGATGAGCTGATAGGCGGCCTCCAGATCAGCCACCGCCAGGGTCGAATATTGCCCCAGCTCGCCGCGTGCCCGGGCACGATCGAACTGGACGTAGCCCACCGCCATGGCCTCGTTGTCGCGCATGTAGCTGAGATCCGCCAGCAGCACGTCGTAGAAGCGCTGCATGATCTCCAACTGCTGCGCCGCCAGTGCCGGCAACAGGGGGCCCCAAGCCACGTCACGCTCCTGGTCGCCGGCGCGGGCGTTGGCAAAGGCCAGGCTGTGGCAGGCGACGTAGATGGGCTGTGGGCGCGGCGGCAGGGCGGGGGCGCTGCGCGCGCGAACCCGCGGGTGGCCCTTGGCGTAGGTCAATGCCTGCTCCAGCGTCAGGGGCTCGGGGGGTGGCTCCGCCGCCGCGGCGGCGCCGACGACCAGGACGAGCAGCGCCGCAAGCGCTCCAAGTCGCCGGCGGGCATCCGCGGCGGGCGTGACCATAGCCGGCGCAACGCGCCCGGTGGGCGGGGGCGAAGCTGGCTGGGGGGCGGACAAGGCGGACATGGACGCGGTTGAGCTCGGTCGTGCGGCGCAGGCGATCTGATGCGGGGCTTTGCGTGGCGGACTGGGGAAGCGGAAATCGCGCCAAGCGGCTGGCAGCGCACGCATCACAGCATTCCAGACGGTGGAGCGCAAGGGTCGCCCTGCGGCCACGACAGCACGCCGTATCGCCGCGGCAATGTTCGCGCCATGTTGTTGCGCTATCATGGCGCGATTTTTCGCGGTGACCTCCAGCGCATGCCATCCGACGCCGGTGAGACACACCACCGCCTGCCTGTCCGTGTCTACTACGAAGACACCGATGCCGGCGGCGTCGTCTACCACGCCCGCTATCTGCACTTCATGGAGCGCGCGCGCAGCGAGTGGCTGCGTGTGCTGGGCTTCGAGCAGGACCGCCTGCGCGACGAGCAGGGCGTGCTCTTCGCCGTCCGTCGCATGGACATCGCCTTTGTGCAACCCGCGCGCTTCAATCAGCTGCTGCGGGTGGAGTCGGCCCTGGCGGGCTGCGGGCCGGCGAGCATGGAGTTCGCGCAGCGGGTGGTGCGCGCGGGCGACGACACGCTCTGCTGCCGCGCCACCGTCAACATCGCCTGCATCGACGCCGGGCGCCTGCGCCCGACCCGCATTCCCGAGGACATGATGACCGCCATATTGCCGGAGATCGCCCATGGGCGCTGAGCTCTCCCTGCTGGACCTGGTGCTGAACGCGAGCCTGATGGTGCAGCTCGTGCTGCTGGTGCTGGTGCTCGCGTCGGTGCTGTCCTGGGCGGCGATCTTCGATCGCTCGCGGGTGCTGAAGCGTGCCCGCAACGCCGCCGACGACTTCGAGGCCCGCTTCTGGTCGGGCGGTGACCTGAGCGCCTTGTACCGCGAGCTGGGCCAGGAAGAGAGCAAGGGCCTCACCGGCCTCGCCGCCATCTTCCGCAACGGCTTCCGCGAGTACGCGCGGCTGCGCAAGAACGATCCGGACGACACCATGGCCGTCATCATGGGCGCCGAGCGCTCCATGCGGGTGGCGCTGAGCCGGGAGATGGACCGGCTCGAGAACAACCTGCCGTTCCTGGCCACGGTGGGCTCCGTGAGCCCCTACGTGGGCCTGTTCGGCACCGTATGGGGCATCATGCACGCCTTTCACGCGCTGGGGAACGTGCAGCAGGCGACGCTGGCGCTGGTGGCGCCGGGCATCTCCGAGGCGCTGGTGGCCACGGCCATCGGTCTCTTCGCGGCCATCCCGGCCGTGGTCGCGTACAACCGCTATTCCAACCAGGTGGAGCGTCTCAACAACCGCTACGAGGAGTTCATGGAAGAGTTCTCCACCCTGCTTCAGCGCCAGGGCCGCGGCACCACCCCCACGAGCCAGGCCGCATGAAGCGCAAGGAGCGCCGGGAGCGGCGCAAGCCCATGGCCGACATCAACGTCGTCCCGTACATCGACGTGATGCTGGTGCTGCTGGTGATCTTCATGGTCACCGCGCCGCTCATCACCCAGGGTGTCAAGGTGGACCTGCCGCAGGCGGACGCCGACCCGCAGCCCGGCGAGGGCGCGCTGCCGGTGGTGATCCACATCGACCAGTTCGGCGACACCTACCTCGACCTCGGCGACAACAACCTTCTGCCCGTGGACCAGCAACTGCTGTACGAGCGGCTGTCGAAGGTGCTGACCGAGGCGCCGGCCACGCCCGTCATGATCCGCGCCGATGCCTCCATCGACTATGGGCTGGTGGTGGACGCCATGGTGGCGGCGCAGGCCGCGGGCGCGCCCAGCGTCGGTCTGGTGACGCGTCCGCGAACGATTTCCGCGGCGGCTGCCGGAGGGCGTTGACCAGATCGCCATGTGGCAAATCTGGACTCAGTATCCGAAGGCCTTCCTATGGTCGGTCCTGCTGCACGTCGTCCTCGTGCTGGTGATGTTCTTCGGCGTGGACTGGCTGGTGCGCAACCAGGAGCTCGGCGCGTACGAAAACATGATCCAGGCGAGCCTGCCGGTGACGCCGGACATCGAGCAGCGCATCGAGCAGTTACAGGCCAACGCCGCCTCCGCCAAACCCGAGCCTGAGGCCAAGGCCAAGGCCGCGCCGCAGCCACCCGAGCAGCGCCCGCAGATCGACCCCGAACAAGCGCGCCGCGAGGCCGAGGCGGCCGCGCTGGCACGCGAGGCCGAGCGCGAGCGCCAAGCCGAACAGGAACAGCAGCGCCAAGCGGAGCTGGAGCGTCAGGCGGAGGCGGAGCGCCAGCGCCAGGCGGAGCTGGAGCAGCAGCGCCAGGCGGAGGCGGAGCGCCAGCGCCAGGCGGAGCTGGAGCAGCAGCGCCAAGCCCAGCTCGAGGCCCGCCGCCGCGCCGAAGCCGAGATCCGCCGCAAGGTGGCCGAGGAGGCGAAGCGCCGCGCGGCAGAAGAGGCGCAACGCCGCGCCGAGCAGGAGGCCCGTCGCCAGGCCGCCGAGGCCGAGGCCGCCGCCCGCGCCGAGCGCGAGCGCCAGGCGGCCGAGCGCCGCGCCGCGGAGCTGGCCGCGCAGCGCGAGGCCGAGGCAAAGGCTCGCCGTGAGGCCGAGGCCCGCGCCCGCCGCGAGGCAGAGGCCGCGCGCCAGGCGGAGCTGGAGGCACAACGCCGCGCCGAGGAGCAGGCCCGGCGCGAGGCGGAGGAGGCCGCCCGCCGGGAGCGCGAGCTGGACGCGGCCCTGGCGGCGGAGCTGGAGCAGGAAGCGGCGCAGAAACAGGCGCAGGCGCAGGCACAGGCACAGGCTAGGGCGCGCGAGCAGGCCGCGCAGGAGCAACAGCGCCGGGACGCCGCCGCCCAACAGCGCCTGGCCGCGGCCCGCCGGCAGGTCGCCAGCCGTTGGGTGCCGCTGATCCAGAGCCGCATCAAAAGCTTCTGGGTGCAGCCGGCGGGCAGCCCCGGCGGCATCGAGGCCGTCGTCAACCTGCGCCTGGAGCCGGGCGGTGCCGTGATCCCGGGCAGCGTCAAGGTGGTGCAGAGCAGCGGCAACGGCGCCTTCGATCAGTCGGTCATCTCGGCGATCTACAGTGCCTCACCGCTGCCAGTGCCTGACGGCGACGAATTCGAAGAAATGTTCCAGGACTTCAATTTCCGCTTCAAGCCTTGAGGACGGCGCCATGCAACGACCATCCATCACGACCACCCTGCTGTTTGCCGCGCTGCTCGCGCTGGTGTGCTCGGCCGGCGCCCAGGCCAAGCTCACCATCGAGATCACCGGCGGCGTCGAGGGTGCCCAGCCCATCGCCGTGGTGCCCTTCGGCGACGTCGATGGTGCCAGGCCCGACGTGGACATCGCCGACGTCGTCGCCGCGGACCTCGCCCGCAGCGGCAAGTTCAAGCCCATGCCGCGGCGCGAAATGCTCATGACCCCGCACCGCGAGGAGGACGTGGACATCCGCGAGTGGCAGCTCCTGGCCATGAACAGCCTGGTGGTGGGCGAAGTGATGCCGCGCGCCGGCGGCGGCTACGACATCCACTACGAGTTGCTCGACGTCTTCAGCGGCAAGAAGCTGCTCGCCGACACGGTGAGTTCCACCAGCAAGGGCTTGCGCAACGCGGCGCACCGCATCGCCGATGCCATCTACGAGGACCTCACCGGCGAGCCCGGCATCTTCGCGACGCGCATCGCCTACGTGACCTCCAGCGGGCGCAACTCGCGGGTCGTGCTGCGGGTGGCCGACGCCGACGGCTACAACGCCCAGACCATCGTCGACTCCGCCGAGCCCATCATGTCGCCCAATTGGTCGCCGGACGCGCGCAAGCTCGCCTACGTGTCGTTCGAGGGGCGGCATTCGGCCATCTACGTGCAGGACCTCGCCAGCGGCCGCCGCGAGCAGGTGGCCAGTTACGAGGGCATCAACAGCGCGCCGGCCTTCTCGCCGGACGGGCGCAAGCTGGCCATGAGCCTGTCGAAGGACGGCAACCCCGACATCTACGTCCTCGACCTCACCACGCGGCAACTGACCCGGCTCACCGATCACTACGCCATCGACACCGAGCCCGCGTGGTCGCCGGACGGCAGCCAGCTCGTCTTTACCTCCGATCGCGGCGGCAAGCCGCAGATCTACCGCATGTCCGCCGCCGGCGGCCCGGCGCAGCGGGTGACCTTCGAGGGGGACTATAACGCCGCCGCGTCCTATTCGCCCGACGGCAACGCGCTGGTCATGGTGACCCGTGAGGGTGGGCGCTTCCGCGTCGTCGTGACGGATACGAACGGCGGTTCGCGGCGCTATGTCAGCAGCGGCCCCCTCGACGAGTCGCCGAGTTTCGCACCCAACGGCGACATGGTAATTTACGCGACTCAGAACAACGGCCGCGGGGTGCTCGTCGCCACGCCGCTGTCATCCGGCGCAAGCCACCGGCTCTCGCAAGATTCGGGCGAGGTGCGCGAGCCTGCCTGGTCACCCCTCTTGCACTGATGTCGCGCTGAGCGCCTGCCCAAGATGTACCCTGCCATCCGGGATACGCGCCGCGAGCGCAGCGGGGGCGCCGATCCGAGCCCCTGTTCATGCCGGGCGCGCGCCCGCGCCGCTGCATCCGTCATCCAGATTCCGTCAGTCGCCAGGAGCTCATGTTGAACCCGCGCCTTCGCTTCCTCGCCGTGATCCTGCTGGCGGTGCTGGCCGTCGCCGGCTGCGCCACGCAGCCGCCGCCTCCGCAGCAGACGCCGCCGAGCGGCGCCGAGCTGGATGCCTTGCGCCCGAGCGGCGACACGGCCGCGGAGGTCCCGGAGCCGCTGGGGCCGGCCAAGCCGTTGTCGCCGCTGGACGACCCCAACAGCCCCCTGTACAACAAGGTCGTCTACTTCGACTACGACACCGCCGAGATCCGCCCGCAGGACACCGACCTGCTGCGCACCCACGCCGCCTACATCTACCGCACGCCCGGCGTTACGGTGACGCTGGAGGGGCATACCGACGAGCGTGGCACCCGTGACTACAACCTCGCCCTCGGCGACCGCCGTGCCGACGCGGTGCAGCAGTTCCTGGTGGCCGAGGGTGTGCCGCCCGAGAAGCTCCGCCGGCTCAGCTACGGCGAGGAGCGCCCGGCCGAGTCGGGCAGCACGGAGCGGGCCTGGGCGCTGAACCGACGCGTCGAATTGGTGTATTGAGATGTCCGCACGCACCCTGCCAACCAACCGTGGCCGCGCCCTCGCCGCTGCCTCCCGCTTCGGCCTGCTCGCGCTGCTCGCACTGAGCGCCGCCACCGCGAGCGCGCAACTCCGCCGCGAAGATGTGTTCAGACCGGCTCCGATCCCCGGCGCCGCGGGCAGCGAGTCCACGGTATCCCCGGCGGAGCTTGCCCAGCGCCTGGAGCGGCTCGAGCGCATGCTCAACGAGAAGAGCCTGTCGGACTTCGTGCTTCAGCTCCAGCAACTGCAACAGGAGGTGCAGGATCTGCGCGGCCAGGTGGAGATGCAGCAATACCAGTTGCGGCAGTTGAACCCCGGCTTGCCGCAGCTCGGCCAATCCTACGCCGCGGCCAAGGCCGCGGCCGAAGCCGCCGGCGAAGGCGCGACGGCCGATGCCGAAGCCGGCGAGGCCGGGCAGCCCGCGGCGGCAGGCGGCGAAGCAGCCGCCGGCCAGCCGGGCGGGAACACCGCCAGCGGGATGCCCGTCGCACCGCCACCCAAGACCGGCGTCGGCGCCCTCGGCGGGGGTGGCAAGGCTGCCGGGACACTGGCGCTGCCGACCCCCGAGACCCTGGAGGGCAGCGAGCAGGACGCCTACCGCAAGGCGTTCGATCAGCTCAAGGATCGCGACTACGACGCGGCCAAGAAGGCGTTCGCGGCGATGCTGGTGCAGTACCCGGATGGCCAGTACGCCGACAACGCCGTCTACTGGCTCGGCGAGATCGGCTATGTGACCAAGGACTACGCCGCCGCGCTGACCCAGTTCAACCGCCTCATCGCCGATTACCCCGGCAGCCCGAAGCTGCCGAGCGCCATGCTGAAGCTGGGCTACATCTACTACGACCAGCAGGACATGGAGCAGGCCCGCAAGCTGCTGGAGGCGGTGACCAAGCGCTACCCAGACACCACCGAGGGCCGCCTCGCCAAAGGCCGCCTGGAGCAGATGACGCGCGAGGGCGGCTGACCGTGGGAGCGCCGTCCCCGGCGCGATCCGGCATCGCGGCGCAGGTCGCGGCGCGGACGCCGCTCCCACACCTGCACGCCGCCCGTGGGAGCGCCGTCCCCAGCCGCAACGGCGCGCGGCAGCGCTCGATCACACCCCGAGCCAGCGCCTCACCACGTCCCACACCAGCGCCGCCGCCAGCATCGGAAAGCCGAAGCCGAACACGCCGTGCACGAAGGCGGCGGCGAGCAATACGGCGGGAACGATGAGGGCGGACGGATCAGGCATGAGGCTTCGGACGCCGGCGTATGGCCGCCGCGCTCAGGGCGCCACCCGCCGGCAGCACCGCAACGGTGCCGCGGCTCCAGGTTTAGCGGATAATCCGCGCCCATCGGTCACCAGCAAAGACGACAACAGAGCGCCGCCACAGGCGCCTCGGAGCGGAGGACCCTGCCATGACCCATCGTCTGTTGATGCTCGGCTGCAAGACCATGCGGGAGGGCGTCGTCATCTCCGCGGTGTTCTTCGCCGCGGCAGTGCTGCTGTTCCTCGCCGCGACCCACGTGGTGCCGGCGACGGGGCCGTTCCAGCCCATCGTGCTGTTCCTGGCACTGGTGTTGATCGTGCTGGCGCCGGTGGTGCTGATCTCGACCTTCCTGATATCGGTGCTGCCGGGCGCGCGCGAGAAGCTTGAGAAGTGCGAGCATTGAGC
>NZ_JAJDNQ010000123.1 GCF_022340605.1 Thiohalocapsa sp.
TGATTTTCAGAAGCTCCCGACGTCGGGCGCCAGGAGGGAGGGCTAAACGGTTACGTCGGGGTCCAGGCACTGCGCCCGTCGCAGACCGAGCGTATCGCGTGCCCGCTCACTCCAGATGACGCCGTCGATGACCAGATGCGCCACATGGATACCCTGCGGACCCAGTTCCCGTGCCAGGCCGCGCAGCGCGAACTTCGCCGAGCCGAAGGCCGAGAAGGTGGCGCCGGCCTTGACCGAGGCGGTGGCACCGATGAACAGGAAGAAACCCCGTTGCCTCTCGAGCATGCCCGGGAGGACCCGTTGCGCTCCGTGCACGGCCCCGAGACACATGGTTCGCCAGAGCGATTCGAAAGTGCTCGGATCGGTGTCCGCGAAGGCGCTCATGTGAAAAGGCGCGGCGTTGTGCACGTAGACGCCCGCGGGTCCCCAGTGCGCCTCGACCTGCCGGATTGCCGCGTCCACCTGCGCGGCGTCGGTGACGTCACAGCTAAACGTCCGGAACCGATCCGGACCGAGCTCGGCGGTCAAATCCGGGGTCGCCGTTGTTCGGCGGGCCAATCCGGCCACGCGATATCCCGCTTCTGCAAGGTGG
This sequence comes from Thiohalocapsa sp., assembly GCF_022340605.1. Taxonomy (GTDB): domain Bacteria; phylum Pseudomonadota; class Gammaproteobacteria; order Chromatiales; family Chromatiaceae; genus Thiohalocapsa. The sequence goes on from NZ_JAJDNQ010000123.1 coordinate 593, forward strand.
CGGCACAACGCCTGGCCCAGTCCCGGGCCGACGCCGGCGACGATGGCGGTGTCTGAATGCACTGTCATGTTGCTCCTCCGGCGGGCGCCGAGCCATGATCTGCCAAGTGACGGGAGGCGGCGCTGGTCCCGCGGGAATGGTCACCTCGTCGTCGGTCTGAGATTACGCTTAGCACAGGTTCCGCAGGCTGGCCGACAGACCTGCTGAACGGCCGCGACGCACGTCGAATCGGGCGCTTCGCCCTGCATCCTGCCGATGCAGACCTCGACGATACTCGCCGAGACACTGCTCTCCCAGGGACAGGCGCAGGCCCGCACTGGCCTAGCCCCGGGAGATCCGCCCGAGCAGATCGCAGCAGAAAGCGACTCGTGGACCGGCGATACGGTGCTTGTCGGCCACCTCCCCCATCTCGGACGGCTCGCAGCGCTTCTGCTCGCCGCGGCCCCCGATCTGCCGCTGCCCGCCTTCCAACCGGGGAGCGTGGCCTGCCTGGAAAGGGACGGTGACGGTCGCTGGGGGTTGGCCTGAATGGTTCGGCCGCAACTTATTGCACCGGATCGGGACTGAGGAGCCCGTTCCCTCAACACCGCGCAGGCGCGTCCGGGCTATTCGCCCTCACCCCGTTGATGGAGGCGCGTGATCGACTCGACGGTTCGCACCACCTCTTCCGGCTCCAACGGCGGACGGCAGCACGTCGCGTTCCATGTGAGCAAGAGTTCCGTTGCGATCTCTGGATCCACGCCGCGCCACAGCAAGTGTCCGGCCAGAGACGCGATCGTGTTGTTGCGCTCACCCGCTTCGACACCCTCCCGTAGCAGGTGACGCCAGTGAGACAACGGGTGTCCACGACGGCTCTGTAACTCAGAAGCCTCGACGAGCCAATCCGGAAGCTGGGCCAGCCGGCAGACCTCGGGGGAACGCTCCCAGCGATAGGCCTCGCCGCTGGCATGGACCGAGGGTGGAGCAACCACGTAACCGCCGTCGCCGCGCAGATCGACACCCGGCGCAATGCCGACCCGGTTGTGCACGACATCGCCAGCATGATAGAAGTAGAGGTGCCGCCCGCCGCCGCCGGTTCGGACCTCGACGGTTTCGGCGATGGCCCCACGGCGCCGCTCCAATGCCTCGAGGCCGGCATCCCCGCCGTGGCGCGGGTCGAGGTCCAGCACGACGAGACCGGAGACGGCGCCTGTGACAATGGCGAGGTTGGCGCCGGGCCATTGGCGGAACCACTCGGCCACTTCCGTCGCATGCGGCTGCCGATGCTGGTAGACCTGCCAATGCAGCAGGGGACGCTTGCCGCGGGACTCGATGGGTATGACCGACCAACCCAGCCGGCGATAATCGAGAGCGGCCTTCATGAGGAGGCCGCTTGCAGATCCGCTACGTTGCCGCTTGCGCCACAATTGCTGCTGAGACCCTTGTGTTGCCTACCTAACTTTGACCCCTTTGACGGCGGCCGGAAGGAAAGCGCACGCCGGGCAAGGTAGCCACTGCGACACAGCCTGCGTGCCCTCCCCGGTCCATACGGATGCAGGAATGTTCCAGATTGGCTCCGGCCTTGCTCGTTGCGCGCCAACTACATGTCACCAAGGATGTGCGTTCGAACCGCCTTTGTACCATCCTCGGCAACAATGGATAGCGCCGCCGTCTGCATAATCGCCGTTGCTTCGACCGCGTCCCAGTGCTCCAGAGAGCGCCCCCGTTCCGCCAGCAGGCGGCGGATCTTCTTTACAGAGAACCGCGCTCCGCGCCTTTCCGAAGGCCTGGTGTCGCATCCGCACTACGCCTGGTTCGATTGGGGCGCGGGTTTCCGCAACGCACCCGGCACAAGCGCCTCCCGACGCGTAGGATTCTAGCCAAAGCTCTTCCACCGCGGCCGAACACGCGGCGCCCGCGCCTCACACCAGCTTTGCGGTCAGCTTCCACCGCGTCATTCACACGACAAGCCCGTTGGGTAATCTCTTCGCGAAGACCGGGACCGCTTGTGGTCATCCGCAAGCCCTTCCTGGCTGGCATCGGCAACGCCACCCGCCGATAATCCGTACCATGAACGAGATCAGGATCATCCACCAACGCCTGCGCCAAGCGCGACTACCCGCCAAGATGACGCAGCAGCAATTGGGCGAGCGGATCGACCGCACCCAGTCTCACTCCAGCTGCTACGAGACCGGAGAGCGCACGCCGACCCTCGAGTCACGACCCGACTGGTCGCCGCCGTGAGCGCCACGATCCATCGGCAGTGCGGCGAGCATCGCGTGCATGGGCAGTTGCCAGCGGACATGCTCGGCAGCACAATCCGCCGGCTCCGTCGATGACCGATTGACGACCTCATCCACACCAGGAACAAAGATGTTCAGGACACTCCACGCAATTCCAACCGTGATAGCTACGGGCGCTCTACTGCTCAGCGCGTGTTCCAAGCTTCCCGGAGAAAACCCCTCCGCGACAACCACCACCCACCGGCCCCCGTCGGAATGGACGTATGTCACCAGCAGTGCAAAGGGGAACGACTACTTCGTGGACTTTGCTACGCGCCGCCGTATCACTGACCGTAAGCTATCGATATTGATCAAGATCAATTATGGTCACGAGAATTCCGTTAGCCCTCGTTCCGCTCGGGTGCGAGAGGAATTTGACTGCGCCAATAGCGAAAGCCGGATACTCTACAGCGCATTCTTCACTGAATCGGACCTTCGCGGAGAAACCACCAGTTCCGGACAGGCACTCGGCCCTTGGAGACCAGCCAGAACCGGTAACGCTAGACAGGCCCTGCTCGGCGCGGTATGCGAATAGACTTTCTTCTGCCGCTACTGTCGCCGGAAACCACTTATCGGCGATCCCGGCCAAGACTCTAGCGGCACCTCAATAGCCGGCCACCCTCACCGACGGGAAGCGCAGACAAATCCGGGCTTCCGCAGGAACGATTAGCCCCCAGCGTCATCGTTGTCGGCCCGCACAGATATCGGCCAAAGCCAGCGCATTATGGTTACTGAGCGCCTGGATCACGGACTCATTATCTTGCAAGACTGGCGCGTCTTTACCCGTATCTTTCCGGGGGAACGCTCTCGCAACATCCATGGCGGAGCGATACTTCTCTGGTTCGGCACACACGCTGTCGGCCACCCCGGGCAGGACATTTGCCTCGGCGCCAAAATTCAGCAGCATGACCACCAGATCCGGATCGTTCTTCGCAACGGCCAAGAGCAAGGGCGTTGCATCAGCGCCCGGTTCATGCAAATTTGGATCGGCACCGAAATTCAAGAGCGTCTGCACCATTTCATGTCCGATGCGCTCCGGCACGCCTTGCACTGCCACAACCAGCGGATAACAGTTACCGCCGCCACAGTTTTCCGCGTGATTCGGATCGACACCCATTTCCAGCATGCTGCGCACAACACTGATACGATTTTGCTCCAGCGCAGTCAACAGCGCCGTACTTTCTGCCGAACACACACCTGCGCCGCCGAAGCACGCCAACACCGCCATCAAGAACGTCGTAAACGTGGTACGCATTATCCATTCCTCATGCTCGGATGCCGTATAGCATCACAATTAATGCGGGTATGCACCATGGGCAGCGATGCCCAAACCTGTTAGCGCCTCCGACTGACGAGCTCGATGCCGCTCCGTGCATATCGAGGGAGGTCGGCGAGAACGCGTTGGTCGTACGTCCCTCCGGTGCTATGGGAGGGAAATCCCTGGCGCGATCGGCACTTCGTCGCGGCGAGGACCCGGTCGCACCGCGGGGCCTCTGGCCGAGGCTATGATCAAGGCCGGCGAGCGCGCCGGCCGGCTCTTCAATCGAAGTCGGCTCGCTGGGATCAGTCAGGCGCTGGGCTAATGGTCGCGCACGCTTATGCGGCACGCCTATACATCGAAGTCGTACTGACTTCTAGGTTTCGCGCAGAAGATATCATGGGGGGAGTCAACCACTGCTGCTACTCGCTTCTCCCGCTGTAGGTCGCAGTTCAGACCCCCGTCCAGAACCATGGCCGCGTGGGAGCGGCGTCCCCGCCGCGATTCGGCATCAATCGCGCCGAGGATAGCGCTCCCACGGCGGCGGCCCTACTGGTAATCGACGCCGAAGCGAACACTCGCGCGGGCAGTTCATCGTGGGTCGCCTGCAACGGCCGCCCCTGCTCGATGCGAACCTCGGTGCCAGCGGCGTAGGTCCATTCTCTCGCGATGCGTTGCCCGCTATCCGATACACTTACTCGCGACTCCCACCCAAGGGGCGCGCCGCCCTTACCTGCGACCCTGTTTCCGCGGCATATTGATCCGGCTTACACTCGCCACGATAGAACGACCACTCTTCGCATTCGCTACCGTCATCAAACACACAGATTCCGACCTGCCCCCCAGCATCATCAGCGCGTATTTCCAGCTTCCCGCCTTGTTGCGCACAGTACACCGACGCCGGATTGGCGAGGCCAGCTGCGTGCTCACCGGGTTGACACTCACCACGATAGAACGCCCATTCCTCACACTCGCTGCTGTCAGCGAATGTGCAAACGCCATACTGCCCGCCATCCGGGTCAGTCCGGATTTCAAGCTGCCCGCCCTGTTGCTCACAATACACCGACGCCGGGTTCGCCAGGGATGAATGCGCCATAGCGGAACTGACAGGTGCAAACATCGCCACCGTGACAAGTGAGGACATAATGACAGCGACATTTCTGATCATGGTTTTTTTTCTCCAGGTACGATCGAGGTTGCGTTGCTTGAGGAGCGTGTTGCACGGCATGCCGGGTGCCGCGGCTAACACCTGCGCGAGCACGACATGGGTCGTGTGGATATACATGCTTCTGCACGGCGGACAGGAGTCGGCGAGCCCAGACTTCGGCATCGTGGTAGGCCGGTTGGAGGCGCCACGAACGCCGCCTCGCGCCCTGCTATCATCGCCGCAGTGTCCGCGCATACCCAGCGGGGCGCCGGCATTTTCGGTTCTCCGCCAGGCCATAGGCAAATTCCTGAATCATCGACAGGGGGATAGCAGTGAGTTTCCGTTTGGCCTCATACCTGGGGTCCATTTCGCCGCCGCCGGGCATAACCCTCGCCCTCGCCGTGGTCTTGGCCGGCGGTTGCGCAACCGCCCCCAAGCCGCCGCACGAACCGGACGATGCCTGTGCAATTCTAGCCGAGAAGCCCAAGTGGGACATCGCCCTACATAAGGTACAGCATCGCTGGGGCGTGCCGGTAGAGGTGCAATTGGCCATCATCCGCAATGAATCCTCCTTTCGCCATGACGCCCGGCCTAGATCAGCGAGCGGCGAGTATGCTTCTAGCGCCTACGGCTATTCGCAGGCCATCGACGGCACTTGGGATTGGTATCGGAACGAAACCGGCAGGCGCTCGGCAAAGCGAACCAATTTCGCCGACGCCGCCGATTTCATCGGCTGGTACGCAAACGTCAGTCGGCAGCTGTTGGGTCTCGCGGTCGGAGATGCATACCACCAGTATCTCGCGTATCACGAAGGACACACCGGCTTCCGTCGTGGCACCTATCGGAAAAAGCCGTGGCTGCAGCGCTATGCACGCCAAGTCGCTCGACACGCACATACCTACCGCGTGCAACTCAGCCGGTGTCGAGTCCGTTCCTGACGACTAGCAACGCCTGGGGCCGACAGTGGATTTTCACGGCTTCTTATCCAGCCCGACCAGCAGCCGACAGAGTTCCCACTCCGCAATCGTGCACGCGCGGCGCCCCAAACGGGCCATTTCGCTCGCGTGACCGGGGGCGACGGTTCTCCACGGAGTAGTACCAAGGCCGCATCGCCTTTCCTTGGTTTCAGTCGGGCGCTCCAGTACGCCCGACCTCCTACCGTCAGTCGACGAGCGGCGCCAACCACAGCAAAGTTCTCACCAACGACGATCGAGTCCCGATAAGAGAGACGCCGATCAGTTGGCGTTTCCTTTGTGGAGCCCGAAACAATCGGCCGCTCCATGCGGGATCAGGCAACCGATTTACACGCCTTGTGCCCGACTGGGATAGAGACTTCCGGTGTCAATCAGCAAACCACCGGAACGCGATTCGGATGCCGGGTTGCGAGATTCCCCCATAGAGCCGTTTACTCAATTCTACGTAAGTAATACGCCCATGCCTTATGGGAGATTTTTTAAAATTTTGCAATACTGAAAGCATAGGCTTAATCAGGGTAAGGCTGACACCCTATCAGCAAACATGCGCAACATGTTCGGGAAATTGGCTCACCCGTGACGCTGGGATTCTGGCCCTTTTGGCGCGTGCCGCGCAAGGCTTTTTGCTCTCCCGTTTCCAGCGATGTGAGCCAATGGAACTTCGGGCGTTCCCAGGCCGCTGTTCGGCTCGCGTACAAATTTCGGCCGGGGCAGCCAAGGATCACCACCCACTCAAGTCATAGAATCAAGAGGGAGTCATCATGAAACTGAAGCAATCCTTGTTTCCGGTGTTCGCAGCGGTAGTTGTTGCAGCGCCAATGATCGCACCTATTGCATCCTACGCCGGGATCCCACCTCACGGCGCCAAGATCTACCGTAGCTGGTGCTCAGTTAACAACTATTACGGCGACCTAATGTGGGATGACGACCCGTACGAATTCTGGATGGATTTCGATCAGATGACTGGTGAGATTACCGCACACTGCAAAGGATGGAACCAAAGTGGGTACACCCCGTACTACAACCACGAGATCACCGACTGCGAGTTTAAGGTGCGTGATGAGGTAGTCCACGGATACGGTTGGGGCAAGGCGAAGTTCGGTGAGGGCATCGAAGTCAACTGCCACGGGTTTGTGCCGCCGAACTTCTGATTCCAGCTTGCTGCACATGCTGTTGCGCTGTAACGCGAAGCAGCCGCCGACGCGCGCGCGCCCTGGAGCGGCGACGGTTGGTTGACTGCTGCGCGTCGATCAGTGGCCGGTCGCGCTGACCCGTCTCTTGGCATCGGCGTTCGCAGCCTGCCTCGGTCGGCGCGGCCTCGGTCGCTTCGCCGTGATAGGCGCTGCCGGCCAACACTTGGGGATCGGTATTATCGGGTTCGAGCACGCCGCCGAGGACCCGACTTTCGTAGCCTCTGGCAGGCTGTCGCACGGTTCCAGTCGGTGGAAGCGCGCGAACCAGAGGGGGTCGCGGATGTGATACTCCACCACCGCGTCGGCCACGTTGCACGGCGTCTGCTGGATCAGAACCGGTCGTTAGGGCATCTCAAATAGTGCGATGGCCCCACTCGTCGGCTGGCGGTGGCCTTGATCATCGTTCCGGCCAGTGGGTCGTGACCCTTGCGTACTCAGGGCTTCCAGCCCTGACCGTGTCAGGCCAGGATGGCCTGACTACGCAGCGAGCCCGCTTAGGTGGCCGGAACCATGATCAAGACCCTGGCAGTAGAGTCTTGGACCGAGCAGCGGCCACAGTGGAGAGCCAATGCAGCCGGGGTTCTCCGATGTAGACAACCGCCTCTACCAACTGAAGCCATGCGAGCTTTTCGCAATGGATGCCGTGCCGACTGGGCAGCCGCCTGATGGACTTCCCTACCCCGCTTTCTACGGCGAACCTAACGGGCAATAAGCCCGGAAACGATAGTCGTGCCAGGGGCTCTTTGCCACCATACTTGCGACGAAGCGGACGCCAGGTGGAGACCCACCGTCTGCGGGTATTTGCGACTGTTTGGCATAGACGCACTAGCAAGGACAGTTCGATGTCTAATCGGCCCAGCCGACTTCTCGTTGTTGACGACCATCCAGTGGCGCGCGCCGGCTTGCGCAGCGTCATCAATGCGGAGCCCGATCTCGCCATCTGCGGCGAGGTGGAAAGCATTCGGGATGCTCTCAAGGTAGTACGCACTGAAATGCCCGATTTGGTGCTTGTCGATATCTCCTTGGAAGAGGGCGGAGGCATGGACCTCATCAGGCGTCTCAAGGTACACAACTCGGCCCTCAAGACGTTGGTATTCTCAGTGCGGGACGAAACCCTGTTCGCTGAGCGCGCGATCAACGCAGGCGCGCGCGGCTACCTGTGCAAACACGAGGGTACCGAGCAGTTGCTGGACGCGATCCGCCAAGTGCTGGCAGGCCGCATCTATCTGAGCGAGAAGGTGGTGGAGCGTATCATCGATGGCTTTGGCAGAAAGAAGCCGGACAGCGTCTCCAGCATCGCTTTTCTGAGCGACCGCGAACTGGAGGTCTTCGACCTGATTGGCCAGGGGCTGTCCACCTCCAAGGTCGCCGAACGGCTCCACCTCAGCGTCAAGACCGTAGAGACGCACCGGGACAAGATCAAGCGAAAGCTCGGGCTCGCCAGCGGCGGAGAGCTGGTGCGCCAAGCGGTGATTTGGCACGCGGAGCAGGCGTGAGGAAGGGCCGAAATACCCGGCGTTTCGCGCCGAGCAGGTCACATGACCCTGTTGCCGGAGAGACGCGCCCACTTCCAAAGCGATGGTGCGATTTCCGGGCGGGAGTCACGCTCCAAGCACCGTGGCGGCGGTTCTCTCGCCCGTTTCGCACTTGAGAAAGCGGCCGATCCGTCCCAACTAAGTTGTGGTCAGGCCTATCGGAAGGTTACCTTGATCATCCAAAGCTTTGTCAGCGACGAACTCCCGCAGACGCCGCATGTGCGCCTCGGTCTGTATCAAGGTTACGGTACGGCCGGCAACATGCAGGCCGTGCAGGCCAACCTGGACACGCTGAAGGCAGTGGCCGAGCGGGCCGTCGGGCACGGAGTGCACCTGCTGAGCTTCCCGGAGCTCTATCTGTCCGGCTATGACCTAACCGATGCTGCCTGCGCCCATCGGCTGGCGGAGGAGATCCGGCAACGGGGGGTAATGGATGCTGTCGCGGCATCCGCCAGGTCCAATGGCCTAGCCATCATCTGCCCTTATCCAGAGGCCGCAGACGTCGCGGGGGAGCGCCGCTACTATGACAGCATCGCCGTCTACGGGTCGGACGGCGAGTTACTGAAGAACTACCGCAAGACCCATCTCTGGGGCGGTGACGAACGCAACAACTGGTCTTTCGGCCATGTCTTCGCGGAGGAAGGCGAGGCCTACAGCGTCTTCGAAGTCAACGGTCTGCGAGTGGGGGTGCTGAACTGCTACGAGGCGGAGTTCCCCGAGCTGTGTAGAATCCTGGCGCTGAAGGGTGCGCAGCTCGTCGTGATTCCGACGGCGGCGGATGAGTGGACCTTGCTGCGCACCGGCGAATTGACCAAAACCCCCTATCCGGACGTGCAATTCCTGATCCGGGCCAATGCATACCAAAACAACCTGTTCTGCGCCTACAGCAACCGCCGCGGCACAGAGACGCTGAACGGCGAGACGGTTGGCGGCTACCTCGGCAACTCCTGCCTGGCCGATCCGCACGGTAATTTCCTCATCCCCGTCATACCGCTGCCACCGCAGCGTGATGACCAACCGGGCTCCGGCTGGAACGACCAGATGCTCCTGATCGCCGATTGCGTACCCGCCTTCTACGGTCCGACGCACCCCGAGACCAAGATCGGCGATAGCGCCGCCGCCACCCAGTACCTGAACGACCGGCGCTGGGACCTTTATGGCACGCTCACCTCCCGCGAGCGCATCGACCAGGCCACCGGCGAAGCTGAGCCCTACCCGCAACAGCCCGAGTAAGCGTCCACACAAACGCATCCCCTCAGCCGGTACACCCGAGCGATTCCCCGTGCGAAGACCCGGCAAAGAGACGCGACGGGGTGATGATCCGCGAAGGATCTCGACGCGCTGCTGATGCCCGCCGGCCTGCCGCGCCACGGTCCAGGCGTCGCTGAAAGGCCGGCATTCCGAGCCCGGCGCGGTTCGATCATCGAGTGCCGGTCCACCAAGGCGAGCCGCCGCCCAAACGCACGGCCTCAGCGTGCCTGGGCTCGCTCACCCGAGATCGCATCGTCGCGCTGTACCGTGCTCGCGCGGGTCTGTACAGCGCTGGCATGCCCGACGGTCTCCAGATTCACGCCGCTGGTTTCTATTCGCCACATCCAGGTAACGAATGCGCCGAGGAGAGAAGTTCCGACGAGGATGGCCAACAGATATTGGGTGCCGATGGCGGCCAGCAGGATGGGGAACAGGAAGGCCGTCGCGACCGCGCCGAGCTTGGCGAAAGACGCGGCAAAGCCCGCGCCCTTTGCCCGGAGGCGGGTCGGAAAGACCTCTCCGGCCAGCAGGTAGGTCTGGGCATTCGGCCCCAGGTTGGTCATGAAGTTGAACAGCATGAAGCCGCAAAAGAGCGTCACGGTCTGGAACTGGCCGGTCATGTTCATGGACAGGGCGGCCAGCGCGAGCCCCAGCGCGCAACCGAGGAAGCCGAGGATCTGCAATCGGATGCGTCCGGCACGGTCCACCAGCAGGACGGCCGCGATGATACCGATGATCAGCAGCACATCGAGCATCGCGGCGCCCTTCGCGGCGATCATATCGTTGAGCACCAGACCGGCGACGTTAAGCGGATGGTCATCCTGCGCGCCGACGGTAGCGGCCAGAATAGTGGGGGTAAAGATGCCGATGCCATAGGTCCCGAGATCTTGCAGAAACCAAGGGACCGAAGCCAGCAGCGTCGCCCGACGATGCTGTTTGGTGAACAGCATCCCCAGGTGCCCGCTGGGAACCTTGCGCGCGCCGCCCGCGCCCGTGGCGTACGGATCAACCAGCCGAACCCCCGTGGGATAAGGGGGCCGGCGGTCGAGGAGCCGAAGCAGCTCGCTGCCCGCATCGGCGAGGCGTCCTCTTGTCACGAGCCAGTGGGCGGACTCCGTCACGTAGAATCGCCCGGCGACGACGAGCAACGCGGGGACGATGGCGGTCGCATACATCCACCGCCACGCCCCGATGTCAGGGCGCGCGTACAGCACCAGAAAGCCGACGAAGGTGCCCACGAGCGCACCGACGGCCTGGAAGCCGAATGCGCCCAGCACCAGCCGTCCCCGCACGCGACTCGGGATACTCTCCGAGATCATGACGTGAGCCGTCGGGTAGTCGCAGCCCAAGGCAACCCCCATGCCGAATAGGAAGAAAACCAACAGCGGCAGGCTGGGGCTGACGGTCAGCAAGCACAGAAACAGGGCGAAGAGCATCATCTCGGCGATGAACATGGGCTTGCGCCCGAACACGTCCCCAAGCCCGCCGAGCGCGGTGGCACCGACCAAAATGCCAAACAGGGGGGCCGCTCCGACCAACCCCTTGTCTGCGGCGCCTAACCCGAATTCCTGCACGATCAACGGCAAGGCCACCCCGGTCATGAAGACCACCAAGCCCTCGAAGAACTTGCCCGCGGTGGCAAGACCGAGAATGCGCCACTGCATGGGGGTCAGCGGCGCGCCACTGACCGAAGTCCCGTCTACCCACTGAGGACGCTCATCGATATAACTTTGTACCGACTGTGCCGATCGCTGCTCGCTCACGAGTTCCTCCCAAGCCGCCAATGAACGCGTATGAGGATAGCGGGACTCTATATCACCTCCATGACCACGCGTTGAGCCGCTCGGGCCACGGGTGCCAATTCGGGGACGCGCCGTGCGTGCGAGGGGAAAAACGACGCCCGGACACCGGGGCCGCGCCTGATGCGGCCTTGGTATCCCGGAGTGCGTGATGCGCGCCGGTTGCAGCAACGGCTACAGCGCGCGAGTCGCCGGCTCGGTGTGGCGGCAGAAAGGCGTTGATCCCGATTCACACTGCAAGCGCAGCGAGATGGATAAGGCCGCGGGCCGGCCGGCCCGCGGCGGCGGGCTGAGGTCAGACGTGCCGCGCGTCCATCATGCGTTCGATGATGGGCTGCAGGATGACCTCCATCGCGAAGCCCATCTTGCCGCCGGGCACCACCATGGTGTTGCGCCGCGACATGAAGGAGTCGTGGATCATGCTGAGCAGGTACTGGAAGTCCACCTGCAGCTTCTCCGGCTCCTTGAAGCGGATGATAACGAAGCTCTCGTCCGGTGTCGGGATGTCGCGGGCGATGAACGGGTTGGAGGTGTCCACCGTCGACACGCGCTGGAAATTGATGTCGGTGAGCGAGAACTGCGGCGTGATGTGACGGATGTAGTCCGGCATCCGGCGCATGATGGTATCGACGATGGCTTCGGCAGAGTAGCCGCGCTCAGCATTGTCGCGGTGGATCTTCTGTATCCACTCGAGGTTGACGATGGGCACCACGCCGACGCCGAGGTCCACGTGCTTGGCAACATCGACGTCGTCCGTCACCACCAGGCCGTGCAGGCCCTCGTAGAACAGCAGATCGGTGCCTTCCGGCACGTCTTCCCAAGGCGTGAACTGGCCGGGATCGAGGTTGGTGCCGAGGCGCGCGTTGTGGTTATCCGCCTCTTCCTGGCTATGGATGTAGTAGCGCTTCTTGCCGGTACCGGACTCGCCGTAGGTGGCGAACAACTCCGAGAGCAGGTCGAAGCGGTTGGCCTCCGGGCCGAAGTGGCTCAGATTGCGGTGCTCCTCGGCGGCACGCGCCATCTCCGTCTTCATTTCCTGGCGGTCGTAGGCGTGGAAGCTGTCGCCCTCGATGACGGCGGCGTTGATGCCGTCGCGGTAGAAGATGTGCTCGAAGGCGCGCTTGACCGTGGTCGTGCCGGCACCGGAGGAACCGGTGACGGCAACGACTGGATGCTTCTTGGACATAATGAACTCCCCGTCTTATATGACTTCGGCGCCGGAACGCGTTGGCGGGCCGGCCTGCGGGCCGGCCTGCAGGCAGGCGCTGCGACAGGCGCGGGGCAGCGGGACCCGTCATCGGGAGCCCCCGGCCACCGTCGGAACGCCGGAAAGATGCAGATCTTCTAATATATCACGCCTTTAACACCTCAGGACGCTGCGGGAATGCGGCGTGCCTCAGCCAGCTAGCGCGCCGCAGCCGCAAGGTCATCTGCCATGTTCCCCGTCAGCCGCATTCCGTCCGGGTTGCGCGGTAACCCGGAGTTCCAGTCCGCCGTGGTCCGCATCGGGATCTGGGCCTTCGGCCTGGTCTACATCGGCACCGCGACCCTGATCGGCATGTTCCACGTCAACTATCTGGCGTTCGTGACACTGTTCGCGGGCTACCTCGTGCTCAACGTCGCGATCCTATTCAGCGTGCTGGTGCGGGCGCAGTGGAACGCCCGGCGCTACACCTCGCAGTTCTTCGACATCCTCGCCGTCAGCCTCGCCATCTATCTCACCGGCGACCCCGGGAGCCCCTTCTATCTGATCTACATCTGGATCTTCATCTCGGCGGGCACGCGCTACGGCCGCACGCACCTCGCCGTTGCCGCCTCGGCGGCGGTGGCGTCCTACAACATCGTGCTGGCGGTGCTGGGCTCCTGGGCCAGCGACCCCATGGACGCGGCGTTTCACGTATTGGTGCTGGTGCTGCTGCCGCTGTATCAGGACTCACTGCTCGTGAAGCTGCGCGAGGCGCGGCGCGCTGCGGAGCAGGCGAACCAGGCCAAGAGCGACTTCCTGGCCAACATGACCCACGAGCTGCGCACGCCGCTCACGGGTGTGCTCGGCATGGCCAACCTGCTGCGCACCACCGAGCTGGACACCCAGCAGCGGGAGTATCTCAACGCCATCACCAGCTCGGCAAACACGCTCCAGGCGCTCATCGGCGACATCCTGGACCTGTCCAAGATCGACGCAAAGAAGCTGCAACTGGAGCAAAACCCCTTCGACCTCCGCGATCCGGTGCGCGAGGTCTGCGACGTGCTGCATGCCCACGCCCTGGCCAAGGGGCTCGACCTGGTCTGCGACGTGACGCCCGATCTGCCGCTGCGGGTGGTGGGCGATGCGCTACGGGTGCGCCAGATTCTGTTCAACCTCATCGGCAACGCGGTCAAGTTCACCGAGTGCGGCCAGGTGGTGGTGCGCACCAAGGTCGACGAGGCGGCGCCGGATGACTCGCGCATCGGCGTGGCGCTGGAGGTGGAAGACACTGGCATCGGCATCGCGCCCGACAAGCTCGAGAGCATCTTCGAGAGCTTCCGTCAGGCAGACGACTCCACCACCAGGCGCTACGGCGGCACCGGCCTCGGCACCACCATTGCTCGCGACCTGATCCGCATCATGGACGGCCGCATCGGCGTGGAAAGTGAGCTCGGCCGTGGCACCCGCTTCCGGGTCTGGCTGCCGTTGCTCGGGCGGGACTACCCGATAACGCCGGCACCGCCGCAGCCTCACTTCGACGGCGTGCGCGTCCTCATCTACGAGGGCAACGCCGTCCAGCGCGACATCATCCACGCCACCTGCCGGGCACTCGGCATGCGCTGCTTTGCCGAGAACGACATCGGCCGGCTGGGCACCGTCATCCGGCGCGCCGGCGGCATCGATCTGCTAATCATCGGTGACAGTCCGGAGCCCATCGACCTGCCCGCATTGCTGACCACCTTCCGGCGTCTGCTGCACGCGCAAGTGCCCTACCTGCTGCTCATCTACGGCCAGCGGCGCGGCGAGCTGCGCGAGTACTGCCGCCATTGCCTCACCAAGCCGTTCCTGCGCGAGGAACTGATGGACGCCCTGAACCGGATTTTGGCGCGGGGCGATGCCCGATCCTACGAAGACACCACCGCGGCCGCCCCCGCGCCGCCGGCGCCGGCACCGCCGCCCCGCTCACCTGCTGCCGTCACCACCAAGGCCGCCCCCGCGCCGCGCGCCGAGGCGGAGCCCGACGCGAACGCGCCGCGCGTGCTGGTGGCCGAGGACAATGCGATTGCCGCCACCGTGATCCGCACCCTGCTGGCGCAGCAGGGTGCCGCGGTGACGCTCGTCTCCGACGGCGAAGCAGCACTCGAAGCCGCGCGGCGGGCGGACTTCCACCTCGCCTTCGTCGACCTGCGCATGCCGAAAATCGACGGCATCGATTTCACCCGGCGGGTGCGTACGATGGAGCAAGGCAGCCGGCGGCTGCCGATCATTGCGCTCACCGCCAACGCCGCCGAGGATGTCAGAGACCGCTGCCTGGAGGCGGGCATGGACGCCTTCCTGACCAAGCCCGTCAACACGGAGGCACTGAAGGCGATGGTGGCCAAGTACACGCCCAAGCCGGCAGCCTGAAGCCGGCCGCCCAGACCGGTCGCCTCCGCCCCCGGATTGGCCTCTTCGCTCAGCCAATCCGCCTTCCGGGCAGCCAGGTCCGCGGACGCTCAGGCGGCGATCAATCGCTTTCTTGCGCCGACGCCGCCTGCGGCTTGATGGTGACGCCACGCTGACGCAGTTGCTCGACCACCCGTCGGGCATTGGCATTGCCCTGCTGCGCCAGCCGCGCGAGGTCCGAGGCGATGCCGTCGAGCTGCACCCGCAGCGCCCGCGACTCCGCCATGGCCTTCTCCTGACCGGCCCGGACCCGTTTCAGGCTGCCGTGATCGCTCACGAGCTGCGTGGCCTGGAACACCAGCAGGGCAATCATGGCCAGTGCCAGCAGCAGCACCGGCCCAAAGGCGCCGCGGCCCGGCATGCTCCGCGCATCGGACGCGCCGTCGGCTTGCATGGTGCTCATTGCCTGCCTCCGAGCTGATCTCCGGCGGGGGCGGCGTCCGCGGACGCTCGCACCGTAATGTCGACGCCGTGCTTGTTCAGCAAGGCCTCGAGCGCGTCGTCGCCGGTTTTCACCGCCAGGGTCGCAAGGCTCTGCGCCAGTTGCTTGTTGAAGCGCCCGAGCTGCACGCTCTGATCGATGTATTGCCGGCGCTCTGTCACGTCCACCCGCAGCGCCTTGTTGGAGAGCGCGGTGGCGATATTGACGCACACCAGCACCAGCGCGATGACGCCGAGTGCGATGAGCAGCCAGTACTGGGCGTCACTGAGCCCGGAAGGTTTGGATGCCATGACGGGATGCTTCCGGTTGTATGCAGCCGCTCGCGGCCCGGGGGTGCTACTGCGTCGCGGGCTCGGCGGCGCCCGCCGCCATGGCCGGCTCTACCACGCTCACGCGCGCCGCCCTGAGCCGCTTCAGGCGCTTGTCGATGACGTTCTTGAGCGCGATCAGCATGCCGAGCGCGATGAAGGCCCCGGGTGGCAGGATGGCGAGCAGCGCGCCCTGGAACTTGTCGCCAAGCTCAAGTCCGAAGCCGCGGGCGCCCTCGCCCAGCAGCAGGTGAGCCTGGTAGAAGAGCGTCCCCTGCCCCAGGAATTCGCGGATGCCGCCCAGCACCGTCAGCACCAGCGTAAAGCCGATGCCCATGGCGAGACCGTCGAGAATGGCCTGGTCCAGCCGTGCCTTGGACGCGAACGCCTCCGCGCGGCCGATGATGGCACAGTTGGTGACGATAAGCGGGATGAAGAGCCCGAGCACCAGGTAGAGCTCGTAGAACACCGCCTGCATCGTGAGTTCCACCGCCGTCACGAAGGACGCGATCACCAGCACGAACACCGGCAGTCGCACCTCCGGCCGCACGAGGTTGCGAATCAGCGAGATGGTGCCGTTGGAGAGCACCAGCACCGTAGTGGTGGCGAGCCCCATGCCGAGACCGTTCGTGGCCGTGGTGGTCGTCGCCAGCATCGGGCAGAGCCCGAGCATGGCCACCAGCGCCTGGTTATTGCTCCACAGGCCGTCACCGATGATGCTGCCATAACTCTTCGCGGCCATCAGCCCGCCTCCCCGTTCGCGCTGTGCGTGGTGCCGGCCTGTGCCGGCGCGGTTGCGGCAGGGGCTCGAGTCGGAGTTGGACTCACAGTGGGATTCCCGGCTGGGCTCCCAGTCGAGGTCTCAGCCGGGCTCGCGCCCTGCTGTACCGGCGCGTAGAGCACGTCGCCCTCGCGCTGCACGAACAGCAGCGTATTCTTCACCGCCTTGACCACGGAGCGCGGCGTGATGGTGGCGCCGGTGAACTGATCGAAGTCGCCGCCGTCACGCTTCACCCCCCATTTCTCCAGCGGTGGGTCGCCAAGGGACTTGCCATTGAACTGCTCGACGATCCAGTCGGTCTTCTTCTCGTCGATCCGATCGCCGAGGCCAGGCGTCTCGTGGTGCTCCAGCACCCGCACACCGCCGAGGCTGCCGTCGTGGAGCACCGAAACAAGCAATCGGATCGGGCCGGCATAGCCATCCGGCACCACCGGCTGCAAAATCACCGCCACCGGGCCGTCTGCTTGGTCGCGCACGCGGAAGACCTCGGTCTGCTCGGCCCCGAGGAGTTCGGGATCGCTCACCTTGATGTTATCGGCGAGCGGGTCATTGGCGACGCGTCCGGCCGGAACGATGGCCTCGAGCTTGTCCAGCATGGCCTGGCGCTTGTTGGCCGCGATGCGCTCGGCGGTGAGGTCGTTGGTCATGGCCACGACGCCGACGCCGGCCACGGCGAAGCCGCCCAGGATCAGGCCGGCGATGAGAATGGGGGACTTGTTCATGACGAGTAACCGGGCTCCAACTAGACCCGCTTGCGCTGACCGAAGACGCGGGGCTGCGTGTAGTGGTCGATGGTTGGCGCCGCGATGTTCATCAACAACACCGAGAAGGCCACCGCGTCCGGATAGCCGCCCCAGGTGCGGATCACGAACACCAGAGCGCCGATCAGAAGCCCATAGACCAGCTGACCGCGCCTGGTGGTGCAGGCGGTGACCGGGTCCGTGGCGATGAAGAAGGCGCCCAGAATCGCGGCTCCCGAGAACAGGTGGAAGGCCGGGAACGGATGCGTGCTCGGCTCCAGCACCCAGAAGGCGCCGGCCGTGAGCAGCAGCCCGCCGAGGAAGGCCGCCGGGATGTGCCAGGTGATGACCCGCTTCCAGATCATGTACAGCCCGCCAAGCAGGAACCCGCTGGCCACCCATTCCCAGCCGCGCCCGCCGAAAACGCCCCACAGCGGGCTCGCGGCGCGGATCTGATCGATGGTCATGCCCTGATCGAGCCTGGTGCGCATCTCGTCCAGCGGCGTCGCGGCGGTGATGGCGTCCCAGGTGTGCTCCGGTGGCAGCGCACCGGTGAAGATGAGCCGCACGGAGTCCAGGAAGGACAGCGTGCTCAAGTCGTGCGCCTGCAACAGCTCCGGCACGTGCGGCGGCAGCCAGGAGGTCATGGCCACCGGATAGGAAATGAGCAGGAACACGTAGCCGGCCATGGCCGGGTTGAACGGGTTGTAGCCGAGGCCGCCGTAGAGCTGCTTGACGATGACGATCGCGAAGACGATGCCCAGCAGGGTCAGCCACCAAGGGATCGTCGGCGGCACCGTCAGCGCGAACAAGAGCGCCGTCACCACGGCGCTATAGTCACGAATGGCCGGCAGCACCGGGCGGCCGCGCAGCTTCACGACCGCGGCCTCGGCGGCGACGGCGAACACCGTCGCCAGCGCCATGTTGATGAGCACGCCCCAGCCGAAGAACCACACCAGGGCCGCCGTGCCGGGCACCAGCGCCAGGCACACCTGGAGCATCACCCAGTCGACACGGTTGATGCGCGCGCTATGGGGAGAGGAGATGAAGCCGGACTGCATCAGGCGTTACCAGCCGAGGCCCGCGGACCTTCCTGCTGCGGCGGTGTCGGCGGCGGGTTGGATGCCGCTGCCTGCTCCGCAGGTGACGAGCTCGCGGCATGCCCCCCCGGCCGCCGTGGCTCGGCGCTCGGGCTGCCGACGGCGGATGCCCCGGCGGTCGCGGTCTTGTCGGCGCCGTTGCCTTTGGCAGCGGCCGGCGTGGCGCTGTGCGCGGAGGCGCCGTCCGGGGCCGTGCGCTTTTGCGCCGCGCGCTCGCGTGCCGCCTTGATGGCCGCCTGCTTGGCATCGGCTCCGCCCGCGGCCGCAACCGGCTCCTTCTTCTTGCGCAGCTTGGCCTTGCGCTCGCGCTCCAGCCGCTCCAGACGCGCCTCGCGGGCGGCATGACGCTCGCGGGCATGCTCGGCGGCGCGCTTCTCGCGCTCGCGCGCCCAACTCTCGGTCTTGGCGTAGCGGTAGTACTGCACCAGCGGGATGTGCGACGGGCAGACATGCGCGCAACAGCCGCACTCGATGCAATCGAACAGGTTGTAGTCCTGCACCTTGTCCAGATCCTTGGAGCGCGCGTGCCAGTAGAGCTGCTGCGGCAGCAGGTTGGCCGGGCAGACCTCGGCGCAGCGGCCGCAGCGGATGCAGGCCTGCGGCTCGCCCGGGTCCGGGCTCTCGGCGGCGGTGAGCGCCAGCAGGCAGTTGGCGGCCTTGGTGATGGGCAGCGCGTCGGTGTCCACGCTGAAGCCCATCATGGGGCCGCCCACCACCAGCTTCTCGGGCTCGCCGACGAAGCCGCCGCTGGCGGCGATCAGCTCCGCGGCCGACGTGCCGATGCGCACGCGGTAGTTGCGCGGCTCGGCGACGGCACGGCCAGTGACCGTGACCAGGCGCTCCACCAGCGGGCGCCCGCGCAGCACCGCGTCCGCCACCGCGCAAGCGGTGCCGACGTTCTGGCAGACGATGCCGATCTGCGCCGGGATGCCGTGGCTCGGGACCTCCTTGCCGGTGAGGATCTTGATGAGCTGCTTCTCGCCGCCGCTCGGATACAGCGTCGGGATCTCGACCACGCTGATGCGCCCGGCCGGGTCGCCCTGCCGAGCGGCCTGCCGCATGGCGACGATGGCCTCGGGCTTGTTGTCCTCGATGCCGACGAGGCAGCGCTTGGTACCCAGGATATGCAGCATGACGCGGATGCCGTCGACGATGTCCGCGGCGCGCTCGCGCATCAGCAGGTCGTCGCAGGTGATGTAGGGCTCGCACTCGGCACCATTGATGACCAGCGTCGCGATGGGCTGGTCCGGCCCCGGGTTCAGCTTCACGCTGGACGGGAACGACGCGCCGCCCATGCCGACGATGCCGCTCTGGCGGATGCGCTCGCGCAGCTCGGACGGGTCGCGCTGCTCGAAGTCCGGGAGGGGCGCCGGCAGCTCGGCCCAGGCGTCCTCGCCGTCCGTCTCGATGACGACGCAGGGGGCACTCAGCCCGGACGGGTGCGGCACGCGGCGATGCTCGATGGCAACCACGGTGCCGGAGCTCGGCGCATGCACCGGCGCACTCACGTAGCCTTGCGGCTTGGCCAGCATCTGGCCCTTGCGCACGTGATCGCCCACGGCCACGCAGGGGTCGGCCGGCGCGCCGATGTGCTGTTGCAGGGGCACGGTGAGCCGCTTCGGCAGCGGCGCGGCGACGCTGGGCGCGCCGTTGGACAGCGTCTTCTCATCCGGCAGGTGCACGCCGCCGTGGAAGTGCCAGAGCCGCTGCCGATGTGGGTTCAGAACGGGAAACAGCATGGTTCGGACTTAAGCTCGCAGGTGTGATCGGAAGCCGATGCGATGTTCGGACTTGCGTGTCGGACGGCCGCCGCGGCGCCCGCGCCACGGCCGTGGTCCCCCTCTGCCGCCCGCGGTCCATTGGCGGCCGGTTGGCAGCGATGGGGCGACCGGCAATGGCGAGCGGCAGTGGGTCAGGCCGCTTCCTGGTCCAGCTCGGCCTCTTCGGCCGTGCGATGCCGGCCGGGGCGAGCGGAAGCGACACGCGGCATCCGCGGATAGGGCCACTTCCAGTTGGCGATCGTCTGAGGAATAGGCTCCATATTGATGCACCCCACCGGACAGGTTTGCACACACAGCTCGCAGCCGGTGCACTCCGCGCCCAGCACCGCATGCAGTTGCTTGGCGGCGCCAACGATGGCGTCCACCGGGCAGCTCTGCAGGCACTTGGTGCAGCCGATGCAATTGTCCTCGTCGATGACGGCGATGGATTTGGCCTTCTCGACCACCTCGCCCACCGCGATGGGCTCGCGCCCGAGCAGGTCCGCGATGGCCAGCATGGTCCCCTCGCCGCCCGGTGCGCAGCGATTGATCTCGGCCTCGCCCGCGGCCACCGCCTCGGCGTAAGGCCGGCAGCCCGGAAAGCCGCATTGACCGCACTGGCTCTGCGGCAGCAGCGCGTCCACCTGATCGGCGATGGGGTCGCCGTCGATGTGGAAGCGGATGGCCGAATAGCCCAGCAGCATCCCGAATCCGGAGGCCAACAGCCCAATGGCGCCGATGTCTGTCAACATGACCAGTTCTCCAGTGGTTGCGGCCGCCGCGAACGGCACGGACCGCTTGCCGTTACCTTTACCTACTCCGAGACGGCTGCGCGCCGCTTGTTCCGGCCCGCTCGCGCCGGGTCGGGGCGGCACTCACACCGACACAAGCCCGGCAAAGCCCATGAAGGCAAGCGACATCAGACCGGCGGTCACCAGCGCAATGGAGCCTCCCTGGAAGGGCTCGGGCACGTCCGCCACCGCGACGCGCTCGCGCATCGCGGCGAACAGCACCAGCACCAGGGAGAAGCCAACGGCCGCCCCGAAGCCGTACAGCGTCGCCTCCAGGAGGCCGCGCTGCTCCTGAAGGTTCAGCAGTGCCACGCCCAGCACCGCGCAGTTGGTGGTGATGAGCGGCAGAAAGATGCCCAGCACCTGGTACAGCACCGGGCTCGTCTTGTGCATGACGGTCTCGGTGAACTGCACCACTACGGCGATCACCAGGATGAAGCCGATGGTGCGCAGGTACTCGATGCCCAGCGGCTCCAGCAGATACTCGTTCAGCAGCCAGGTGGTCACCGACGACAGCGTCATGACGAAGGTGGTCGCGAGGCCCATGCCGATGGCCGTCTCCAGCTTCTTGGAGACGCCCATGAACGGGCACAGCCCCAGGAACTTCACCAGCACGAAGTTGTTCACCAGGACGGTGCCGACGAGGATGAGCGCGTATTCGGTCATGGGTACAACGGGCGTCGGTCAGCGTTTGCAATGGGACGGATCGGGTTGGTCGGCCTGAATGGGCTGCCGGGGAACTGTGGCGGGGCCGAATCTCGCCCCCGCCTATTACTTGGATTGATTAGGGTAATTACCCAATCACAACATCATAGACATTTTTGTGCAGTGCAACAAGACCCCACCCGACACGGCGGTGCCGGCTTCGACCTCGTGAGAACGCAACGCCTGCTCGCTCGACGCCCTGCTGCCAGGCGCGGACACTCTAACAACGGCACAAGGGGCCGGCGTTGACCGCCATCACCAAGCGCGCAGATACCTAGAGTCTTACTAGGGTAAAATGCGCACGTGTGCCGCCCCCGGCATGAGGCAACGGGCCGGCGACCGAGCCCCTACAATGTCCGCCGCTTGCGCCACGCCGCCGCCATCGCCGCCTGACCGCTGCGCGCTGCGGCTGCCGCGCTCCCCAGCCAAGGACCGAGCCATGTCACCACCCCTCGATGTCGATCAACGACCGCTGGAACCACCTGGCGCCGCACTGCGCCGGGTGCGCGCCCGCGCGCCGCTGGTGCAGAACATCACCAACTTCGTCGCCATGAACCCCGCGGCGAACATTCTCCTGGCGGTGGGCGCCTCGCCGGCCATGGTGCACGCCCGCGAGGAGGCCGGCGAGTTCGCTCGCATCGCCGACGCGCTCACCATCAATATCGGCACCCTGTCGCCGGTGTGGCTGGACGGCATGCTGGTTGCCGCCGCCGCGGCGGCGGACGCCGGCAAGCCCTGGGTGCTGGACCCGGTGGCGGTGGGCGCGACAGCACTGCGCCGTGACGCCGCGAGACGACTGCTGGAGCTCTCGCCGAGCCTGGTCCGCGGCAATGCGTCCGAGATCATCGCGCTGGCCCCCGCGACCCGCGTCGGCACGGGCGCCGACACCAGCGGCGGCAAGGGCGTGGACGCCACCGACCCGGTAGCCGCGGCGGAACTGGCGGCCGTGACGCTGGCCGAGCGCCAAGGCTGCGTCGTCGCCGTCACCGGTGAGATCGACTTCGTCACCGACGGCCGGCGTGCCGCCCACATCGCCAACGGCCACGTCATGATGCCGCAGGTGACCGCGCTGGGCTGTGCCCTCACCGGTGTCTGCGGCGCCTTCCTCGGCGCCGGCGGCGACCCCTTCGAGTGCACCGTGGCGGCCCTTGCCTACTACGGCCTCGCCGGCGAGCACGCCGCCCGCGGTGCCGACGGCCCCGGGAGCTTCGCGCTCTGCTTCATCGATGCCCTGTCCGGTCTCAGCGCCGACGCGCTGGACAAGGATGCGCGCATCGCACCCATCGCCGTGCCGAGCCCCCACGACGCCGGCCGCCAGTGGTGAGCGGCACCATGAGCCGCTCCCTGGACCTGTCCGTCTACCTGGTAACCGACCCCGTGCTGTGCGCCGCCCGCGGACTGGTGGAGACCGTGCTGGCCGCGGTGCACGGCGGCGCGAGCGTTGTGCAATTGCGGGACAAGGACGCGCCGGATGCCGAGCTCGTGGCGCAGGGCCGGGCGCTCAAAGCGGCGCTGGCCGGCAGCGGCGTGCCGCTCATCGTCAACGACCGCATCGGCGTCGCCGCCGCCATCGGTGCCGACGGCGTGCATGTGGGCCAGGCGGACGAGGGCATCGCGGCCACCCGCGCCGCGCTGGGGCCGGGCGCCATCGTCGGGCTGTCCATCCAAACCCCCGAGCACGCCCGTGCCACTGCGGGCCTGCACGTCGACTACGTCGGCATCGGCCCGGTGTTCGCCACCGCCACCAAGCCGGACCACGCCGCCCCCCTCGGCTTCGACGGACTCACGAAGGTGCGTGCCGCGACACCGCTGCCGGCGGTGGCCATCGGCGGGCTCACCGCAGCGCACGTGCCGGGCGTGCTGGACGCCGGCTGCGATGGCCTCGCCATCGTCTCCGCCATCTGCGCCGCCTCAGATCCGCAAGCGGCAGCCGCGGCGTTTCGTCAGGCCATTGCAAGCCATCGCGACGAGGACCGGGCATGACCGGGCCGGGCATCCGCAACGTGCTCAGCATCGCCGGCTCCGACCCCAGCGGCGGCGCCGGCATCCAGGCGGACCTCAAGGCGATCGCCGCCAACGGCTGCTACGCGATGACCGTCATCACCGCGCTGACCGCCCAGAACACCCAAGGCGTCACCGGCGTGCGGCTGGTGGAGGCAGACTTCGTCGCCGCGCAGATCGACGCCGTGTTCGCCGACATCCGCGTCGACGCCGTCAAGATCGGCATGCTCGGCAGCGCCGACATCGCCGCGGCCGTTGCCGACGCCTTAGCGCGCCACCGCCCACCGCAGGTCGTGCTGGACCCGGTGATGATCGCCAAGGGCGGCGACCGGCTGCTGGCCGAGACCGCCGTCCGCGTGCTGCGCGAGCGCCTGCTGCCGCTGGCCAGCGTACTGACCCCCAACCTGCCGGAGGCAGCTGTGCTGCTCGGCGAGCCGGAGCCCGGCACGCGCGACGCCATGCCCGCCATGGCCACCGCACTCAGGGCGCTCGGTCCGCCCGGTGGCAGCGGGGCGGTGCTGCTCAAGGGCGGCCACCTACCCGGCCCCGCGAGCCCGGATCTGCTGTCGACACCCCAGGGCGATCTCTGGCTGGAAGCCGAGCGCATCGCGACACAGAACACCCACGGCACCGGCTGCACCCTCTCCTCCGCCCTCGCCGCCCGCCTCGCCGTCACCGGCGACATCCGCCTCGCCGCCGAACAGGCCAAGCGGTACGTCGCTGCCGCCATCGCCGCAGCCGACCAGCTCGACGTCGGCCACGGTCACGGCCCGACCCACCACTTCCACGCCCTCTGGCCCTGACCCAAGGCCGCCCCTGAGGGCGTCGAGTTCCACTCGGCCCCGGCCGGGGGCAGGCGGCCTCATGTGCCACTCGCAAACCCGGCGCACGCCAACGCCAGCCATGGCGGCACATGGCACCCG
Organism: Thiohalocapsa sp.; assembly: GCF_022340605.1. Classification (GTDB taxonomy): domain Bacteria; phylum Pseudomonadota; class Gammaproteobacteria; order Chromatiales; family Chromatiaceae; genus Thiohalocapsa. Next base: position 25,193 of record NZ_JAJDNQ010000123.1, read on the forward strand.
CCGACCGGAAGTCGGCGACCCCAGACGCCGACTGAAAGTTGGCGCGCCCAGGGGCGCCCAGACTAGGCCACGGCGCGCAGTGGGCCGGGCTCGGCGGCGGTGGCGGGCAAGCCGAGCTCCAGGGTCTTGAGGTCGGCACCGGCGCGGCCGGCGAAGAGCTGGAGGTCGGCGGCGATGAGGGACCAGCAGTAGGGACCGATGCGCTCGGCGTGGCCGATGAGCTCGGTCTCCACGCGCACGCGCGGGGCGCGGTAGAAGAGCCGGATGCCGAGGCGCAGCGGCTCGCCACCGCCCGACTGCGGCTGGATCTCCGGCAGGCGCGGCCCGCGGCCGTCACGCCTCGCGCCGGGGTGGATGTCCACCGCCAGTTCCACCAGGTTGGTGGCGATGCGCGGGGTACCGGTCTCGACCCGTTGCAGGCAGCAGTTTGGGTCGCGGCAGCGCTCGCGCAGCGCATAGGTGAACTCGCGGTCGAAGAAGACGCAGAAGGCGTGCTCCACCTCGCGGAGCTGACGCTGCGCGCGCAGCAGCCGGCGCGGATGGGGTTCCTGATCGCGCATCTCGGCACGCAGCACCCGGCGCAGCCGGTCGAAGCCCTTGGGCAGGGCACCGGCATGGAAGCCGCGGGCCATCAGCCCGCGCACGCTCTCACCGTGCGGGCCGACGGCGGCAGGCTCCACCGGCAGTGGAGCCGCGCCGCCACGTCCATGCTCCAGCCCCGGCAGCATGTCCGGCCCGTGGTTGGCGGCGGCGAGTCCCTCGCGGTGGTTGGCCTGGTAGAGCTTCCAGTTTTCCTTCAGCTCCCAGACGAAGAAGCCGAACAGGCCCGGCAGCAGCACGATGGTGAGGGTCACCAGCGGATAGGCGACGACCTTGGGCAGGATCGAATGGCTGACGTCGACGAAGGCGGCGGTGATGGCCGGCAGGAAGGGCAACAACAGCTTGTGCCCGATGCTGACGATGGGAAAGTGCTTCACCGGGTTCACCTGCGGCTCCACGAGCACGGTCACGTAGAACTGGATCAGCGACTCGGCGAGGCGCCACACCGGGGTCACGAGCACCTTGAAAACGGCGCCCTCGACGCGCTCGCCCAGGTGGTGCATCAGCGCCTCGTCCACCCGGTACAGAAGCTGGGAGAAGCCGCGGTTGACCTCCTTGAAGAAGGTCAGCAGCGACTGGATCAGGCCGACCACCAGCGTCTGGTTGATACGCCGGAGATAGACGCCGACGCGCGTGCTCAGGTTATCGAGGAAGCGCCGCCCCGCCGGCGTATTGCGTGCGAGCGTGCCGAGAGCGAAGGCGAGCACGACGAGCCAGAAGCCGGGCTGGATGGGCACCTCCTCCACGAACACCGCCAGCATGTAGATGGGGATCAGCGGCAGGATGCCGATCAACAGCGGCTGCACCAGGTGGCGGCCGATGCCGCGCACCAGTCCGGTGCTGAGCAGTGCCGCCAGCGGCGGCCAGCGCAGGAGCTGGTTCAGGCCGTCGAAGAAGACGAAGCGAAGCGCCGCCACCAGCCCCCGCCACAGCACCAGCGCGATGTGCCGGCCGATGCCGGTGTGCATCACCAGGCTGCTGAGCCCGCCCAAGAGCACGATGTGCATGGGGATGGCGAGCTGAATGACCGCGGCGTCGTGCGGCAGCATGCCGATGAGCAGGTCGATGCTCTTCAGCAGCAGGTAGGCGGCGCCGAAGGGCACCAGCAGATAGCGCGACAGGATGCGCCCGAGCGACGTGCCGAACAGCGGCGCGCTCAGCTGCTGCAACCCCTTGATATAGATCTCGCCACGGCGATAGACGCCCGGCAGCGCCCGCGCCGCGGTGCGGTCGAAGCGCGCGAGGCGGTCGCCACGGAAGAACTCCGCCAGGGTCGGGTCCGGCAGCCTGAGAATGTTGCGCGCGACGATGTCGCGCACGTCGGTGAACTTGAGCGTTCGCCGCTGCTTGATGACGTCCAGCAGTTCCTGCTGCATCTTGTGCGCGGCGACGCGCTCGCGGTGGTCGCGCGGCACGAAGTCCGCCTCGCGCATGGCCTGCGCCACCCGCGGCATGAGCTGCGCGTCGAGTCTGGCCGTGACCCGCGCCCGCAGACTGTCCAGCACGCGGCCGAAGCGCTCCACGTCGGCGATGGGCCAGGGCATCTCGTCCAGCCGCGCACGCCCGGTGTCCATGGCCCTGAGCGCCTTGAGCAGCGTCTGGAACGGCAGTGGCTCGCTGAGGCGCTGCCGCCCGAGACTGAGCAACCAGTGCCCCAGGCGCAGGCGGTAGTAATCGCTGCGGTGCTCGGCGAGCGCCTGCTCGAGGTTCCTGAGCAACGTGCGCGCCGGCTCCGAGCCGAAGCGGCAGCGGTCCTCGGCGGCGAGGCGCCGGATCAGCGCCTCCAGCTCCTCCGCAGTGGCCGGGGTGAGCTTCCACTTGGCAGCCAGCAGATCCGCGAGGTGCGTCTCGGCCGCGGCCTCGCGCTCGGCGATGGCCTGTTCGATGGCCGCCGGGGCGCAGCGCGCCGGCCGGCTCAGGCGCTGCGCGAGCCGCCGTGCCTCGCCCAGGTAGCGCAGCGACGCGGCGAAGCGGCCCTCGAACTCCGCCCGCTGAGCACAACCGATGACGTACTCGAACAGCGACAGACCCAGGCTGTGCCAGTAGCCGGCGCTGCCGGGCGCGGGCGCGAAGCCGATGTCGTCGAAGCCGGGCAGCATCATGAAGCGGGCGACGAGCCGCCGCGCGGCGCCGGTCAGATCGTCACGCACCCGCTTGAGCCAGCCCTTGCGCCGGTGGATGCGCGAGCCGCGCTCCAGCGCCGCAAGATAAAGCCCCGCCAGGGACGGCGGCAGATCCTCGTCCAGGGCTCGCAGGGCCGGTGCCGGCTCGGCAGCGGTGTCGGCGTTGCAGCCGGCGGCGTCCGGCGCCTGCTCCGGCTGCCGGGCGCGGGCAGCCTCGGCGATGGCCTGCGGCAGATCCGGATCGGTGGCGCCGAAGGGCAGCCCGGTGGGCAGCAGCGGCGGCGTCGCCGGCAAAGTGCCGCGGCCGGGCCGGCTCTTCACCAGCAGGAGCGGCATGCGGCCGTCGCGGCGCGGCTGCGGCAGGTCCAGACCGCTGGACTCCAGCCAGTGGTCCACCGCCGGCCAGACCTCGATGGCCGGAAACAGGAAGCCGCGGGCACCGGGCGCGAAGTACCGCAGACGCACCACCATGGCGGCGAAGCTGCGGGTAATGACGTCGTCGTTCCAGATGGAGAGCGTGATGCCGTCGCGGTCCAGCACATCGCGCACCTCGGCGAAGGCATGCCCGCCGATGAGCGCGCGCAGGGATGCCGCGCCATAGCGCTCGGCGTCGTCGTTGTCGTCGCGGGCGTTCTGCCAGGCACGGGCCACCTCTGCCTCGAAGCCACGCGACCAATAGTCGAGCCGCACGCGCGCGAAGCCCCGCTCGCCCGTCATCGGCGACGTCGGACTCGGCAGCAGGATGACGAAATCGGGCAGCCGCAGCCCCTCGATGACCGACAGTGCCTCGGCGTTCTCGGTCTCGAGGCCGAACAGGAAGGCCTCGCGCGCCATCAGATAGTAGGGCAGGTTTGGGATGGGGACGCCGCGCACCTCGACGCCGAACTGCTCCTCGATGAGCCGCTCGATGGCGCGGGGGTGAAACAGAAACACCCCCTCGGCGGGCCGAAGTACCTGCTGGCGAAAGGCCTTGCTGCTGAGTGTTGGCATAACTGTATGAATTTGCGCCGTTTGCCCGCGGTTCAACGCGGCGCTGACGGGCACCGACGCGCATGGTAACGCCGCCACGCGCAGAAGGGGTATTGCGCTCTGAAACCGCGGTCTATTGCACGCGCGCCACGCAACGCAAGCCGCCGCCGGGCGCGCAAATGGCCGTGGCGGCACCGATGCAAGCCGTGGACGAGCATGTTAGGTTGCTTCGGGCCGTTGCGGCGGCAGCCGAGCCACGCGCGTTGCATGTTCTGCCCGCGGCGCGGCGCGACAGCGACGGGCGTCGTCGCAACGCCATCGCCGCGGCGCGCGACGCACGACTCTAGCCACAGCCACATTCACACCTCCCACCCACGAGCTGAATCCACGACAGGGACCGCTCCATGCCCGAATTCGACACCGCCATCACCGCCACCTTTCTTCTTTACCTGGTCCTGATGCTGGCCATCGGCGCCTGGGCCTACCGCAGCACGAAGGACTCATCGGGGTACTTTCTCGGCGGTCGCACGCTCGGCCCCTGGCCCGCGGCGCTGTCGGCGGGCGCGTCGGACATGAGCGGGTGGCTGCTGCTGGGGCTGCCGGGGTTCGCCTTCACCTCCGGTCTGGAGTCCTTGTGGCTCGCCGGCGGGCTGCTGCTCGGCACCTGGCTCAACTGGCTCCTGGTGGCACGACGGCTGCGCGCCTACAGCTACGCCGCCGACGACGCCCTGACCATCCCGGAGTTCTTCGCCAACCGCTTCGGCGATCCGCGCCACGTCCTGCAGGCGGTGTCGGCGTTCTTCGTGCTGTTGTTCTTCCTGTTCTATACCAGCTCCGGCCTGGTGGCGGGGGGCAAGCTGTTCCAGACCGTGTTCGGCTTCGACTACCGCGTGGCGGTGGTCGTCGGCACCGTCTGCGTGGTGTCCTACACCCTGTTCGGCGGCTTCCTGGCGGTGTGCTGGACGGACCTGGTACAGGGGCTGCTGATGGCCGCCGCACTGCTCATCGTGCCGGTCTGGTCCATCAACGCCGACGGCGGCATCGGCCCGATGCTCGCCACCTTGAGCGAGCGCAATCCGGAGTTGCTGACCCTGTGGCAGAACAACGCGGGCAAGCCGCTCGGCATCATCGCCATCGTGTCGCTGGCGGCCTGGGGGCTCGGCTATTTCGGCCAGCCTCATATCCTGGTGCGCTTCGCCGGCATCCGCTCCGGCGCGGACGTGCCGACGGCGCGACGCATCGCGGTGACCTGGTCCGCGCTCAGCATGGGCGGCGCCGTGCTGGTGGGGCTCGCCGGCGCCGTCTGGGTGCAGGCCCACGCGGGCGGCGAGCTGGCGGACCCCGAGACCATCTTCATGGTGCTGGTGAACGCCCTGTTCCACCCCATCATCGCGGGCGTGCTGCTGGCGGCGATCCTGGCGGCCATCATGTCCACGGCGGACTCGCAGCTCCTGGTGTCGTCGTCGGCACTAGCGGAGGACTTCTACCGCAAGCTGCTGCGCCCGCGGGCGAGCCAGTGGGAAATCGTGCTGGTGGGCCGCGGCGCCGTGCTGCTGCTGTCCGTGATCGCGCTGCTGCTGGCCTTCAATCCGGACAGCACGGTGCTGGGCCTGGTTGGCTATGCATGGGCCGGATTCGGCGCCGCCTTCGGGCCGGTGCTGCTGCTGAGTCTGTACTGGCAGCGCATGAATTGGGCCGGGGCGCTCGCCGGCGTCATCGTCGGCGGCCTCACCGTGGTGATCTGGAAGCAGCTCTCCGGCGGGCTGTTCGACCTCTACGAGATCGTGCCAGGCGTCGTCTTCGGCGCCGCCGCCATCGTCGCCGCCAGCCTGCTCACGCCCGCGCCGGCAGCGTCGGTGCGCGAGGGCTTCGAGCAGTTCCGGTTGGGGCTGCGGCAGGACGAGCCGGCGTCCTACGCCCCGGCACGGTCATGACCTGCGGGCACCCCGTCCGTCCCGCGGATCTCGAGCACTGATCATCAATCCCGCCAGCGCCCTTCTCCTTGTGGGAGCGGCGTCCTCGTCGCGCCGGGGACGGCGCTCCCACGGGGGCAGGCGAAGTGCCGATCGACGCCCGGTCGCGACAGCCGGATGCCCCCGCGGGCGGATGCATCCATGCCTATGGACGAGCGCCGTCTCAGCGAGTGGCGGCCGCGGGCGGTGCGTTCGCGGTGATGGGGTCCACATACGCGTTCAACGCGGTGAGCCCGCCCTTCAGGACGTAGACATTGTCGAAGCCGATCATGCGCAGCCCGGTGCCCGCGGCGGCGGCCCGAATGCCGGACTTGCACACCACCACCACCATCCGGTCGGTCGGAATCCGTTGCAGGTTACCGGGCATGAACAGCTCGCTCAGCGGGATCGCCATGGTTCCGGGCAGCGACATGCCGAAAATGTCCGCCTCGGCCGGGGTGCGGATATCCAGCGCCATGATGGGCTCGCCCGCGCTGACGCGCGCCACGAGCTTCTCGGCCGTGATCAGATGCAACGCGGCCCCCGCCTTCTGCCCCTGCACGGGCTCCATCATGGCCGCAAAGGCCCGTGCCAGGTCGCTGTCGTAGGCCAGGCTCGCCGGCGCGAACAGCAATGCCACGAGCATGGCGGACAGCAACAGCGTGATCCGTTTCATCGCTCAAGTCCTCCCTCTCGCAAACCGCGGCCACCTTCCTGGTGACCTAACACTTTCCCTTGGTCCAATTATAGTTTTCACTAAGATTTCAGACCCGGTTGCCGGCCTGCTCGAGCACAACCTCATCCTAGCACCCCGTTTCAGGCAATTTTGCAGGGCGCCAACCAAGGTGGGGCTGGAGCCGAGAAAACAGGTCGAAGTCTCTGCTCGTGGTCGTTTTCGTCATCGTGGTCGTGATCGGATACTCGATAACGACAACGACAACGACAACGACAACGACAACGACAACGAAGGCAAAGTTAGGTGAAACGCTGCACTAGGATCATGGCTAACGGGCGCTCGGTCTTGCCGGCGCGACGGGCATTGCGCTCGGCGGCGCGGCCCGCACCAGCTCCGGCCGATCCGGCGCCACCGAGCGCACGCGGGCGATCCGCTCCGCCCGCGCCGCATCGTCCGCTGCCTGCTCCAGGTAGTAGCTCACGAGGTGTCCGGCGGCGGGGTCGTTTGGGCGCAACTCGAGCGCCTGCAACAGTGCCGCCTCGAACCCGGCCGCATCAGCGGCAGCGGCACGGGCGTTGGCGAGTTGGAGATAGCCCAGCGCGTCCGGCGCGAGAGCCACGCGACGGCTCAGGCTGCCGACCGCGGCTCGCGCGTCGCCGGCACTAAGCTGCAGCAGGGCCAGCACGGACCAGTACTGCGGCTCGGCATCGAAGTGCTGCTGCACCCGCTGCAGCCGCAACATGGCCTCCTCCCCGCGCCCGCGCTCCCGGTAGAAGCTCACGAGTTTGAGGTATGCGCTCAGGCGCCGCGGGTGGGCATCGATGGCGCGCTCCAGCAGCGCCTCGGCGGCGGCGTCGTTGCCCGCCTTCTGCTCCAGTCGCGAGAGCTTGTGCAGCGTCTGTTCGTGACCAGGTTGGTGGAATAGCACCTGCATGTAGTAGCCCCGAGCGACGTCGATGCGCCCCTGGCGCAATGCGATGGCGGCCAGATTCCCCGCCGCGGCCGGGTCACCGGGATGCAGTGCCAGCGCCCGCTCCAGATCGTCCTGAGCGCCATCGAGATCGCCGAGCCTCGCCCGGGCGATGCCGGCCAGTGCCCAAGACGCATCGCTGTCGGGATATTGCTCGGTCAAGGCAAGCGCGGCAGACAGCGCCTCATCAACGCGTCCCTCGCGCAGCAGGGCGGCGGCGGCGAGGATGTCCGCGAACAGGTTCGCAGCCTCCGGCGGCGGCGCTTGTTGCCCTTCCGCAATCGCTTTCGGATCGCGCTGACGCGGTCCCGGCGTCGGTGTCGGCGCCCGGGGCGCGGTGGCGTCTGCCGGCTCTAGCGCTGCAACGCCGCGATGGTTGGACCGGTCACGAGGTCTGTCAGACACGCCATCGCGGACGTGGCCCATCAGCCGCGGCGACTGATCCGCCGGGGCTTCTCCCGCCCACGCCAGCATCAGCAGGACCGCAGAAACCGTCAGGACCGTCCAGTTCGCACCCGCTCGCATGCCTCCCTCCCCTGCTCCTCGACTCCGAGGTTCCGATGAGCTACAGACATGAATGCATTCTCATTAGAGTGAACTGGCAGCGCGATCAGCTAAACCCTTATCCGTGTACCGGCGGAGCTACCCGCCGGGTCTCAGCGAAACGGGCGCAACGCAGCACCGCGGTCGGAGCGCGGCGTCGCCGTTGGGGACCAGTTCGGTGTTGCTGCGGGGGAAGTGCCGGACGGCTCCACATTGGGTCGGGCCGCCGAAAGCCGACAGAAACGAAGCACAAACCGCGTTTTCTCCCCCGTCCCGAGTTCAGCTACGCATAGCCAATTCCGCCATCCCGACCGAGACGGAGCCCCAAGAGCGCGAACGGAATGCGGCTGTTGACTGGCGTCTACACCGGGTCATCGAACACCTACGCCTGCAAGGCCATTGCCGACGGCTTCGGAATCCACATGGCGACGGTGGAACGCGTCGTCCGGCGAGCACGGCAACATTGGGCGCCCCTGCGCCCCCGCACTAGTGAGCAGCACCGCCCGCCCGTAAAGAGTTCTAACGGTGCAAGGGTGCTTGATTGCAAGACCCCAAGTAGTGCTCTAGGGCCTTTCATCGTATTTCGGAGCTTGCGCCAATTTGAGCCCGGCCCTGCGCAAGTCGCCGAGGAAGCGCTCCAGGTAGTCCGGATCGCGAATGGGATAGACGCGGCGGATGTGCGCCAGCGTGAAATCCGGGTTCAGGGCCATGGCCTCGGCGGCCTGCCAGCGGGCATCGTCAATGCGGCCCGACCCGGCGTAGGCCGCCGCGAGCCAGAGCTGGAGCATCTGGAAGGTGGGGTTCATCGACACGGCCTGCTCCAGGTCGTCGATGGCCCGGGCGTCGTCGCCTTGTTCATAGTGCAGCGCACCGCGTACGAACCGGTAGATGGACGGCACCCGCGGATTCAGGCGGATCGCCTGCGCCATGGCGTCCAGCCCCCGCGCCGGCCTGCCGGCGAAGTGCAGTATCCAGGCTTGCAACGCATAGGCGTCGGCATAGCCGGGCGCGAGGCCGATGGCATGCTCGATCTGGCGGATGGCGTCGGCCAGACGGCCACGGTACAGGGCGATCTGGCCCTGGATGAGCTGGCGCCCGCGCTGCCGCTGCTGCCCGCGGCGTCACGTGCCACCTGCACCGGCGATGCGCCGGAAATGGGCGACATCGGACCGGCCTCGGAGCTGGTCTGTGCCGACCTCGAGCGACGCTTCGCCGGCGCCACGCTGGCGGTCGAGGACCGATGGATCCATTCGCCAACCGCCGTTTCGGTGCAGACAACGGTTGATGGCGCCCCCGTACCGATGCGCTATGAGCTCATCGGCCACCGCTGGCGCCTGGATGCCGGCAGCGCCGCACCGGCTGGGCTGCAAGCGCGCCCCTGGGCAGGGCGATAGCCGCTCGGCATCGCTGCGTAGGTCACTGGCCCGCCCGGATCATCGGGCGGGTGCGATTCCGGGGACAGTCAGCAACGATCTTGAAACCAGGCGAACACTGCGACCGGACGCTCGTCGCGCCGAGGACGGCGCTCCCACAGAGGCATCAAGCGCGTGAGCCGGCAGCGCCCGACTGATTCGGGACGGGTCAACGGCGATCGGTCGGGACGGGCGCTGGGCTCGATGCCGCGCGCGGTTAGGATTTGCAGGTTGAGCCAGAAGTCGGGCGTCGTTCCGAAGCACTTGGCGAGGTGCAGCGCCGTCCTCGGGATAACGCCCCGGCGCCGGTTGATCAGCTCGTTGAAGCGCTGGTAGGGGACATGAAGGCGGTTGCGAGCTCGCGCCGGGTGATGCTTATGGGCAGTAGGAACGCCTCAATCAGCATCTCACCCGGGTGCATCGGGGTCTGCCGGTCGGGACTCCGATCATAGGCAGCTCCCCTGGTGGTAGTCGGTGATCTCAACCCTGCAGCCGGGGCTGCCGGGCCAAAAAAAGGGCGCCGAAGCGCCCTTCTCTCTTCCTTGTATCTGGATTTCCGCGATAGCGAAAATCCAGATTAGTTGACCTTGGGGTCGAGCTCGCCCTTGGCGTAGCGGTCGGTCATGGCCTCCAGCGACAGGACCTTGATCTTGCTGGCGTTGCCGGCGGTGCCGAAGGCCTCGTAGCGCGCCTTGCAGATGTCCTTCATGGCCTCCGTGGCAGCGATGAAGTACTTGCGCGGGTCGAAGTTCTTCGGGTTCTGGGCCAGGTGACGGCGGATGGCGCCGGTGGAGGCCATGCGCAGGTCGGTATCGATGTTGACCTTGCGCACGCCGTTGCGAATGCCCTCGGCGATCTCCTCGACCGGGACGCCGTAGGTCTCGCCCATGGCACCACCGAACTCGTCGATGATCTTGAGCCAGTCCTGCGGCACGGAGCTGGAGCCGTGCATCACCAGGTGGGTGTTGGGGATGCGGGCGTGGATCTCCTTGATGCGCTCGATGGCAAGGATGTCGCCAGTCGGCGGACGGGTGAACTTGTAGGCGCCGTGGGAGGTGCCGATGGCGATGGCCAGGGCGTCCACCTGGGTCTTCTTGACGAAGTCGGCGGCCTCCTCGGGGTCGGTCAGGAGCTGGCTGTGGTCCAGGGTGCCCTCGGCACCGATGCCATCCTCTTCACCGGCCTGGCCGGTCTCCAGCGAGCCCAGGCAGCCCAGCTCGCCCTCGACGGAGACGCCGCAGGCGTGGGCCATGGCGACGACGGTCTTGGTGACGTCGACGTTGTACTCGTAGGAGGTCGGGGTCTTGCCGTCCTCGCCCAGGGAGCCGTCCATCATGACGGAGCTGAAGCCGAGTTGGATGGAGCGCTGGCAGACGGCCGGCGAGGTGCCGTGGTCCTGGTGCATGACCACCGGGATGTGGGGCCACTCCTCGATGGCGGCCAGGATCAGGTGACGCAGGAAGGGGGCACCGGCGTACTTGCGGGCACCGGCGGACGCCTGCACGATGACCGGCGAGTCGGTCTCGTCGGCGGCCTCCATGATGGCGCGCATCTGCTCCAGGTTGTTGACGTTGAACGCCGGCACGCCGTACTGATGCTCGGCGGCGTGGTCCAGCAGCTGGCGGAGTGAAATCAAGGCCATTGGGGCTCTCCTCTGTCGCTAGAGTGAATTGCTGACGGTTGGGTATTGTCAGTCGTCGGCCAGCAGCCGGTGCTCGCCGACGCGCATGATCTTCATGATGTTGGTCTGTCCTTCGACGCCGCCGCGGTCGCCCTTGGTGATGATGACCAGGTCGCCATCGACGACGGTGCCCTGGCGCAGCAGCTCTTCGATGACCTCACGGTTGACCTCGTGGATGTCCGTGCTCGCGACATCGAAGTTTATCGGGTAGACGCCCCGGTAAAGGGTCGTTTTTCTGCGGGTATGGACGGAGCGGGTCATCGCGTAGATGGGAATGCCGGTGTTGAGCCGGGACATCCACTTGACGGTGCTGCCGGACTCGGTCAGCGCGGCCACTGCCTTCACACCCAAGTGGTTGGCCGCGTACATGGCGGACATGGCGATGGCCTCGTCCACACGCTTGAAGCGGGTGTTGAGCCGGTGCTTGGAGACGCGGCGATAGTTCTCGGACTCGGCGCAGATGCGGTCCATGGCCGCCACCACCTTGGCCGGGTACTTGCCGACGGAGCTCTCCGCCGACAGCATCACCGCGTCGGTGCCGTCCAGCACTGCGTTGGCAACGTCGAAGACCTCAGCGCGGGTGGGCATCGGGTGGTCGATCATGGACTGCATCATCTGCGTCGCGGTGATGATGACGCAGTCCAGGTCGCGGGCTTCGCTGATCAGGCGCTTTTGCACCGCCGGCAGCTCGGCGTCGCCGATCTCGACGCCCAAGTCGCCGCGCGCCACCATGATGACGTCGGACGCCTTGATGATGTCGGTGGCGTGTTCCAGCGCCTCGGCACGCTCGATCTTGGCGACAACGCCGCCCTTGCCGCCGGCCTGCGTGAAGAGCTCGCGGGCGAGGATCACGTCCTCGGCGCTGCGCACGAAGGAGACGGCGAGATAGTCCGCCTCGACTTCAGCCGCGAACGCGATGTCCGCCTTGTCCTTGTCCGTCAGCGCCGGCGCCGACAGCCCGCCGCCGCGCTTGTTGATGCCCTTGCTGTTGGAGAGCTTGCCGCCGAGCAGGACCTCGCAGGCGATGCAGCGCCCGCGGATCTCGGTCACCTGAAGCTCGATAGCGCCGTCGTCGAGCAGGAGCTGATCACCCGCGGCGAGGTCATCGGCGAGGTTCGCATAGGTGCAGCCGACACGGGTCTGGTCGCCCGAGTCCAGCGGGCAGTCCAGATCGATGCAGAAGCGCTCGCCGGCGGCGAGCTCGATGCTGCCCTGCTGGAAGCGGCCGATGCGGATCTTGGGCCCTTGCAGATCGATGAGCACGCCGAGTGGCGTCTTGGTCGCCTTCGCGACGGTGCGTACCCGCTCCACCCGCTGGCGCTGGCGGTCGTGGCCATCGTGGCTCATGTTGAGCCGGGCGACGTTGAGGCCAGCGGCCACCATGCCCTCCAGCACGCCCGGGGCATCGGTGGCGGGGCCGAGGGTGGCGACGATTTTTGTTCTTCGTGGCATGGGTTGGTTACTGGTTTTACGCTGCTCGGGATTAGGCTTTGGGGCCGTTGGAGGCTCACCGTACGTTGTGCTGAGGTACCAAGCCCGGCGGGCGCTGTATCGTCATCCGCCCGGCGTCGGGCCTCCTAACGTCGGCCCGGCCTACCCGCCGGCACTCAGTCCTTGGCGCGGGCTTCCAGCATCGCCACCGCGGGCAGCGTCTTGCCTTCCAGGAACTCCAGGAAGGCGCCGCCGGCGGTGGAGATGTAGGACACCTTGTCGTAGATGTCGTACTTCTGGATGGCTGCGATGGTGTCGCCGCCACCGGCCAGGGTGAAGGCGTCGGTGTCGGCAATCGCCATGGACACGGTCTTGGTGCCCTCGCCGAACTGATCGAACTCGAACACGCCAACCGGGCCGTTCCAGACCACGGTGCCAGCTTGCTTGATGATCTCGGCCAGCTCATTGGCGCTGTCGGGGCCGATGTCGAAGATCATGTCGTCGTCGCCAACCTCGTCGACCTTCTTCTGCACCGCCGGCTCGTTCTCGTCGAACTTCTGGCCGACCACGACGTCGGTGGCGATCGGGATGGTGGCGCCACGGGCAGTCATCTTCTCCATCAGGGCCTTGGCGGTGTCGACCAGGTCGTTCTCGCACAGGGACTTGCCGACGTTGTGGCCGGCGGCCTTGATGAAGGTGTTGGCGATACCGCCGCCGACGACGAGCTGGTCCACCTTCTCGGACAAGGACTCCAGCACGGTCAGCTTGGTGGAGACCTTGGAGCCGCCGACGATCGCGACCATCGGGCGCTTGGGGTCGGCCAGGGCCTTGTTCAGGGCGTCAAGCTCTTCGGCCAGCAGCAGGCCGGCGCAGGCCACCGGCGCGAACTTGCCGGCACCATGGGTGGAGGCCTGGGCGCGGTGGGCGGTGCCGAAGGCGTCCATGACGTAAACATCGCACAGAGACGCATACTGCTTGGACAACGCCTCGTTGTCCTTCTTCTCGCCCTTGTTGAAGCGCACGTTCTCCAGCAGCACCAGCTCGCCGTCGGCGACCTCGGGGGCCATCTCCAGGTAATCCTTCACCAGCCGCACCTCGCGGCCCATCTTGGCGCTGAGGTCGGCGGCAACCGGCGCCAGCGAGTTCTCCTCCGAGTAGACGCCCTCCTCCGGGCGGCCCAGGTGGGACATGACCATCACCTTGGCGCCGGCGTTCAGGCAGTGCTCGAAGGTGGGCATGGACGCCGTGATGCGGGCATCGGAGGTGACCTTGCCGTCCTTGACCGGAACGTTGAGGTCGGAGCGGATCAGCACGCGCTTGCCGGCGAGGTCGAGGTCGGTGAGCTTGGTGAAGGACATGTGTTCTGCCTCATTCAATGGTGTCGTGTTGTACAAGCCATCTGGAAAGCGCTGACGCGCTTTCCAGATGGCTCGGCTACCGGGTAGCCGAAAACGGCGAATGCGCTTCGCGTATCCGCCCTACGCCAGTCCCTTACTCGGTAGGTCGTAAACGAACCGTCCGGGACAACCCGCCGTCGTTATCGTGGTCGTGGTCGTGGTCGTGGTCGTAATCGATCACCGATACGACTACGACCACGATTACGACCACGACAACGACTGGCTTCGACAAATCTGCCGTGCTGAACTAGCAGCTAGCCGATTACTTCCCGACGTGCTCCACCATGCGCAGCATGTTGCAGGTGTAGCCGTACTCGTTGTCGTACCAGGAGACGACCTTGACGAAAGTCGGGTCCAGCATGATGCCGGCGCCGGCGTCGAAGATGGACGGGGTGTTGGCGCCGCGGAAGTCGGTGGAGACCACCTTGTCCTCGGTGTAGGCGAGCACGCCAGCGAGGTCGCCGGACTCGGAGGCCGCCTTCATGGCCGCGCAGATGTCGTCGTAGGTGGCTTCCTTGCTCAGCTCGCAGGTCAGGTCGACCACGGAGACGTCGGAGGTCGGCACGCGGAAGGCCATGCCGGTGAGCTTGCCATTGAGCTCCGGCAGCACCTTGCCGACGGCCTTGGCGGCGCCGGTGGAGGACGGAATGATGTTCTCCAGGATGCCGCGGCCGCCGCGCCAGTCCTTCTTGGACGGGCCGTCGACGGTCTTCTGGGTGGCGGTGGCGGCGTGGACGGTGGTCATCAGGCCGCGCTTGATGCCCCAGGTGTCATGCAGGACCTTGGACACCGGCGCCAGGCAGTTGGTGGTGCAACTGGCGGCGGAGATGATGGCCTGACCGTCGTAGCTTCCGTGGTTGACGCCGTAGACGAACATGGGCGTCGCGTCCTTGGACGGGGCGGACTGAACGACCTTCTTGGCGCCGGCGGCGATGTGCTTCTGGCAGGTCTCCTCGGTGAGGAAGAAGCCGGTGCACTCGATAACCAGCTCGGCGCCGATGTCGTCCCACTTCAGATTGGCCGGGTCCATCTCGGCGGTGAGGCGGATGGCCTTGCCGTTGACAATCATGCTGTTGCCGTCGACGGCAATGTCACCCTGGAAGTTGCCGTGGACCGAGTCGTACTTGAGCATGTAGGCCAGGTAGTCGGGGTCCAGCAGGTCGTTGATGCCGACCACCTCGATGTTCGGGAATTCCTTGGTGATCGCGCGGAAGGCCATGCGGCCGATGCGGCCGAAGCCGTTGATGCCAACTTTCAGGGTCATGTTTCGAATACTCCGAGCTGGAGAGTGGTTGGAAAAAGTGATTTGGGCGGCGCCAAACGCTCGTGGAGGCGGGTGGCCGGGAAGCGTCGTTTCCGCCCCCTAGCCCCTAGCCCCCAGTCCCTAGCCCCTCATTTCAGAGGAGGCTGTTGACGGCCTCGGCGACGGCCTCGGCGGTAACGCCGAATTCCTTGTAGACCTCCGGCGCCGGCGCGGACTCGCCGAAGGTATCCACGCCGATGATCTTGCCGTGCATGCCGACGTACTTGGGCCACAAGTTGGAGACGCCGGCTTCCACGGCGACACGCACCGGCACGCTCTCCGGTAGCACCATGGCCTTGTAGGCGGCGTCCTGGGCGTCGAAGACGTCCATGCTGGGCATGGAGACGACGCGCACCTTGCGGCCCTGCGCGGCGAGCTGATCGGCGGCCTGCACGGCCAGCTCCACCTCGGTGCCGGTGCCGATGATGATGGCCTCGGGCAGCCCGTCGCAGTCCTTGAGCACGTAGGCGCCGCGCTCGATGGCGCGGATCTGGTCCTCGCTACGCGGCATGTGCGGTGCGCCCTGACGGGAGAAGATCAGCGCGGTGGGGCCGCCCTTGCGCTCGATGGCGAGCTTCCAGGCGACGGCGCTCTCCACCGCGTCGCAGGGGCGCCAGGTGGACATGCGCGGGGTCAGACGCAGGATCGACACCTGCTCCACCGGCTGGTGGGTGGGGCCGTCCTCGCCGAGGCCGATGGAGTCGTGGGTGTAGACGAAGATCGGGTTGATCTTCATCAGCGCGGCCATGCGCACCGCGTTGCGGGCGTATTCCATGAACATCAGGAAGGTCGCGCCGTAGGGCTTGAAGCCGCCATGCAGCGTGATGCCGTTCATGATGGCGGACATGCCGAATTCGCGCACGCCGTAGTAGAGGTAGTTGCCGGAGGCGTCCTTCGGGCCGATGCCCTTGCAGCCCGACCAGAGCGTCAGGTTGGAGCCGGCGAGGTCCGCGGAGCCGCCGAGCAGCTCGGGCAGCATCGGGCCGAAACCGTTCAGGGCGTTCTGCGACGCCTTGCGGGTGGCGATCTTCTCGGCCTTCTCGTCGACGGCCTTGATGAACTCCCAGGCCTTGGCGTCGAAGTCCTGCGGCAGCTCACCGGCCATGCGGCGCATGAATTCGGCGGCCTCGGCCGGGTACTCGGCCTTGTAGGCGGCGAACCTGTCGTTCCAGGACTGCTCGGCGGCCGCACCGCGCTCTTTCGCGTCCCAGGCCTGATAGATCTCGGCCGGCACCTCGAACGGCGGGTGGGTCCAGCCCAGCGCCTCACGGGTCAGCGTGATCTCATCGTCGCCCAGCGGCGCGCCGTGGCACTCCTCCTTGCCCTGCTTGTTTGGCGAGCCGTAGCCGATGATGGTCTGGCAGCAGATGAGCGACGGCTTGTCGGTGACGGCGCGGGCCTCCTCGATGGCGGCCTTGATGGCCTCCGGATCATGGCCGTCCACCTTCGGGATGACATGCCAGTGGTAGGCCTCGAAGCGCTTCGGCGTGTCGTCCAGGAACCAGGCCGGGGTCTCGCCGTGGCCGCGCACTTCGCCATCGATGGAGATGTTGTTGTCATCGTAGAAGGCGATCAGCTTGCCCAGACCCAGCGCACCGGCCAGCGAGCAAGCCTCGTGGGAGATGCCTTCCATCATGCAGCCGTCGCCGAGGAAGACATAGGTGTGGTGATCGACGATCTCGTGCCCCGGCTTGTTGAACTGCGCGGCGAGCGCCTTCTCCGCCAGAGCCATGCCGACGCCGTTGGTGATGCCCTGGCCGAGCGGGCCGGTGGTGGTCTCGACGCCCGGCGCGTAGCCGTATTCGGGGTGGCCCGGGGTCTTGGAGTGGAGCTGGCGGAACTGCTTGAGGTCGTCGATGCTGAGATCGTAGCCGGTCAGATGCAGCAGGGAGTAGATCAGCATCGAGCCGTGACCGTTGGAGAGCACGAAGCGGTCGCGGTCGGCCCAGTGCGGATTCGCCGGGTTGTGCTGCATGAAGTCGTTCCAGAGCACCTCGGCGATGTCGGCCATGCCCATGGGCGCGCCCGGATGCCCGGACTTGGCCTTCTGCACGGCGTCCATGCTGAGCGCGCGGATCGCGTTCGCGAGTTCTTTGCGTGAGGACATAAGGATCTCTCCTCGGTCAGGTTGTCGGTTCTTGAGTGGCGAATGCTCTTGGATCACCCGCGCAGGCTGTCCGTCGGGCCGACGGCCCGCGGGCGATTTCGTGGTGATGGGCAACAGACCTCGCGGCAGAGCTGCAACCGCGTCCGAGCCGTGGCTGAGGCACCCGCCTACGGCCGAACACGAGTGATTCGGACGATTGCGGCCCGTCGCAGGCGCCTGGATCGGCGCGTCGTGACGAAGGCAATGGGCCGCGTATTCTTACGCAAAATGCGCGGTTTAGCCAGATCGTGACCAGTTCGGGGCGCCGCCCGCGACGCCGCGTCGTTCATAACTTACTAATATTAAGTATTTCGGTAAGCTTTGGGCAAGCGCAACCGACCGGCGCGACCAAACCGGGCTCCGGCGCGCCCGGTCGCGGGCACCACTCAGCGCCCGTGAAGCAAACCGCCACAGGTCTGGTGCGGGAGCGAAGCCCGACGCCGCGCTCGCCATAACCGCCTGATTGTCGGGCGTCCTTTGCCGGCGCAACGGACGACAGCCGGGTGACGCGAAGCCGCGATCGGTGTTCTTGACATCGGCTCAGCCTTGCCGCCACTTGATGGAGCAACCGACGCTCGGGATCTGCTCTGCCGGGCCATGCCCGGTCTCGGCCACCTGCTGCATGCCTAAGAACAGATCGCGGCGCACGTCCGCCGGCGCGGTCTCTTTGCGGCTCTCGTCCAACCGACCGCGGTACTGGAGGCCGAGGCTCGCGTCATAACCGAAGAAGTCCGGCGTGCAGATGGCGCCAAAGGCCTTGGCGACCGCCTGGCTCTCGTCGAACAGGTAGGGGAACGGGAAGTCGTACTCGGCGGCCACCCGCTGCATGTTCTCGAAGGAGTCCTCCGGGTAGTCGGCCGGGTCGTTGGACATGATGGCCACCGAGCCGATGCCGAGCCCGGCGAGCTCGCGCGCGTCGCGAATGATGCGCTCGCGCACTGCCTTCACGTACGGGCAGTGGTTGCAGATGAACATTACCAGGAGCCCGTTCGGCCCCTTGCACATGTCGCGGGTCCAGGTCTTGCCGTCCACGCCGGGCAGGGAGAAGTCCGGGGCAGGCTGACCGAAGTCGCACACGGGGGTTTCGAGAGACACCATCGCCGCCTCCTGGTAAGCGTTGGGGGGAATGCTGATTCCGCTGAAAAACAGTCGGGTATGGTAACCCAACGCGCGGGGCGGCGCCGCGCCCGGACACCTGTTCAATCGCGGTCCGGCTCGGTTACCATGGTGAACTTCCAATCGCCGCAGTCCCACGCGGTGCCGTCATCCCATCCCACCCGAGCCACCAAGAGCGCCCAAGCGGCGCCCCAACGAGTGCTATGCCAAACGAAATCCTCTTCACGTCCGAATCCGTCTCCGAAGGCCATCCCGACAAGGTCGCCGATCAGATCTCCGATGCCGTGCTCGACGACATCCTGGCCAACGACCCGAATCCGGCGCACGCCCGCGTTGCTTGCGAGACCCTGATCAAGACCGGCGCCGTGGTCGTCGCCGGCGAGATCACCACCGACCACTGGGTGGACTTCGATACCCTGGTGCGCGGTGTCGTCAACGACATCGGCTACACCAGCTCGGACGTGGGCTTCGACGGCAGCACCTGCGCGGTGATGTCGCTGATCGGCAAGCAGTCCGCCGACATCGCCCAAGGCGTGGACCGCAAGAGCCCCGAGGAGCAGGGCGCCGGTGACCAGGGCCTGATGTTCGGCTACGCCACCAACGAGACGGACGTGCTGATGCCCGCCCCGATCACGTTCGCGCACCGCCTGGTGGAGCGCCAGTCCGAGATGCGCAAGAGCCACGTGCTGCCCTGGCTGCGCCCGGACGCCAAGAGCCAGGTGACCATGCGCTACCGCGACGGCCAGGTGGTGGCCGTGGACGCGCTGGTGCTGTCCACCCAGCACGACCCGGACGTGGACTATAAGCACCTCTACGAGGCGGTGATGGAGAACATCATCCTGCCCGTCATCCCCAAGGAGTGGATCCACAGCGACACCAAGATCCACATCAACCCCACCGGCAGCTTCGTCATCGGCGGCCCCGTCGGCGACTGCGGCCTCACCGGGCGCAAGATCATCGTCGACACCTACGGCGGCATGGCCCGCCACGGCGGCGGCGCCTTCTCCGGCAAGGACCCATCCAAGGTGGACCGCTCCGCCGCCTACGCCGGCCGCTACGTCGCCAAGAACATCGTCGCTGCCGGCCTGGCGGACCGCTGCGAGATCCAGGTGTCCTATGCCATCGGCGTGGCCGAGCCGACGTCGATCAGCGTCGAGACCTTCGGCACGGCCAAGATCGACGAGTCCCGCATCGCGCTCCTGGTGCGCGAGTTCTTCGATCTGCGCCCCTACGGCCTGATCCAGATGCTGGACCTGGTCAAGCCCATCTTCCGCAAGACCGCCGCCTACGGCCACTTCGGCCGCGAGATCCCGGAATTCACCTGGGAGCGCACCGACAAGGCCGAGGCACTGCGGGACGCGGCCGGGCTCTGAGGCGCGTGCGCGGCTTTGCGGCGCGTGTTGGGCTCAGGGCTCACGAGAAGCCGCGAAGCCGCGAAGGAAGACGCGAAGCGGCGCCGTCGGGGCCTCAAGCCCCCACGTGCTGCGCAGACCGGGAAGTTATCCGGTGTAGGGCGGACAAGCGCAGCGCATCCGCCGTCTGCGAGCACGTAAGCCACTGATCTTGCTGCCGCCTGGCTCCCACGCTCCAGCGTAGCACGGGCAGACGCTCCAGCGTCGCGTCGCGGGTCCGGGGATGTCCGCCTCCCTGCATCCGGGCTCCAACGTCCACGCACTCGTGCCGAGCCTCTGCCTCGGCACCAGACGGAATCCGCTGGGCCACACCGGTCTCGACGATGCAGCCATTGCCGCGATCACCGGCCTGCTTGCTGCCGAGATCGCCGCGCTCCGTCGGCGACGTGCCAGCCGATCAAGAGGGCTTTGGTCGTTGTTGTCTCTGGGATACCGTCGCCCCGTCGCGGGTGCGCCGAGCTTTCCTTGCGCTAGGCTGTCGGTACTGTTTTGGGTACCCTCGGCTTCGGTGGCAGACGATGAAGACGATACCCGCGCAAGAGATCAAGCGCCGCGGCATCTCCGCGGTGGATGAGCTGCTGCGAGATGGACCGGTTGAGGTGATCAAGCAAAACCGGCCCCGCTATGTCGTGATGAGCGTCGACGATTACCGGCGCCTGGCCCGCGGCCAGCCCGAATCCGCGGCAGGCCCAGCGCCTGGGACTGGCTCGACAAGCCCGCCGCGGGCCGCGCCCATCCGGCGCGATCCAAGGCGGACATCGACGCCGCGCTGGCGCGCGAGCGCGACGCCTGGGACGGCGACGGGTGATCCTGTTCCTGGATGCCTGCGCGGTCATCTACCTGATCGAGTCGGAGGCCGCCTTCCACGCCCGCGTGGCGGCAACCGCCCGCGTGGCGGCAACCCTGCGCGAGCTGCGCGAGCGCTTCCCCGACGCGCGCCTAGCCGTCTCGCGGTTGAGCCTGCTCGGATGCCTGGTCAAGCCGATTCGCGACGGCGCCACCGAGCTGATCGCCGAGTACCGCGCCTTCTTCGCTGCCGGTGACCTGCTCGTCATCGAGCTGGACGCAGGGGTCGTGGAACAGGCCCTGACGCTTCACGCCCGCGACGGGCTGCGCACACCGGATGCGCTGCAGGCCGCCAGCGCCTTGACACTGCCGGCGGATGGGCATCGGTTCCTCACTAACGACCGGCGTTTTGGGCGGGTTACGGCACTCGCGGTCGTCGACCTCGGGGACGCGGGTCCACCTGAGGCTGGAGCAGGCGCCTGACGCCGCGGCGGCGCGTCACAGCCGGATGGCGCTCCCACGGCGCGCTCGGCCGTGGCGACGCTTGCGGCCGCGATGCCGTCGACTTAGGACGCGGCGCGCTGCCTGCGCCAGCGGCGGATGCCGAAGGCACCGGCGGTGAGCAGGGCCAGCGTCGGCGGGCGAATTACGAATTACGGTGATACTTTACCATTTCCACCGTTTCCCTCTCGGCTTACGCTCGGCGCATGTCTCGGCTTCCACGAATCACCGTACCCGGCATCCCCCACCATGTGACCCAACGTGGCAACAGGCGCCAACGGGTGTTCATGGAGGATGACGACGATGCGCTTTACAGAGATGGCTAGCCCAGGCATGTCGGTCAAACGGTGTCAAAGCCTGGTCCTACTGCCTGATGTCAAACCATGTTCACTTGATTCTCGTACCCTCCGACGAGATGGGGTCGTCGCGCGCCGTCGGCGAAACATATCGTCGATACAGCGGATACATCAACGCAAGATTGCGGGTCACAGACCATTTGTTTCAAGAGCGGTTCGGCTGTGTCGCAATGGATGAATCTCACTTGATGGCAGCTTTCCGCTACGTGGCTTTGAATCCCGTCAAGGCGAGGCTCGCTGCGACGCCTGCCGATTGGCCTCGGTCCAGCACGCCCGCACATCTCCGGCGCCAAGACGACGGCTTGGTGACTGTTCGACCTCTACTGGAACGCGTCGAGAATTTCGCGGCGTTCTTGGATATGCCGGTGGACCCTGAACCGGTTGCCGGGCTCACAAGGGGTCGGACCATCGGGCGACCATTGATGGGTGAGCATGAACTCGCCGAACTTGAGAAACGTCTCGGCCCAACTCTTCGTCCTGGCAAGCGTGGTCGGCCCTCTTCCAAGTAGAATGACCCAAGAGAACTAGAATTGGTGTAAATGGTAAAGTGTCACCGTAATTCCAGCTCGGTTGCCACCACCGGTTCCGCGCCTGCACGCCCGTTGGTCTGGTAGTCTTCTGCCGACACAACACCCCAGAGGGGACCCCATCGTGCTCGTCCACGACCTGCACAGCCCAATCCACCGCATCAGCGTGGAGCAGTTCCACCGGATGATCGAGGCCGGTTGCTTCGGCGACGGCGACCGGGTGGAGCTCATCGACGGGGAGATGCGGGACATGACGCCGATCGGACCGCCCCATCAGGGCACCACGGACAGCCTGACGATGCGATTCGCGACAGCCCTGGCGGGACGGGCGATCGTCCGCGTCCAGGGGCCGGTGGTGCTGGACGACGGCACCGAGCTGTATCCGGACCTGTCGGTGCTGCAGCAGCGCGAGGACTTCTACCGCAGCGCCAACCCCACCGGCGACGACGTGCTGCTGGTGATCGAGGTGGCCGATTCCAGCCTGGCCCTGGACCTGGGCGTAAAGCTCGCGAAGTACGCCCGCGCCGGCATCCGCCGCTATTGGGTGGTGGACCTCCGCCACCGCACGCTGCACGACTACCGCGACCCGGACCGATTCCAGGGCCGCTACCGGCAACTGCATTCGCTGACCGGCGGTGCCCTCGACATCGATCTCGCCGGGGTGCCGGTGGCGCTGCCGATTGCGAGCCTCTT
>NZ_JAJDNQ010000039.1 GCF_022340605.1 Thiohalocapsa sp.
GCGCTGAGCAAGCTGCCGCTGTACGGCGCGGTGGGCATCCCCGAGGTCTGGATCTGGCGCCAGCATGCGCTGGAGATCCACGTGCTCGACCAAGCGCAAGGCACCTATCGGCGCAGCTCCGCGAGCCGCCTGCTGCCCGAGCTGGACGTCGAGTTGCGCGCGGCGCATGTGCAGATGCCGGACCAGTACGACGCGGTGCGCGCGTTCCGGCGGGCGCTTGCGGGGCAGCGGATGACGCCCAGAAGGGGCAGTGCTCGGTCCATGGGAGCGCCGTCCCCGGCGCGATCGATCCGGGCGGCCGGATCGCGCCGGGGACGGCGCTCCCACGTCGGCGAGACTGCGAAAACATTCGGTGTAGCAGTGCTTGTGGGAGCGGCACGCTCGGTGCCGCGACCGGCGCCAAGGCAAGAGACAACGCCCCAATAACCGCCAAGCAGCAGCCAGTCGCGCGGCCGTCGTCGCGCCACAAAAGGCAGTGGCGCTCCCACGCTGCCGGCGCGCCTAGAGCAACCGTTATGGGAGTCGGGTTAGCGCAGCGTAACCCGATGCTGGACGTCCATAAGCCGTTGATGGATCGAGGTTGGCATGCCCCGGGCCTCACCGCTCGGCCGCAAACAGCCCTCGCCAAAACAGCGCGAGGCTCATCAACAGCATGGCGCCCGCCACGGCAGGCAGGAGCCAGGGCAGATCGTTCCAGGGCTCGCCGAACAACAGGAGTGCACTGGCGAAGCCTGCGAGACCGAGGGCCCCGAAGGTGGCCAGCAGCCGGCGGTTGTTGTCGCCGATATGCCTGCGGATGGCCTTCAGGTCGGCGGCGACGCCGTCCGGGGCCACGGTCGCCTGGCGCTCCAGGTGATCGACGATGCGCAGCAGGGCCACCGGTACGTCGGGCAGTTCCTCCGCCAGCGTCGGCCAGTTATGCATGGTGCGCTGGATCAACTGCTTGAGGCCGATCTGCTCGCGCATCCAGCGCTCCATGAACGGCTTCGCGGTGGTCCAGAGATCGAGCTGCGGGTAAAGCTGGCGGCCCAGGCCCTCGATGTGGATCAGAGTCTTCTCCAGCAGCACGAGTTGAGGCTGGATCTCCATGTCGAAGCGCCGCGCGGTCTGGAACAGGTTCACCAGGAAGTTGCCGAAGCTGATCTCCGCGATGGGCTTCTCGAAGATGGGCTCGCAGACCGTGCGGATGGCGGACTCGAATTCCTCCACCCGGGTGCCCGGCGGCACCCAGCCGGACTCCAGGTGCAACTCCGCGACGCGGCGGTAATCGCGGCGGAAGAAGGCCAGCAGGTTCTCCGCCAGGTAGCGCTGGTCCTCCTTGGTCAGCGTGCCGACGATGCCGAAGTCCACCGAGATGTAGCGCCCGGACGGCTCCACGAAGATGTTGCCCGGATGCATATCGGCGTGGAAGAAGTTGTCGCGGAACACCTGGGTGAAGAAGATCTCCACGCCGCGGGTGCCGAGCCGGCGCATGCTGATGCCCTGCGCCTTGAGCTCGTCGACGCGCGACACCGGCGTGCCGTAGATGCGCTCCATCACCATGACGTTGGTGCGCGTCCAGTCCCAGTACACCTCCGGGATGTACAGGTCCTGGCTGTGCTTGAAGTTGCGCCGCAGTTGCGAGGCGTTGGCCGCCTCGCGCTGAAGGTTCAGCTCGTCGAGGATGGTCTTCTCGTATTCCCGCACCACCTCCACCGGCCGCAGCCGGCGGCCGTCCGGCCAGTAGCGCTGGGCGAGGCCGGCGAAGATGAACATCAGCTCCACATCGCGACGGATCACTTTGTCGATGCCGGGGCGCAGCACCTTGACGATGATCTCGCGCCCGTCCTTGAGCTGCGCGGTGTGCACCTGGGCGACGGACGCGGACGCCAGCGGCGTCTCGTCGAAGGCGTCCAGCACGTCCTCCACCGGTCGGCCCCAGGCCTTCTCGATGAGGCCGCGCGCCGCGGGGCCCGGAAAGGGCGGCACCCGATCCTGTAGCTTGGCCAGCTCTTCGGCGAGCTCCGGCGGCAGCAGGTCCACCCGGGTGGATAGGAGCTGGCCAAACTTGATGAAGATGGGCCCCAGTTCCTCCAGCGCCAGGCGCACCCGCACCGGATAGGCGGGCAGGTCGCGCTTGACCCAGTTCCAGGGCGCGAGCCGCACCAGGAAGCCGAGCGGGCGCAGCGGCGGGATCGACACCACCACCTCGTCCAGCCCGTGCTTGAGCAGCACCAGGTTGATGTGCAACAGGCGCAGCGCCTGCGGGATGCGAAGCATGGTCTGGGCGGGGTTCCTTGGGGTGCGGGCTAGGTGGGAAGGAGAGACGCTCAGGGGGTGGCGTCGGCGATGGATATCGGCTCGGGGGCCGCGTGTCGCGAAGGTCAGGTCACGGCGCGACAGCGGCCGAATGCGGCGCAGCGGCGCCGGCGGGCATCACCGCGCCCGCTCCAGCCGCTCCACGCGCGCGGCAAGCCGCTCCACGTCGTCACGCAGGGTATCGACCGCGGCCAGGAAGTCCGCCAGCTCGTGCCGGCTCGGCAGCACGGCGGCCTCCTCCTGCAGATACTCCCGCAGGTTCTGCCGCGCGATGGTGCCGCTGCGCCCGGCCCAGCGCTCACCGGCGCGGGCGCGGCTCGTGAGGTGGTGCGCCAGCGTATCGCCGAGGAGCTTGGAGAGCTGCTCCTCCCAGTCGATGTCGAGATCGCGGAAGACCTCGCCCAGCACCTGCGCCAGGTGGTTGTCGCCGTCGATCTGCACCGCGCCGGCAAAGACCGCGTCTTCGCGGTGCTCTGCCAGCACCATCGCCAGCAATGCCACCGGACTGCCGCGTACGATGCAGTCGGGCGCCGCCTCATAGCTGCCGAAGAGGAACAGCCTGCCCTCGCCGGGCACGACGTAGATGCGGGTGCCGAAGCCCGTCAGCTCCACCAGGAGCACCCGGCCGTGCACCGGCGCGAGCCGGGCGATACTCTCCGGGTCCAGCGCCAGCACGTGGTTGACCATCGCCTCGGCGGCGGCCAGCACAGCGTCCGGCAGCTGGACGCCGCTGGCATCGCTCGGGCCGGACGCGCTGTCGGTGGCGAGGCCCGTGTCGGAACTGGTATCGGAACCGGGATAAGCCGTCATAGCTTGTAGCCCCGATGGATGGCGACGATGCCGCCGGTGTGGTTCTCGTAGCCGGCGCGCTCGAAGCCCGCCTGCTCCATCATGCCGAGCAGGGTCTCCTGGTCCGGGTGCATGCGGATGGACTCCGCCAGGTAGCGGTAGCTGGCGGAGTCGCCGGCGACGAATCGGCCCAGCGTCGGCAGCACCGCAAAGGAGTAGGCGTCGTAGGCCTTGGCCAGCGGCTTGGTGGTGGGGTGCGAGAACTCCAACACCAACGCGCGGCCGCCCGGGCGCAGCACGCGGAACATCTCGTTCAGCGCCAGCTGCTTGTGGGTGACATTGCGCAGCCCGAAACCGATGGTGATGCAGTCGAAGCTGTCGCTGGCGAAGGGCAGTGCCTCTGCGTTGGCGAGCACGAAGTCCAGGTTGCCGACGATGCCGGTGTTCACCAGCCGCTCGCGCCCCTGGCGCAGCATGGCCGCGTTGATGTCGGACATGATCACCCGGCCCTGGGCGCCGACGATGCGCGCGAAGCGCTCGGCGAGATCGCCGGTGCCGGCGGCGAGGTCGAGCACCTGCTGGCCGCGGCGCACGCCGGCCAGCTCCACGGCGCGGCGCTTCCACAACCGATGGATGCCGAGCGACATCAGGTCGTTCATCAGATCGTAGCGGCTCGCTACGGAGTCGAACACCGCCCGCACCCGGTTCTGCTTCTCGGCAACGGGCACCTCTTCGTAGCCGAAATGGGTCTTGTCGTCGGTCATGGGCGGTACTTCTTGGATAGGAGTGGCGGGCTATTGTAACCGCATGGAAGAAGGGCCGAGGGCCGAGTGCTGAGCGCCGCTCCCGGCCTTCGGCCCTTGGCCCTTCTTCAAGATGGTCGTTCTTTGCGCGTGTACCCGGCCTTCTCCAGCTCGGCGAGGTAGTCGGCCCAGAGCCCCTCCTGGTTCCTGCCGAGACCGTAGAGGTACTCCCAGGAGTAGATGCCGGTGTTGTGCTCGTCGTCGAAGTGCAGGCACACGGCATAGTTGCCGACGGGCTCGATCTTGTCGATATTCACGAACTCCTTGCCGGTCTGCAGCACCCGCTGGCCGGGGCCGTGCCCCTGCACCTCGGCGGACGGGGAATAAACCCGCAGCAGCTCCACGGGCAGCGTGAAGTGGGCGCCGTCGTCGAAGGTGATTTCCAGCACCCGCGAGTTGCGGTGCAGGTTGAATTCGGTTGGGGTGGGCATGTCAGGCTCCTGTCGTGTGTCGCGACGGCCGGCAGCGGCCGCGGCGGCGGTTGTAGTTGGGCTGCTGCGGAATTGGGCGAGGGACCGCCGGAGTTCAACCACGCCGGCACGAACCGCCCCCGGAGGATGCGTCACGAGGATGCGTCACGAGAATGCGTCAGGGGGCAAGCCGCCGCACTTGGCGGGTGTCCAGGTCGACCTCGAACCGTTCACCGCGCTCGTTTTTCACCGTTAGGGCGCTCCTGAACCAGCGGCTGTCGATGTCGGTGATCAGTATGTCTCGCTTGTCGGCCTCCAGGTCGGCGTCATAGGGGACGTCGTAGACCTTCAACAGCCAAAGTTCCTCGCCGGTGGACAGCCGCGTGGCGAGCAGGTAGCCGCCGTTCTGACCCAGGCCGCGCTCTTTGCCCCAGCGCAGGGCCTGGTAACGGATGCCGTTGCGCGTGACCGATGGTGGCCCGCCCAAGCCCAGGAAGCGCTTTTTTTCCACCACGGCCGATGCGCGATCAACCCCGCCCACGTCGGGCTGGGCAGCGCTCCGCGGCGGCCAGACGCAAGCCACGCACACCATGCCGAGTAGTGCCACGGCCGCGCGATCCGCGCCGCGTGCACGGCTGCGCCCGCCGCCGCTGACGGCTGCCGTCATCGAACCAGCGTTTGAACGTGGTGGTCGTGGCCGCATCCGGACTACCCAGTTTGGTGGCCGCATATTCGGCACTCAGCTTGGCCTGGTGCAGCGCCGCGCACATCGTCTTGCGGTTGCTCGCGCTGTAGACCTCCGATTCGTTGGCCAGCTTGTGCGCGAGATCCTTCTCGGTGCCGCGGATCTCGTCGAACACCCATCGGGAGTAAGCCTTTGGCGGCGACAGGATCCACACGCTCTGGGCACCGGATTTCTCTGCCCGATACAGATGCTTGAGCATCTTGATGGCGGCGCAACGCTCGCTCAGGCCAGCCGGCCCGGCTTCCTTGTTGCCAGCGGCGACGATGGTCTCGCCGACGCCGCCGCCGAAGAAAAAGGCGGCGAAGCGTCCCCGACTGCTGTCGGCGAGCTTCTTGCGCAGTCTGTCCAGGCTCGCCGCATGTGCGGTTTCAGGCCCGCTGGCGCCAAGCAGCGGGGCGATTTGCTGCTTCAGAAATGCCTGCCAGTCCTGTGCGTATCGCGTATCCGTGACAACCACGTCGCGCAGCTTTTCGTATGCCTCGGTGAACGAATCCATCGACATAAGGGTGCCCTCACCTGCGTCCGCTCGAATGAACCGAACTGAATGGGCTGCAACGCGAGGCTTGCCGGCAAGCCGGAGCGCCGGCGTCTCGCCGGCGAGCCGGAGCGTCGGCGTCTCGCCGGCAAGTCGGAGCGCCGGCGTCTCGCCTGCAAGTCGGAGCGCCGGCGTCTCGCCGGCGAGCCGGACCCACGGGTGTTCCGCCCCCGTTGCGAGCGCCTTTGAAAGGACCAGAATCATACTTCGAAGCGCGGGAGACGTGCCCGATCGGCGGCTCGAAGCCGGCGCTCCCAGTGGCCGGCAAGATGCCGGCGCTCCCGGTGGCCGGCAAGATGCCGGCGCTCCCGGTGGCTGGCAGGATGCCGACGCTCCCAGACGCCGGTTGGGCCTCTGGCGCGCGGTGCCAGAGCCAGGCAGCGCAACACCGAATGGCGCCTACGCCAACACAATCCGGCCCTCGGGCCCTCCTCAAAGGATGTACTGCGAGAGGTCCTCGTCCGCCGCCAGCTCGCCCAGGTTCTGGTCCACATAGGCGGCGTTGATCGTCACCGTCACGCGGTCCAGCTCGGAGGCGTTGAAGGAGATGTCCTCCAGCAGGCGCTCCATGACGGTGTGCAGGCGCCGGGCGCCGATGTTCTCGGTGTGCTCGTTGACCTGGTAGGCGATCTCGGCAAGGCGGCGGATGCCGTCGTCGGTGAACTCCAGATTCACGCCTTCGGTGCCGAGCAGGGCGGCGTACTGATCGGTGAGGGACTCGTCGGGCTCGGTGAGGATGCGCACGAAGTCATCGGTGCTGAGTGCGTCGAGCTCCACGCGGATGGGCAGGCGGCCTTGCAGCTCCGGGATCAGGTCGGAGGGCTTGGCGAGCTGGAAGGCGCCGGAGGCGATGAACAGGATGTGATCGGTCTTCACGGCTCCGTGCTTGGTGGATACGGTGCTGCCCTCCACCAGCGGCAGCAGGTCGCGCTGCACGCCCTCGCGGGAGACATCGGCGCCGCCGACGTGCTCGGCACGGCGGGTGACTTTGTCCAGCTCGTCCAGGAAGACGATGCCATTGTTCTCCACGTTGCTGAGCGCGCGGAGCTTCATTTCCTCTTCGTTCACCAGCTTGGCGGCCTCTTCGTCACGCAGGATCTTGCGGGCCTCCCTGACGCGCATGCGCCGACGCCTGGTGCGGTTGGCACCGAGATTCTGAAAGAGCCCCTGAAGCTGGCTCGTCATGTCCTCCATGCCGGGGGGCGCCATGATCTCGACGCCGAGGTTCACGCTCACCTCGATCTCGATCTCCTTGTCGTCCAGCTCGCCGGCGCGCAGCTTGGCGCGGAACTTCTCGCGGGTGCCGCCACCGGCACTGGTGCCGCGGCTGTCCTCTTCGAAGCCCGACGGCTTCGGCAGCAGCGCATCCAGGATGCGCTCCTCGGCGGCGGCCTCGGCCCTGCCGGCGTTGGCCTCCATCTCCTTCTCGCGCTCCATCTTGATGGATATATCGGCGAGATCGCGGACGATGGACTCCACATCGCGGCCAACGTAGCCCACCTCGGTGAACTTGGTGGCCTCGATCTTGATGAAGGGCGCATCCGCCAGCCTCGCGAGCCGGCGGGCGATCTCGGTCTTGCCGACGCCGGTGGGGCCGATCATCAGGATGTTTTTGGGCGTGATCTCGGAGTGCATCGGCTCCGGGATCTGCGCCCGCCGCCAGCGGTTGCGGAGCGCGATGGCCACGGCGCGCTTGGCGGCGTCCTGACCGATGATGTGCTTGTCCAGCTCGGCGACGATGCGCTTGGGTGTGATCTCGGACATGGTTGCCTGCAACGGTGAAGGCCCGGCGCGACGGGCCGCACCGGGCGGGCTGGTGCGTCTGGGTCTCCGCGCGGTCGACTTCGACCGCTGCCCCGGGCGGGGCCTCAGTCGGCGCCCAGTTCCTCCAGCACAAGGTTGTGGTTGGTATAGATGCAGATATCGGCGGCGATGCCCAAGGCCCGCTCGACGATATCGCGGGCCGAGAGCTCGGTATTTTCCAGCAAGGCGCGGGCGGCCGCCTGCGCGAAGCCGCTGCCGGAGCCGATAGACATGAGATCGTGCTCCGGCTCCAGCACATCGCCGGTGCCGGTGAGAATCAGCGATGCATCCAGGTCGGCGACGCAGAGCATGGCCTCCAGCCGCCGCAGCATGCGGTCGGTGCGCCAGTCCTTGGCCAGTTCCACCGCGGCGCGAGTGAGGTTGCCCTGGTGCTTTTCGAGCTTGCCCTCGAAGCGCTCGAACAGCGTGAAGGCGTCCGCCGTGGCCCCGGCAAAGCCGGCGATCACCTGGCCCTTGTAGAGCCGGCGCACCTTGCGGGCGTTGCCCTTCATCACCGTCTGGCCCAGGGAGACCTGCCCGTCACCGCCGATGACGACGGCACCGTTGCGGCGCACGGAGAGGATGGTGGTGCCGTGAAACTGTTCCATTGCTGTCTGCCGAGGCGGTGTGGGCCTGAAGCCGGTCTCTGGGAGGCGGTCTCTGCGTCGCGGTGTTTCGGTGCTGGCCTCCGGCGCCGCGGCCGGACGACCAAACCCTAAATTTTACGCTGATATGACGGCCGCGGCCCAAAGCACAAGGGGCGGCGCCTCCAGCCGCGCTCAGTCTGCCGCCGGCGCCGGCTCCGCCCCGGGGCGGCCGGCCGCATCCACCACCGCGGCGGTGTCGCCCCGATCCTCTTCCCAAGGCTGGTTGCGGCAAATGGCGCGGGCATCGAGCAGCAGTCCGAAAATCTCGTGCAGGCGCTCCGGAATGCGGATGACGCCGTTGGCGGCCCCGTACTTCTGCGACAGCAGGTCACGCGGTTGGCGCGAGAGGTCGAACAGATCCACCAGGTGCATGCACCAGTCGTCGAAGTACCTGGGGCCGATCTGCTCGAAGGCGATCAGCTCCACGTCGTGGTGGCGCGCATCGCGGATGATGCGGTTGAAGAGCTGGTTGACCGGCTTGCACGGCCCCTCCAGCACT
The DNA here is from genome assembly GCF_022340605.1 of Thiohalocapsa sp. Lineage (GTDB taxonomy): Bacteria > Pseudomonadota > Gammaproteobacteria > Chromatiales > Chromatiaceae > Thiohalocapsa. The sequence continues at coordinate 8,530 of NZ_JAJDNQ010000039.1, forward strand.
TGCAGGAACTGGTCCCCGGACAGCAACAGCAGTCCGGTGATGCCCTGCTTGGCGTTGTGCTCGGCGCTTCTGTGTACCAGTTCACGCAGGTCCTCGTTGGGCATAAAGGACGCGGAGCAGGTACTTCGGTAGATGAGGCGGCAGTCTCCCATGGGCGGGCTCGCGGTGGCGGCGGGTTGCGGCGCCTGACGCTCGTGGCGAGCATCTGGGGTGCGCCCTAAAACCTGACCTTAGCAAAGGCGCCGCGGATTGCAACCACGCCGGCGACCCGCAGAAAAAATCCCCCGGACGCGCGGCGTCCGGAGGATCTTGATGTGCCGCCATGCCCCGAGGGCGGTGGCGGGGGGCGGCAAAGGGACGACGCTTACTGGATCACCCGGTCGATGACGTGCACGACACCATTGGAGGCATATAGCCCTGTCTTGATGACCTGGGCGTTCTGGACACCCACGTGGCCGTTGAAGCGCGCGGAGGGGCCAATCGCAAGCTCACTGCCGTCGAGGGCTTGAACCCTTTCGCTTTGCATCAGATCGGTGGCGGTGTGCCGGCCCGGGACGATGTGCCTCTTCACCAGCGCCGCAAGCGCATCCTTGTCGGACAGCAGGGCCTGTCGCTCGGACTCGGACATCTTCGAGAAGGCGTCGTTGCTCGGCGCGAAGATGGTGTAGTCGCCCGACGCGGCGAGCTCCCGGCTGATGCCGGAACTCTCCAGGGCCTGCTCGAAGCTGCCAAACATGCCGGCGCTTGCCAGAATGTCGGACACGGTCTTGCCGCTCGCGTAGGCCGGCACGCCCTGCACGTCATACTCGCCCAGGATGTCTCGCGGCGCGGCGTTTTCGGCGCCGACGTTGGCCCGCGCGATGGTCTCGGGGCCGGCGTAGCGGGAACCCAGAGACAGCGCCGTCAGCGGGCCGAGGGCCATGGCAAGACCCAGAACGACGGCGGGGGTGTAGTTCACGCTCTTGGTGGATTCGGACATGTCAGTTCACCTCAGGTTGTTGCCAGACAATAGTTGGGCGGAACCGCTGCCGAGGCAGCGGAGCCATCGACAAAACCTGGTCTGCGACCGGGCTGACACGGATCATTGCACCTGAAAAAAGACTTGACAATGAATCCTATGAATACTCCGTGGTTTCTGACCAATTTACTGGGTATTTGGCTTCTGGCAAACCCCAATACGGCCACGAACAGGCCCTGTCCAGGCTTCGAGACCGCCTGATTTGGCAATTCACCAGATTCTGTCGAACCCCCTCAATCCACTCGCCCAGGACGGGCGCCGAGCGCGCCGGCTGGCCCCTGTCGGACTCACCGTGTGAGCCACCCACCCTCCGTCCCCGTCTTTGCGACGCAGAACCTGAACGTCGAGGACGGCAGCACGGCGGAGATGACCACCAGTGCCGATCTCAGCAGCGAGGTCACCGACAGCGGCAGTCAGCGCAATCTCGGTGCTGCACTAAAACCTGGCAAACGAACCTGGCAAACGGCCTGGCCGTGTACGGAGACAATACCGGCGCCGCGATCCTCGACGCCCACGGCTTGGACATCACCGCCCGCGACATCACCGTCGGCAGCCGCGGCTATGTCGGCGAGCTGCATGACGACGGTGACGTCACCGCCGAGCACCCACCGTTTTGATCGACGCGCCGCTCCAGCGGCCCGTGAGGCATGCGGCCGGGTCGCGTGCACCGCCCGGCATGCGGCGCGGAAGCGTCGCAAGCTGCATCACCTCGCTGAAGCGGCGTGGCGATCAAGCTAGAATCTCGGCATGAGCCTACCGATCACCTCTGCCGACACCGCGCGCCACCTGCGCCGCCGCGCCGCGGCCGAGCAGGCGGCGGCGGATGCCCGTGCGGCGCGGTTGCACGGCTTGCTGCCGTTGGCAGTGCATTGCTTGCGGGATGCCTATGGCGCGGAGCGGGTCGTGCTGTTCGGCTCGCTTGCCGTTGGTGACCACCGCGTCAGTAGCGACGTCGACCTGGCCGCGTCTGGTGTGCCGGGCGTGCGCTACTTCTCGGCGCTCGCCGACCTGATGACGATCTTCAACGGACCGGTGGACTTGATCCGGCTGGAAGAGGCGCCGCCGAGCCTCGCCGAGCGTATCGACGCGGAAGGCATCGAGCTGTGATCGCGAAGCTCCAGCGCCTGCGGGCGGAGGTTGCGTTCGATCGGGCCGCGCTGGAACGGCGCGCGCAGGAACTGGCGGGACTTGAGCTCGGACCCAGCGCGGAGGCGGCCGTGTGCGCGCAGGCCGCGGTGGCGCTGCACCACGCCTATGGCTCGGTGGAGAGCATTCTGCTGCGTGTCGCGCGGCAGATCGACGGCGATGTGCCCGGCGGTGGCGAATGGCACCAAGAACTGCTGCATGGCATGGGGCTCGCCGTCGAAGGGATTCGGCCGGCGGTGCTGTCACGGGAGTCCGTGGCCGCGCTGCGGGAGCTGTTATCGTTCCGGCACTTTTTCCGCCATGCCTACGCCGTGGAACTGGAGGCGGACCGCCTCTCGGTGCTGCGCGGGCGCTTGCAGGCGGCGCTGCCACGACTGCTCGCCGAGCTCGGCGAGCTCGACCGGTTGCTTGCCGATGTTGCCGCCAGGGGCAACGCTTGAGCGTGCTCTGCGTGGTCCCACTGCCGGATCTGGCTTCAGAGGCGGCCGGGGTTTCGGCGCCGCGGAGCTAGCCCCGATACAGCCGCCAGAACCGCTTTTCGTCGAAGCCATCGAGACGCGCATCGCCGATCAGCAGCACCGGCACGCCGCGGGCGCCGAGCCGCTCCAGTTCCTTGCGGGCGCGGGGACTCCTGCCCACGTCCATCTCGCGAAAGGCGATGCCCTCACGGTACAGGAAGGCCTTGGCGCGCCTGCAATGGGGGCAATTCGTGCTGCTATAGAAGATGATGCGCTTGGCGGGCATGGTGGTGCTCCAATGTGCCGCGAGCCCGCGAAAACGGCCTTCGCGGAAGCCGACCTCCAGCCAAGACGGACGATGCGCTTCGAGCCCGTGAGAGTATTGCTCGTAACGCCGAAGGCGAGCGGATCGTAGTCGGGTTAGCGGTAGCGTAGCCCGACAATTAACGGCTTACGGACACTCATCGTCGGGTTACGCTGCGCTAACCCGACCTACACCGAATACTTTCACAGTTTCTTCGCCTATCCACTGCTTCGGCAACGTCTCAGATGTTTTTGAACCGTTCCTTGGCTTCTTCGCGGCTTCGCGGCTTCGCGTGCCCCTCTTGTCCCCATCTGCGCGGCTTCGCGGCCCCTTTTTCCCGACTTCGCGTGAGCCCTCGCCGCGCTTAGCGCTTGCGCTTCGCCCGCGGGTGCGCCTTATCGTACACCTGCGCCAAGTGCTGGAAATCCAGATGGGTGTAGATCTGGGTGGTGCTGATGTCCGCGTGGCCCAGCATCTCCTGCACCGCGCGCAGGTCGCCGGAGGACTCCAGCAGGTGGCTGGCGCAGGAGTGGCGCAACAGGTGCGGATGCAGGTTGCGCCCCGCGCCGCGCTGGTCGGCCCATTGCCGCAGCCGCTGCTGCACGGTACGTGGATGGATGCGCGAGCCGCGGCTGCTGACGAAGAGCGCGGGCTCATCCGGACCGGCCAGCAGGCCGCGCACCACGAGCCAGCGCTGGATGGCCGCGAGCGCGGCACTGCCCACCGGCACGCGGCGGGTCTTGGCGCCCTTGCCGACCACGGTGAGGGTGGCGTCGTGCGGGTCGATGTCGCGGGTGTCTACGCTGATCAGCTCCGCGAGCCTGAGCCCCGAGGAGTAGAAAAGCTCCACCATAGCGGTATCGCGCAGGCTGAGCGCGTCGTCGCCACCGCCGGCCTCCGGACCGGCGTCGAGGAGGGCGCCGAGCTGATCCGGGTCGAAGGTGTTGGGCAGCCGGCGCCTGGCTTTGGGCGGGCGTACGGTGCGCGCCGGATTGAGCGTCGCGGCGCCTTCGCGCAGCAGGTACTCAAACAGAGTGCGCAGCGCGGACAGCTCTCGTGCCAGGGTGCGCGCGGAGATGCCGCCGCGGTGGCGGTCGGCGACGTAGCGGCGCACGTGGCCGTCGGTGATGGCGGGCCAATCGCCGATCTTGTGCTCCCGGCGCCAGTCCAGGATGCGGGCAAGGTCCCGGCGGTAGCTGTCGATGGTATGCGGCGACAGGCGCCGCTCGTGGGTCAGGTGATGCAGAAAGGCATCCACCCATGCATCGCCGGTGGCGGCGGGCGCCGTGGCGGTCGCGGGAGATGGCGCGGCGCGGTTCGCCATGCGGGCCTCCGCGACAGGCTAGCCGTTGCGATGCGCCAAGTCGGTGAGCTTGGCGCCGGCGATGGCACCGAGCCGCTCCAGCAGCTCGGTGCCCATGTCCGGCGCGAAGCGCTTCGGGTCCGTGCTGCCGATTGCGAGCACGCCGGTCTGCTCGGTGCCGCGGATGGGCACCAGGGCGGCGGACTGGATCGCCTCGCCGTCGGTGCCGAACAGCGGTTCCGCCTGCTTCGGTGCCAGCGGACCGCACAGGCAGCGGTCGCGATCGATGAACTCCACGAAGGACTGCACCAGCGGGTCATCGGCACGCTGTTCCGGGTCCACCGGGAAGAGCTTGATGGCGACGGCCTCGGCGCTGAACTGCTCGCGTAGCGAGGCCTCCAATGCCGCGCAGGCGCGCTCCTGATCCGGGGCGGTGATGAGTTGGACGGTCAGCTCGTGCAGCCGGGCCGAGAGCTGCTCGTACTCGTGTGCGCGGGCCATCAGGTGGTTGAGCCGGCCGCGCTCGTGGCCGAGTTGCTCGCGCAGCACCGCCACCTGGTGCTCGATGAGCGACACCGCCCCGCCGGCCCCGTGCGGCACGTGCAGCTTCGCCAGCACCTCCGGGTGATGCACCAGGAAGTCCGTATGCTGCAACAGATAGGCGGCCACGGCCCGGCTCTGATCGTCGTCGATGGGCTCGGACCAGGTGCTGGAGCCGGGTTTGCCGGACACGGTGCGGCGGGTCATAGCTCGATCTCTCCGTCGAAGACGCGGGTCGCGGGGCCCGTCATCAGCACCGCCCCCTCAAGTCCCGGCCAATGTATCACAAGGGTTCCGCCAGGAAGCGCCACGGCCACCTCGGCGTTCAGTACCTCCCGGAGCCGTCCGGCCACCACAGCCGCACAGGCGCCGGTGCCGCAGGCGAGGGTCTCGCCGGCGCCGCGCTCCCAGACCCGCAGCCGGATGTGCCGGCGGTCGAGGACCTGCATGAAGCCCACGTTGACCCGGTTGGGAAAGCGCGCGTGGCGCTCGATGCGCGGGCCGAGGGTCGCCACCGGCGCGGTGTCGACGTCGTCCACGGTCAGCACGGCGTGCGGGTTGCCCATGGATACAGCGGCCAGCTCGACCTGCTCGCCGTCCAGGTCCAGCGCGTAGCGGATGGCCTGCTGTTCAGCGATGAAGGGGATCTCTGCCGGCGCCAGTCGCGGCAAGCCCATGTCCACGGTGACCTGGCCATCGGAGCGCACCTGGAGCACGATCGCGCCGGCCGCGGTGCCCACCGGGATCTCGTCCTTGTCCGTCAGCCCCGCATCGCGCACGAAGCGGGCGAAGCAGCGGGCGCCGTTGCCGCATTGCTCCACCTCGGAGCCGTCGGCGTTGAAGATGCGGTAGTGGAAATCGGTGCCCGCGAGTCGCGGCCGCTCCACCAACAGCACCTGGTCACAGCCCACGCCGAAGCGCCGGTCGGCCAGCCGTGCCGCCAGCGCCGGCGTCATGTCCACGGACTGGCGTACGCCGTCGAGCACGACGAAGTCGTTGCCGAGGCCGTGCATTTTGGTGAAGCGGAGCTTCATGAGGCGCTGGAGTAAGGGGGTAGGGGCTAGGTCAGATTGGGCGGTCGAACGCTCGCGCGGCCCAGTGCTTCGCCGCGGAAATGCCGAGACCGGGCTGCCTCGTTGTCCTGAGATGGTCTCAGGACTTGCGCACTGTTGCACTAGGCTCAGGTTCCCGCTCCCTCGCCTGGCATTCGCCCCCAGACAGCCAGATGCCGATCGCTGACCACGTGGACCTCCAGTACGTCGGCGAGTCCGGCGGACCTGAGCTGTTCCGTCACCTCCGCGGGCTCGAAGGCGGCGTGCAGGGAGTTGCGGAAGTCCTGCTTCAGCACGTCCGGCGCATCGGGCGCATAGGTCTCCACCAGCGCGGCGGCCCAACCGGCGGATGCCGGGCGCATCAGGTCCATCACCAACACCAGGGCGCCCGGCTTGGCGGCGGCACGGATGCTGCGCCAGAGTACCTGCGGCTCGTGCAGGTGGTGCAACAGGCTGTTGGAAAAGATCAGGTCGTAGACGCCGGACGCCAACTGCCCCGACGGCAGCTTGTCGCACAAGAGCCGGACCCGCGGTGCGATGCCGGGCAGCTTGTCGACGGCCTGCTGCGCCAGTTCCAGCATGGGCTGGCTACCGTCCAGGGCGTCGCAGTGGAGCCCTGGATATCGCCGCAACAGACGGATCATGATGTCCGCCGGGCCGCAGCCGATGTCCAGCGCGCGGGCGCCGCTGAGGTTGCCCGGCGCTTGTTCGGCGAGCAGCCGCAGGAACAGCTCGTTCGGCTCGCTGAAGTCGGCCTCGGCATAGGCGCGGGCCTGGTCCAGGCCGTCCATCAGCTCGGGCTCGGGGCGACGTTTCATGGGGGGGCCTCCAGTGGGCTCACGGCAGCATCGCCTCACTGGCGTAGAGATCGACCAGCGTCTCGCGGGGGCGAACCAGATGCGCCTGATCGCCGTCGACCATCACCTCCGCGGCGCGCGGCCGGCTGTTGTAGTTGGAGCTCATGGTGAAGCCATAGGCCCCGCTGGAGCGCACCGCGAGCAGGTCACCCGGCGCCAGCACCAGCGCGCGGCCCTTGCCGAGGAAGTCTCCGGTCTCGCAGACGGGGCCGACGATGTCCCAGACCTTCGCCTCCCCGGCGCGCCGCTCGGCGGGCACGATCTCCTGCACGGCCTGGTACAGGGCCGGTCGCAGCAGATCGTTCATGGCGGCGTCGACGATGGCAAAGTTGTGCGTCGCCGTGGGCTTGAGGTACTCCACCCGGGTCAGCAGGATGCCGGCGTTGCCGGCGATGGCGCGGCCGGGCTCCAGGATGATCTCGACGTCCCGCTCGCCGAGCCGCTCGTTCAGCGCGGCGGCGTAGTCGGCGGGCTCCGGCGGTGCCTCGTCGGTGTAGCGAATACCGAGTCCGCCGCCGAGATCGAGGTGGGCGATGCGGATACCCTGTGCGGCGAGCCGGTCCGCCAGTGCCAGCACCCGGTCCAGGGCGTCCAGGAAAGGCGACAGCGCCGTCAGTTGGGAGCCGATGTGGCAGTCGATGCCCGCCACGCGGATGTGCTCGAGCTCGGCGGCGCGCAGATAGACCTCCTCCGCCGCGTGGATCTCGATGCCGAACTTGTTCTCCTTGAGCCCGGTGGAGATGTATGGGTGCGAGCGGGCGTCCACGTCCGGGTTGACCCGCAACGATATCGGTGCGGTCGTGCCCAGCTCCGCGGCCACGGCGGCGATGCGCTCGAGCTCCGGCGCCGACTCCACGTTGAAGCAGTGGATGCCCACCGCGAGCGCCCGGCGGATCTCGTCGCGGCGCTTGCCGACGCCGGAGAAGATGACCTTGCCGGGGTCGCCGCCGGCCGCCAGCACCCGCTCCAGCTCACCGCCGGAGACGATATCGAAGCCGGAGCCGAGCCGCGCCAGCAGATTCAGCACGGCGAGGTTGGAATTGGCCTTGACGGCGAAGCAAATCAGGTGCGGCCGGTCCGCCAGCGCACGATCGAAGGCGTGCCAGTGGCGCTCCAGCGTCGCCCGTGAGTAGACGTAGCAGGGCGTGCCGAGGCGCTCGGCCAGCTCGGTGACGGGGATGTCCTCGGCGAACAAACGATCGCCGCGGTAGTTGAAGTGGTCCACGCCGGGCCGCTCCGCTTGGGCAACTCAGGGATTCGCCGCCGGCGCGGTGCCGGCGGCAGTGCCGTTGGTGGGCGCCTCGGGCGGCCACTCCGCGCTCTCTGGTGGAAACGGGAAGGGCTTGCCTTTGCCCCGGGCATCGCGCTCGGCGCGCGCCGGATCATCCTCGGCGAGATAGAGATCACCGTTTTGGCCGCAGCCGACGAGTGGCGCCGCGATGGCGACGACCAGCGCGATGGTCAGCAGGGTGAGGAGCGGGCGACGACGGGATTGCATGCCGGGATAATGCCCGATCCGTCGTCACCGGGCAAAACCGGATTGCCTTGGCGCGGTCGCCCGGCGACTCGCCGCGGCCGCGCTCCCGAATCTACGCCCCCGGTCCGGCGGCGCGGAAGACCGCCAGCGTAGCGCCGTCGGCGTCGCTTAGGGTCAGCTCGTCACCGTGGATGCGATAGGCGGCGGCGCGCTCCAGCGCAGCGAAGTAGGCGGCCTCCTGATCATCGATGCCTTGCGGCTCTTGACACAGCATCCTGGTGGCGGCGATGGGGCCTTCGAGGCTGAATTCGCTACCCTCGGCCACATAACCGCCGCGGTAGGTGTTACAGGCCTTGCCGCTCATCTGGCCATCGGCGCTGAGCATGAGCACGAAGTTGGTGCCCGGCAGCACCCCCGTGACGCCGCCATGCCCATTGTTGTACTGGGTGAGCTGCCAGATGGTGCCGGTGAGCGGCGAGGACTCGAGCTCGGTGAAGGTCAGCAGCGGCTCGCCGGCGGCGTCCTCGAGCGTCAATCCGTCGTCATCCACCGCGTAGGTGGCCGTCTGCGTCAGCGCCCCGGTGACCGCCTGCTCTTGCGCCATCAGCGGCGCCGGGCAGGCCATCATGGTTGTCGCCAGGTCCTCGCTGACCTGAAGCTCGTCGCCGTCCAGCGTGTAGCTGCCCATGAGCCGGTTGCAGCCAGCGCTGCCGGTGATGCGCCCGTCCTCGAAGCGCATGACCGCGGGCGGGTCGCTTTGCACGGCATCCGTCATTCCCGTGTCGGTGCGGTACTGGGCAAGCTGCCAGTCCGTCTGCTCCAGGGCGCTTGCCCCGGCGACGCGCAGGCAGGCGAAGAGCAAGACTCCGGCCGTGGCGAGCACTGCCGGGCGCTGAATGCGTTGGAACGGCTGCATGGGACGACCTCCTGAGGTTGGGGCGAATCGACACGTTGGGATCATTATGGCTGATCCGCGTTGGCCCACAGTAGATCGCCGCGACAGCGGTGCGTGTCACGCCGGGCTGGCGCTCGGCGCCGGACGTCGGCAGACGTCGACGTCAGGGCAGGATGCGTATGGGCGTGCCGTTGCGCACGAGCTCCCAGATCTCGTCCATCTCGTCGTTCTTGACCGCGATGCAGCCGTTGGTCCAGTCGCGGTTGTCGTATTCGCGGGCGACCTTCTCCGACGATAGCCAGTTCGGACGGCCGTGGATCATGATCATGCCGCCGGGCTCGAAGCCCAGGGCGCGGGCGAAGGCACGGTCGCGCGCGTTGGGGTAAGAGACGTGGATGGACTTGTAATATTCGCTGCGCGGGTTACGCCAGTCGAGGATGTAGTCCCCCTCCGGCGTGCGTTCGTCGCCCTCCTCGAACTTCTGCCCGACGGGGCTATCGCCGAGCGCGATCTTGTACTGCCGGTATACGGTGCCGCCGCGCAGCAGTTGCAGCGTACGATCGCTCTTGCGTACCACCACGCTGTCGACGAAGTGCATCGTGGGCTCTTGGGACGCACAGCCGCCGAGAAGCGCCGTCAGACCCACGGCGGCTGCGGCGAGCACCAGGCATGCCAGGTGCGTCAGGCGAAACACCCGGCGCGTGTGGCGCGGAGAAGGCACGGAATCGGGGGCGGTGTGCGTGCGGGAGAACATCGTCGGCATCCAACGTCAGGTTGTCTCTGGGCATGGATTCTATCCCGCGGACGGCCGCAGAACATCGGGATTTGCGCTACAGATATGGCGGATTATTCGGCGCTTAGGGCTACATCTTCGAGCACTATGAAAGGATTCTCCTGCATCGCGGCCACGATGTGGGAGCGGCGTCCCCGCCGCGATCGTCCGCGCCTGCGGCCATCGCGCCGAGGACGGTGCTGCCACGGTGGTGCTCGCATGGAGCGTTCCCACGGTGACAGGCGCCGCTAGTGCAGCGTTTCTCCCAACTTTGCTTTCGTCGTTGTCGTTGTCGTCGTCGAGTATCCGACCACGACAACGAGCAGAGGCTTCGACAATGTTCCTCGGATCCGGCCCCGCCCGGGTTGGCGCCCGCAAGATTGCCTGAAGCGGGCTCCTAGGCTGCCGTCTGCTCCGCGGGGGCCGCATTGACCAGCAGCCGGGCCACGGCACGATCCGTGAGCGGATCACGACTGAGCAGTCGGGCGCTGCCCTGACGCAGGGCGGCGGCGAGGCGCTCCGCGGAGAGTACCCGCGCGTTGCGCCCGCGTCGGTCGGCGAACAGCATCAACCCGCTTTGCCGGCTCATCCAGATGGCGCGCAGGCTGAGGCTCGCATCACCCAACTGCTGTACCTCGAGCCAGTCGCCAAGCGCCACCTGCCGGGCCGCCTCCAAGTGCGGATCATGTGGCTTGGATGCCTCCCGTGCGCTCGCCAGCCCCACCGGCTCGGACTCGGGAGTCTCGGACTCGCGTGTCTCCGACTCGGGAGTCTCCGGCTCGGGTGCCGACGCCGGCACGGCCACTGCCGCCAGCAGCGCGCTGTCCGGCTCCACATCCGGCTGCAAGGGTTCCGAATCCATCGGCTCGGAGTCCAACATCCAGGGCAAGGCCTCCGTGGCCGGGGTGGCGGTCGCCGTATTCGGCGCCGCCTGGGGTGATGCCGCGGCATCGACGTCGTCCGGAGCCGGGTCGCCGGCCCCGGCGGCCGCCTCGGGTGGCCTGATGGCGGCCATGTGCAGCGGCATCAGCGCGCTCAGGAACGGCTCCCAAACCCCCGAACGGCCGAGGCGCGCGAGGCCCGCGGGCAGGCGGTCAAGGAGCTGCGGCAAGAGCTGCATCAGTCGATGCCGCTCCTCCGGGCTCGTCTTGGGCGCGATGCTCCAGAGCAGGTCCTCCAGCGTGCCGAGGGCATCGCGCCAATCATCGCCACGGTCGCCGAACTTGACGTAGATGCGCCCCAACAGCTCGCGCCAATGGGTATCGACGAACTCGGCCACGACTGGCGGCATGGTTTCGGTTTGAGCCCTGCGCCGCGCGATCTGATCCTCCACCACGGCGTCGGCGACGAGCCGCCGGTCGCGCTGCTCCAGCCGTTGCACCAGCTCACTCACCTGGCCGTGCGCGGCGCGCTCGGCCTCCCGCAGGATCGCCTCGATCTGCTCCACCTCGGCATTGAAGACACTGGTGTCCTGATCGAAGCCGGCAAGGACGTTTTGCACCGCGGCACGGATGCGCTCGAGCAGGGCGCGGTCCCCCTGCGCTCCCCAACCACGGCTGCCGGCGGCCATCACATCGAGCAGTCGCCGTGCCGGATGGCGCCGGTCGGAGAAAAAGCCCTTGTTCATCAGCGCGACCTTGAGGATCGGCACTTGCAGCTTGCCGATATCGGCGCGCAGACGCTCCGGCAGCTCGGCGTCGCTCAACATGCAGTCGAAGAGCATGGCCACCAGCTCGATAGTGACGGCATCATTCGGCTGCAGCCAGCGCAGCAGCGGCGATGCCGCGAGGCCGCGCAGCAGCGCGCTGCCCTGGGCATCGAGTTTGTCGAGGTCGATGCCGAGCTTGGCGGCCGCGCCCTCCTTGCCGCGCTGCAGGCCGGTGAGACCGTCGAGGAACTGACTCAGCACCATCGGCGCCATTTGGCCGCCGGTCGGGTCGCCGCCTGGATGCGCGCCCCCGGGCCCACCGCCGCCCGATGAGCCACCGCCCGGCCAGCCACCACCCGACCAGCCGCCGCCCGGACCGGCGCCGGGACCACCACCGCCCCCGGAGGCGCCGCCCCGGCCACCGACGTGTCCACGCGACATGCCGACACCAGGCTCGCCCATGAGTCCGCTCGCGAGTTGGACGAAGACGTCGCCGATGGCGTCACCGCCGCCACGGTGCGCGCGCGCCAGCTCGTGCTCGCGCTCGTCCATCTCCACCGGCAGCTTCGCCAGCACCCCGTTGTCCACCAGAAACTGGTTCAGGCCGCGATAGCTCTCCGGCAGCCGCTCGGCGGTGTAGTGCTCGAAGGTCTCCAGCAGGATCAGCGACAACTGTCCGCCGGCCCAGTTGGCCTCCGCGGCGTCGACGAAGGCGGTGAACAGCCGCTTCACGCCGAACGGGTTGCCCTCGCCATCGAGCCGCTTCAGCCCCAGTAACGCGGCGACGCGCCGGTCCAGCGCCGTGAGCTGCTGCGCGCACGCATAGCCGGCCTTGGCCGACAAGCGCGCGATGGCGAGGTCACGCTCGAAGGCCCGGGCTTCTACCAGCGTGAGCTCCTCGACGCCCTCCCAGGCGTCGCGGTCGCTGCCGCTGAGCAGCGCGGTGGCGTGATCGCAGGTGCGGGTGAAGGTTTCGCGGAAGCGCCGCAACAGGCCGAGTCCGCCATTCGCGAGCAGCGCGTCGCCGGATTCGTAGAGCTCCCGGCGCGATGCGTCGCTGGCCCGTACCGCGAGTTGTTGCAGGTCGCCGCGGGCATCCCGCAGGTGCTCGGCATAGGCGTTGGCGGCGGCGTCCACCAGGCGGTCGCGCACCGTGTGCAGCAGCCGCATCGCCTCGGCGGGCGAGGCGGCCTCTGGGCTGGAGGTGTGGGGGGTTGTCGCCGGCATCGGGTCGCCCGCTGGTCAAGCTGCAACGGCGCACCCGCCGTGGATGCGCTCGGACCCTAGCCGAAAAGAACGCTGTTGCTGCCTGGCGATGCGCGCCTGCGTCGGACGCGTGCCGGCATGTTCGGAGATTGGAGTTTTGGTATTTCCCTTGCCGTGGAGCATAGCGGCGCGTGTGCCGCACCGCCGTGATGCCCCTCGCAGAACCAGGGCCACGGTGCGCCTGTGCTAGCATCCAGGCTCCGCCCGCCCACAGACGCCGCCCACGCCGCGCATGCTGTTACGCCTGCTGCTGATTCTCATCGTCCTCGTCCTGGCCCTGGCGCTCATCGCCGCGCTGGTGGGCCCCCTGCTGATCGACCCGGCCCCGGCACCCGGCAAGACGTCGGCGCAAGCGCTGGAGCGCCGGGGCATCCGTTTCGTCGAGATTCCGTTCCCGGGTACCGAGGGCCTGTCCCTGCACGTGGCGGAGCAGGCGCCCGATGTGAAGTCGGCGCCGCCGCCGACCTTCGTGTTGCTGCACGGCTTCACGTTCAACCTCTACACCTGGAACCGGATCATGGCACCGCTGGCGGAGCGTGGCCGGGTCATCGCCTACGATCAGATCCCTTACGGCCTCAGCGCCAAACCGCTGCCCGGCACCTGGCACGGGGAGAACCCGTATTCCAAGGCCGCGGCGCTGAAGCAACTCATGGTGTTTCTGGACGAGCTGAAGGTCGGGCAGGTCTTCCTCGTCGGCAACTCCTCCGGCGGCACTCTGGCCCTGGAGGCGGCACTGGCTTACCCCGAGCGGGTGCGGGGGCTCATCCTGCTGGCGCCCTGGGTCAATTCCAAGCGCCCGATCCTGCCGCAGTGGCTGGTGGACCTGCCGCAGACCAAGCGCCTCACGCTGTTGCTGGCGCGCGCGCTCGGCACCAACTCGCCGCTGCTGGACCGCGGCTACGCGGACCCGACCCGCATTGACGCGGAGCGCCGCGCCCTCACCGGCGTGCATCGGGAAATTGCCAACTGGGACGCCGCCTGGGCGGCGCTGTTGCAGCGCTCGCTGACGGACCGGGTCGAGATCGCCAAGCACTTGGGCGAGATCCAGACCCCCGCGCTCGTGATCACCGGCGCCAAGGACCGTATCGTGCCGCCGACAGACACCCTGGAAGCCGCCAGCGCGCTGCCGAATGCTACATTCGCGGAGCTGCCCGATTGCGGCCACCTGCCGCAGGAGGAGTGCCCGACGCAGGTGATGGACGTGATCGGCCAGTGGCTGGACGGTTTGCAGTCGAAAGAGGAGGCCGAGGGGGGCTGACCCCATGGCCGTAACCGCCGAACGACCACCGGCGCCGGAGGACCGCCCGTCCCGCGGGCTGTGCCTGGTGTTCGGCGCCAGTGGCTACATCGGCAGCCACCTGGTGCCGCGTCTGCTGGCGGAAGGCATTGCGGTGCGCGCGACGAGTCGCCACCGCGCGAGCCTGGAGGCCCGCGGCTGGGACGGTGCCGAGTTGGTCGAAGCCGACGCGCTGGAGCCCGCGAGCCTGGACGCCGCGCTGGACGGCGTCCAAACCGCCTACTATTTGGTCCACTCCATGGGCGCCGGCAAGCACTTCGGCCGGCTGGATCTGGAGGCCGCCGCCAACTTCGCCGCCGCCGCCGAGCGTGCCGGTGTCAGGCGCATCGTCTACCTCGGCGGGCTGGTGCCGGAGGACGCGGCCAGCGAGCACATCGTCTCCCGCCGCGACACCGGCGACGTGCTCCGCCGCGGCTCCGTGCCGGTGACGGAGCTGCGCGCCGGCATCATCGTCGGGCCGGGCTCCGCGGCCTTCGAGGTGATGCGCGACCTCGTCTACCACCTGCCCGTCATGGTCACGCCGCGCTGGGTGCGCGCCAAGTCGCCGCCCATCGCGCTCGACAACCTGCTCATGTACCTGGTGCGGCTGCCGCAGATCCCGCAGTCCGAAGGCCGCGTATTCGACGCCGGCGGCCCGGAGACCCTGACCTACGCGCAGATGATGCGCGTCCTCGCCGAAGAGGGTGGCAAGCGCCCGCCGATCATCATCCCGGTGCCGGTGCTGAGCCCCAAGCTCTCGTCCTACTGGCTGCGGTTCATCACCGCGGTGCCCACCAACATCGCCCGTGCCCTCATCGAGGGGCTGAAACACGACTTCAGCGCCGACGACGCCGAGCTCAGGCGGCTCGTGCCGCAGCACCTGCTCGGCTTCCGCGAGGCCGTGGCCGCCGTGTTCGCCGCCGAGCGCGCCAGCGAGCCCGTCGTCGCCCGCTGGGTCGAAGGAGCCTTCGCCGTGCGCAAGCAACGCATCGACTACGCCTACTACGCCAAGCGCGCGTCAGAATCCCACGAGACCGCCGCATCGCCGGCCGCCGTCTGGTCCGTGCTCCGCCGCATCGGCGGTGAGCAGGGCTGGTTCTACATGCAGGGCCTGTGGCAGTTGCGCGAGACCCTGGACTGGCTCGCCGGCGGCCCGGGCCGCCAGCATGGCCGCCGCCACCCCACCGAGCTGCGCGTCGGCGACCGCATCGACTCCTGGAAGGTGCTCGGCATCGAGCCCGAGCGGCGCCTGAGCCTCGCCTTCGGCATGCGCGCCCCGGGCGCCGGCATGATGGAATTCGACCTCGCGCCGTTGCCCAACGGCGGTACCCGGCTCAGCATGACCGCCTATTGGCACCCCGCCGGCGTCTGGGGGCTCCTGTACTGGTACGCCTTCGCGCCGGCGCACGGCGTCGTCTTCTCGGGCACCGTGAAGGAGATCTGCCGGCTGGCGGAGCGGGAGCAACGGGGGCAGATCGCCCACGCGGGTTGAATCGCCTGGGCCTTGGCGCTACGCCGCGCTTGCTGCGAAGGCGACCAGTACCACCTCGGCCGCTGCTCCGGACTCATGCTCGGTCGTTGTCACGGCGATGATGAGCTGCCGGTGCTCAAACAGCCGTGCGACACCGTTGATGAAGTTGTTGGGCTCTACCGCCAGGATGACAACCAACTCCCCAACTGTCCGCAGGCCGAGGTTTGCCGAACTGCCTGCAGGGTGTTTGTTCGATAGGCGTTTGACGCCGAACCGCGCAGTTGCCGGGTCAGGCGGTTGCAAGTCGCGCGCTTTGACGCGTGCCCTTAGGAGTCGATGCGAGCAAGCGGCAAGACCCACATGGTTCCCGTTTTCTCCTTGGTCACAAGCCGTAAATTTCGGATTCCTCGGCAAAGACCTGTCGGATGCGCGTTTGGGCGGCCTCTCCAAGCCGGGGGCGGTCTGCGGCGTTTGATTGATTAACATGCTTGGGCGATACGTCTTCACCCAGCTTGTTTGACAGCCAAGCCGTGAACTGCCCCATCTCTTCAATCGGAAATATATGATCCACCGCGAGCGAACCGTCACGACGGCGCGCTCTGGCTTCCAGCGTCAATGGTGAAAGGTCAGTCGGCGAAATCCAATCGGGGCCCAGTCGCAGCAAGTTGGGATTCGCATCGAGATGCCCCTCGCAGACCCAAGTCTCGAAATCTATGGGATCCGACGCAGACCAGCCGGCCTGGAAGTTGTACCGGCACTGAGAATCAGGGCGGAAGAACTGGTAATACGACCACAGCATGTCGTGGGGGTGGCGGACCGTGATGAAGTACTCGAGCCTGTCCGCGTCGTCAAACCTCGCCGCGAGGATTTCGCGCAAATAAGGGGCGCTGATATGAGGATGAAATGGTGGTTGTTCGCCCGCGACGTCCACCGCAAGATCGCCAGCGGCGACATCGATGAACGGATCCAGCATCCGTCGGACACTCGTCGAGCCGCATCGCGGTTTGGCGATCGCAACGATGCCACGGCTACGCAACACCCTCATGACGAAAATTCCTCCGCTGGTGTCCAGGGAAACGCGGATCTAGTGGCATGTCCCGCGCGGTTCAGGATTGTCGACGCCTGACACAGGGCACTTGCTGCGCAATGCTTGCTGCCGACCGGTTGCGGGGCCAGGTATTGCGTTTCGCCGCTGCTGCTCATTAGACAACGCCCTGTAGACGATTTGCCAGGTTGTGCCTAGCAGTAGCAGCAGGCAAGGACTTGCCGTCTTGGTGGTACAGGTCGATGATTTCGATCACAAGCTCTTGGCGCTTCTGGCATGCCGACAGTTCATCGTCCCCTTTGCAGCCCCGGAACATAAGTGCTGGGCAACTACCGACATAGCACTGATCTTCTTCCGGCTCAGCGAAGCGCCCCCGCTGCCTGCTCAGTCACGTGCGCGGTAGTGAAACCGGTCCGCGAGCAGGCCAACTCCGCCACCCGCTCGATGTCATAGAACCGGCACGCCTCCATCAGCATCCGGCACTCGAACCACATGTCGCCGTCGACGACGGGCATGAAGAGGTCGTAGATGTTGTCGACGCCGAGCGAGACGCCGACGCCGGCTTCGAGCAGGTCCGTCACCGGGGCGATGGAGTTGTGGATGGGGGCCTTGTAGTCGGAGAGCTGGCGCATGCTGAGCGCCGCGGACGGGCAGACGACGAAGTGCACACCGGCGTCCTTGCACAGGCCGATGACCCGATCCTGGTAGTGCTTCTCGTGGGCGGCCAGCGAGATGCCGTGCACCGCCCGCACGCGGCCCTGGAGGCCGTGATCGATGGCAGTCAGCGCGAGCAGTTCGGTCTCGACCTCGTTGGGGTTGTTCTCCTGGTCCACGTGCACGTCGATGTCCTTGTTCATCTCCTTGGCCAGGCCGCAGAGGATGTCCAGGTGCTTTTCCGGCCGCGGGCGGTCCTTGGACGGCAGGCCGCCGATGACGTCGGCCTTCTCGCAGGCGGCCTCGAACTGCTTGCGCGAGTCGGCGTCGAGCACGCCCTGGAGGGGCTGGACGGCGATCTGCAGCTCGATCTGCTCGCTGTATTTGCGCTTCACCCGCAGCGCCGCGTCGATGGGCAACTGGCCGACGGTGGCGTCGGCATCCACGAAGGTGCGGCAGTGGGTGACGCCTTGGGAGACCATCTTCTGCACGCCGCGCTCGATGCGCTCGTTCAGGTCTTCTTCCGTGTAGTTCTCCTTCAGATAGCGGTACAGCTCCCACTTGGCCTGCATGTCCACCTGGCCGAGCTTGAGGTTGGACGGCGAGATCAGGTACGCCTTGTCGAAGTGGGCGTGGTGGCAGGAGAAGCCGCCGCGCTCGGTCACCAGGCGCAGGAACTCGCGCTTCATGTTCCAGGGCTCGGCGGGGTCGGAGAGCTTGTAGCGATATTGGCCGACCTCGTGCTTGGCGAGCATGTCCTCGATGGCGACGATGGCGACATCGGGCTCGGTGAAGATCGGGATGCGGGTCTCGATGGCGAGCGAGCGGATCAGCTTCACGTCCGTTTGCTCGTCGTAGTCCACGACGCCCGTCAGCACGTTGATCACCATGTCGAAGGTGCTGACTTCGAGAAACGAGCGGATGTTCGGCGTCTGCCGGTCGCTGATCTTGTGCAGCAGGGTGTTCTTCACGCCGTGCTGGTCCAGAAAGCGGCTGGTGCCCGGCGTGGCGTACAGGCGCACATTCGCCTTCTCGAGCCGGCGCAGCGGCTCCAGCAGCTTCTGCTTGTCGGCCGGTTTGCCGGCACTCACAAGGACGTTGGTGGGCGTCTTGCCGAGGAGCTTCAGGTTGAAGGCAACGGCTTCGATGGAAACGTCTTCGTGCATGGCCCTATTGTGGTCAGGTGTTGTGATCAAGTCTTTGATAACGAGAGGTGTCGAGCCGCGCGATCCGCGCGGCGACGAGCGTCGGCGCGATGCGAGCCCGCCGCCGCCGTCAGCGCACGCGATGTGCAAATTGGCTTGTCCGGGCTAGTCTAGAGCAACCCGCCCTTGAGTCCAGCCGGACGAATACCGACAGCCGTCGGCCCAGAAGTTCCGGCTCGCGCATGCCGGCAGCACAGATCATATTGTCCGCGCCCCATCAGCACACGAGGTAGACCCGGTGTCCGAGAACGTCCTGAAAAACCAAGAGCGCGCCGCCCTCGGCGCGAGCCTGCCCTGGACCGAGGTGCGCGCGAGCCTAAAGCTCAACCCCGACGGCCTGATCCCGGCCATCGCCCAGCAGCACGACACCGGCGAGGTGCTGATGATGGCCTGGATGAACCTGGAGTCGCTGGACGAGACCGTCGACACCGGCCGGGTCTGCTACTGGTCGCGCTCCCGCGGCAAGCTCTGGCGCAAGGGCGAGTCCTCGGGCCAGGTGCAACACCTGAAGGAGATGCGGCTCGACTGCGACGGCGACACCCTGCTGCTGCTGGTGGACCAGACCGGCCCCGCCTGCCATACCGGTCGGCGCAACTGCTTCTACCAGGCCGTCCGCGGCGACCGCGTGGAGATCATCGCCGAGCCGCTAATCGATCCGGAGCAGCTCTACAAGTAGCGCCGACGCGGACATCCGCCGCGGTGAGTGCGGTGTGGGGGACGCTCCTCGGTGCCGCGACCCCGGCGGCAGGCCAGGCGACCCGCAGCCCGCGGCTACCGGTCGCGTCGGGCTTCGCTGGCGCTCAGCCCGATCTACACCACCGCGCCGGCCTCCGCCGTAGGTCGGGCCGACGCCAGGAGGCCCGACGGGCTGCGTATCCAGGGCGACCCGGGGGCGGCCCGGGGTGCAGCGCGCTCAGGCCACGACCGGAAACGCCCCGCGAATCCCGTCCACCAGCATCTGTACCCCGATCACGGCCAGGATCAGCCCCATGATGCGGGTGATGACGGCGAGTCCGCTCTTGCCGAGGAACCGCGTCAGCCCTTCGCCGAAGACGAAGAAAATGTAGGTGATGAGACAGAGCAGCGCGAAGGCGCCCACCGTCAGCAGCAACTCTGGCGTACCACCGGTGGAGGCGAAGTTCATGGCCGTGGCGATGGTGCCGGGTCCGGCGAGGATCGGCAGCGCCAGCGGCGTGAGGGCCACCGACAGCGCCGCTTGGCGGCTGTCCGCCTGATCGGCGTCGCTCGGATGGTGCACCGCGGAGTGGTTGCTGTGCAGCATCTGGAAGCCGATCAGGGCCACCAGCACGCCGCCGGTAATGCGAAACGCCGGCAGCGTGATGCCGAACATCTTGAAGATCACCGAGCCCAGCAGGCAGAACACCAGCACGATGACGAACGCCGCGAGCACGGCCTGAAAGGCGACCCGGCGCCGCGTCGCGGCATCATCGCCGGCGGTGAGGCCGAGGAATACCGGCGTGTTGGCGATCGGGTTCATGATGGCGAAGAAGCCCATGAACACCGACAGCCCCTGGCCGATGAAGGCCTTGTCGAAAACGAAGCTGTGCATTGACTCAAGTCGATTTCGGTCCCGGTCCCGATCCCGGTTCGGGGTCCGCGCGTGATCCGGGAGCCCGCCCGGCGCCACCGCGCCGGGCCGGACGGTTGCTGTCGACGCCTACTGGCTCGCGCCCTCGATGAACTCCTTGAGGGCCGCTTCCTCGTCCCTGTTGAGCGAGGTTTGCAGTACCTTGCCCTTGCCCTGGAACGCCTTGAGCTGCTCGATGACCTTGTCGGGGGTGGCCTTGCGCACCAGCACGAACACCGCCGCGCAGCCAGGCTTGAAGTGCTCGGCGAGCTGCTTCATGAAGTCGTCGTTGATGCCGATGTCCGACAGTTGGCCGGACAGTGCGCCGGCGCCGGCACCCACCGCGGCGCCGAGCAGCGGATTCAGGAACAGCATGCCGATGAGCATGCCCCAGAAGCCGCCGCCGACGGCACCCATGGCTGTCAGGCTCACGGCCTGGTGCAACTTCACCTTGCCTTTCTCGTCCTTGGTGACGACCACCACGTCTTCCATGTCGATGAGATACTCCTTCTGCAGGCGCGTCAGCTCCGCGCGCAATTGGAAGGCGGTTTGCTCGTCGGGGAAGGAAATGACCACCAAATCACTCATGTCGGATGCTCCGGTTGGCTCACACTCAGCGACCCGCCGTGGCTTGCTGTCCGCGAGGACGGCGGGTCAATACTCGACGCGATCGACGGTACCGTTGATGACGGTCGCCCAGGCGACGCCGGCGTCGCCGAGCGAGCAAAGATAATTCACGATAATGACGGCTTCGGCGGCGGTCCCGCCCGCGGCACGGGACGTCGGCAGCGTGCGCATGCTGCCGCCGTCGTAGCGCCGGCAGCCGCAGGCCGCGAGGTCGCCGGTATGCATGCCGACGGTGGGCATGCAGGCCGCGGCCCGAGGCTTGTCGGCGGCGGTGCAACCAGCCAGCAGCGCCGCGGCGAAGACCGCCTGGCTCGCGGCCGCGGGCAGCGGAATCATCGGTGCCGCCGCGGACCGCGCCGCCGGCTTACTCCTGCTCGACCTCGTCCAGCGCTGCCCGCAGCGCCTGGAAGATGAGCTTGCTGGCCTCGGCCTCGTCCAGCTCGGGCACCTCCCAGCTCATGATGCGGCAGTATTTCTTCACCAGGTGGCGCACATCGTGCTCCAGCTCGCGGCGGTAACGTTGGATCTCCACATGCTCCAGGTCGGCCATGGCGCTCGGCTCCTCGTTTGTTGTGGAATCGAAGAATCGCGACAACGACGGTTGCAGTTCGGCGGCGGATCGCACGGGCCGGCGCCGGGTATCGGCAAGGCTTGCAGCAGGCGCCGATCCATCGGGCGCATCCCTTTATCTTCCCGCCCGGCGGGTCAACCTACGCGTCCGTGGGCGCGGCCGCAAGTGATCTGCGCGCACCGGCATCGATACCGCGCCGGCGCACGTCAAATGTATGAAGAAAGCTTAATCTTGCCGCAACGCGGCAGTAACGGCGCGCAGAAGATCATATGTTGCAGGTAAAGACCATCAGCGGCGCCGCGCATCCGCACCAGCAGTTGCGGCGCCACAGTTTCCGAGGAGGATCGACATGCATCTTGCCGAGCATCATCGAGACAGCGGCGGCGCTCGGTCGCCGTGCGCCGCCGCCACAGCGCTGCCATTGCAGCAGGACCGCTTCAGGCGCGCGGCGCTGGCCTGGGCCATCATGCTGACGCTGGGTCTCGGCGGCGGATTCGCGGCCAGCAGCGACGCCCAGACCGCTGACCCCGGCGCCGCAACGCTGGAGCAGCCGGCGGGTCCGCCGAGCTTCGCCAACGTCGTCGAGCGCGTGACCCCGGCCGTAGTCAACGTCACCGTGGAAGAAAAGCCCGTCGAGCGGATGTCCATGAACGGCCACCCGCTGCCCGACGGTCTGCCTGAGGACTCGCCGCTGCGGCACTTCTTCGAGCAGTTCGGCGAGCAGTTCGGCGCCGTGCCGGACGTACCCATGCCGCACGAGCGCGAGGGTGAGGGCTCCGGCTTCATCATCGATCCGGCCGGCTACATCGTCACCAACAACCATGTCATCGAGGCCGCCGACAGCATCGAGATCACGCTCAACGACGGGCGCCAGTATCCGGCGCACGTCGTCGGCCGCGACCCGAAGACCGATCTCGCCTTGCTGAAAGTGGACGGCGCCCCGCCGCTGCCGCACGTGGAGCTCGGCGATAGTCACGACGCGCGCGTCGGCGACTGGGTGCTGGCGGTGGGCAACCCCTTCGGCCTCGGCGGGTCGGTGAACGCCGGCATCATCTCGGCGCGCGGGCGCGACATCAACTCCGGCCCCTACGACGACTACCTGCAGATCGACGCCCCCATCAACCGCGGCAACTCGGGCGGCCCGCTGTTCGACACCCGCGGCCGCGTGATCGGCGTCAACACCGCCATCTTCTCGCCGAGCGGCGGCAACATCGGCATCGGCTTCGCGATCCCCGCCGAGACCGCCGCCGGCATTGTCAAGGAGCTGCGCCAGACCGGCCACGTCGAGCGTGGCTGGCTTGGCGTACAGATCCAGCCGGTCAGCGAAGAGGTGGCCGGGAGCCTGGGCTTGAAGTCGGACAACGGCGTGCTGGTGGCCGACGTGCTGCCGAACAGCCCGGCCATGGCCGCCGGCGTGAAGAGCGGCGACGTGATCATCAAGGCCGCCGGCAAGCAAATGACGGAGTACCGGGACCTCACCAAGCTCATCGCCGGCATCAACGCGGGCACCAAGATCAAGCTGGAGGTCATCCGCGGCGGCAAGACGCGCACGCTCGATGTCACCATCGGCAGCATGCCGCAAGACGACCTTGCTATGACCCAGCCCGGCGAGGCCGCCGAGGCAGCGGGCTCGCGCATCGGGCTCTTCCTCGCGCCGCTGACACCCGAGATTCGCCAGGAGCGCGGCCTGGCAGCGGACGCCCCCGGCGTGCTGGTGGCGCAGGTGGAGGCGGGCAGCCCGGCGCAGCGCGCCGGCATCAAGGCCGGCAGCCTCATCTCCATGGTCGGCCAGGAGCCCGTGAAGTCCCCGGATGACGTCGCACGCGCCGTGCGCGAGGCCGCCGACCAGGACCGCCCGTCAGTGCTGCTGCGGGTGGAGCAGGATGGCGAGCAACGGTTCGTCGCCGTACCCTTCGCGTGATGAGGGACTAGCAACCAGAGGCCACGACTCGGGTCTTGGCCTCTGTAACCTGGCCCCTGGGACCTACCACCTGGACCCTTCCCCAGATGCGAGTTCTGATCATCGAAGACGACGCCCAACTCGCCGCCTACCTCAGCAAGGCCCTGCGCGAGGTGGGCGCGACCGTGGATCATGCCGCGGACGGCCGCCGGGGCCTGCTGCTCGCCGCCGGCAACGAGTACGACGTGCTGGTGGTCGACCGCATGCTGCCGTCCCTGGACGGGCTCGCGGTGCTGCGTACCCTGCGCGCATCCGACAACAACACGCCGGTCCTGATCCTGAGCGCCCTCGGCGAGGTGGACGACCGCGTCGAAGGGCTGCGCGCCGGCGGCGACGACTATCTGGTGAAGCCGTTTGCCTTCTCGGAGTTGCATGCCCGCATCGAGGCCCTGCTGCGGCGCGCCGTGCCCGAGGATCAGCCGCAGACCCACTTCAAGGTCGGTGACCTGGAGCTCGACCTGCTCAGTCGCGAGGTGAGCCGCGCCGGCAAGAAGATCCCGCTGCAGCCGCGTGAGTTCCGGCTGCTGGAATACCTGATGCGCCACGCCGGGCAGGTGGTCACCCGCACCATGCTGCTCGAGCACGTCTGGGACTATCACTTCGACCCGCAGACCAACGTCATTGACGTCCACATCAGCCGCCTGCGCGGCAAGATCGACCGCGACTTCGACCAACCCTTGGTACAAACGGTACGCGGTGCCGGTTACGTCATCCGTGAGCCCTGACGGCACGCGCGTTGTCGGCAGCGCCACCGCCGACCAGGTGGAGCAGAGCGGACCCGCGCGCGCCCGCGAGATCCTGGCCAGCTCCACGTTCCGCCTGGCGCTGCTCTACGCGTTCCTGATGGGCGGCTCGGTGCTGATCCTGCTCGGCTTCATCTACTGGTCCACCGCCGTCTACATGACGCGGCAGACGGACGCCACCATCGAGGCGGAGATCAAGGGCCTCGCCGAGCAGTACCGCAGCCGCGGCCTCTCCGGGCTCACCACGCTGGTGGCCGAGCGCAGCGCGCGCTCGCCGCGCGGCGCCGGCGTCTACCTGCTCACCGACGACGAATATCGACCGCTGGTGGGCAACATCGAGGCCTGGCCCGCCGCGGAGCCGGACGGCGACGGCTGGATCGACTTCCGCCTGCGCGACGCCGTCAGCGCCGACGACCGCGAGGAGGAGCACGCCGCCCGCGGCAAGGTGTTCCGGCTGCAAGGCGGGCTGCGCCTGCTGGTGGGCCGCGACGTGCGCGACCTCACCGCCATCCGCGGCCTGATTCGCGAGGCGCTGGGCTGGGGACTGGCCTTCACCGTCGCGTTGGCGCTCGCCGGTGGCTGGCTCATGAGCGCCGGCATCAAGCGTCGCATCGAGGCCGTGAACCAGGTGGGCCGCGAGATCATGGAGGGCGACCTGTCGCGGCGCATCGCCAGCGACGGCAGCGGCGACGAGTTCGACCAGCTGGCGGTCAACCTGAACCGCATGCTCGCCCGCATCGAGGCGCTGATGGCGAGCGTCCGGCAGGTGTCCGACAACATCGCCCATGACCTGCGCACGCCGCTGTCCAGGCTCCACACCAAGCTGAGCCAGCTGCGCGACGTGGACCTTGGCGCCGAGGCCGCCGCCGGCGTCGACGAGGCCATCGCCGACGCCGAGGAGCTGCTCGCCGCTTTCAACGCCCTGCTGCGCATCGCCCGGGTCGAGTCCGGCAGCCGCCGCGCCGCCTTCGCCGACCTCGACCCCGTGGTGCTGCTGCACGACGTCGCCGAGCTCTACGAGCCATTGGCGGCGGACAAGGGCCAGCACCTGGAGGTCTCGCCGGCGCAGTCGGATGCCGGTCCGGAGGCGCTGCATATCCACGGCGACCGTGACCTGCTGTTTCAGGCGCTCGCCAACTTGCTCGACAACGCCATCAAGTACACACCCCCGGGCGGACACATCCGTGTCGCCGTCACCACGGACAACGGCCACGTCGCCATAACCGTGAGCGACTCCGGCCCCGGCATCCCGCCGGAGCTGCGCGGCAAGGTGCTGCAGCGCTTCTACCGCATCGATGCGAGCCGCAGCGAGCCCGGCCACGGCCTGGGCCTCAGCCTGGTGCAGGCGGTGGCCCAATTGCACGGCGCGGAGCTGACGCTTGGCGACGCTGCACCCGGGCTGCGCGTGGCGCTGCGTCTCCCCGTCGCGCCCAAAGACGGGCCCCGCGGCGCGCGCGCCGGCAACGGGCACTGAAGCGCAGCGCCGCCGCCCGCGCGCTCCCGGGCCGTCGCCCGCGGCGCACTGAATCGGTTAGCGGCGGCCGTTGGGCAGGATCGCCGCGGTCCGTGCCGGCAGGGTCAGGAGGCGTTCGTGCGCGCAATCCGCGCGACACCTGCATCCAGCAGATCGAGCCGGTAGCCCCGGCTGCGCACCGTGGAGATCCGCAGCATGTCCATCCCGGCCGCGGCCAGCTTGCGCCGGATGCCGCTCACATGCACGTCCACCGAACGGTCCCCCGGCTCCCAATGCTCGTGCGGCAGCAGCTCGGCGCGGCGCACCGTATCGCCGGCCGCGGCCATCAGACGGTGCAGGATGTCGAGCTGCCGTTCGGTCAGCGTCACCTTTTGCGCCCGTCCGTCGCAGCGCAGCTCGCCGCGGATCTGATCGAGCTCCACCGGACCGAGGCGGAGGGTGCTGTCACTGCCCGAAGCCCGCACGCGCCGCCGCAGCACCGCGCGCACGCGTGCAGCGAGCTCGTCCATGGCAAATGGCTTGATCAGGTAGTCGTCGGCCCCGGCATCGAGGCCGCGCACGCGGTCGTGGATGTCGTCGCGGCCGGTCATGATGATCAGCCCGACGCCCGCGGTCAGCCCGAGCTCGGGGGCGAGCGTCAGACCGTCGTCCGTACCCAGGTTGAGGTCCAGCAGGACCAGGTCCGCGCCGCCACTGCGGAACAGCGTGCGAAATTCGACGAGGCCGCTAGCCAGGGCCGTGCTGTATCCCTGGCTGCGCAGGTAGCGCGCGACGCCCCTGGCCAATGGCAGGTTGTCCTCGACGATCAGGATGTGTGCGTCCCCTGGCATAGCGAGTGCCCTTAAGTTGTCAGTCGGTCTGTTATTTGGCGTGCGCCGGACGGCCCCGTATCGGTGTACAGGGCGCCTTTCACGATCACGGCCGTAGGACAATACCGATAAATCGGCGTTTCCCTAACGCCATTTCGCATCGGCAGCGCCAAAGCGACGGATTGTGACCTGCAGCCCAGCCAAGATGGCGGTTCCGGCGCACGATTCGTGCGATTCGTTACAAAACTTTACTGCAGAAGATAGGGGTTCTGACTAGGCTCTGATCACGAATCCGGGAATGCCCGAGCACCGATAGACGACTTCGGGCGCCGGGTATTCCACAAACAAATCGTGTGCGCTTGGGCGGCACGGCCCCAGGTCAGCGGACGCGGCTGCATGAGGATGTGATCACCCTGGCATCCTGAACAGCCAAGATACAGCAGCCCATGAACCTCACCTGCCTCGACGATGATCCACGCATGGAGCGCACGCTGCGGCGCTTCGCCGGACGCCTCGGTCACGGCCTGCGCTACCACGCCACCGCCGCCGCATTCAAGGAGGATGTGCTGAGCCACCCGCCGGGGTTGGTGCTGCTCGACCTGGAGCTCGGGCAGGAGACCGGGCTGGAGGTCGTGAAGTGGCTCGCCGACAAGGGCATACACGTGCCGCTCGTGCTGCTGTCCGGTCAAGGCGATGCACTGCTCGACACCGCCAGGCGTATTGCCAGCGCCAGCGGTCTCTCGGTACGCGGGGCGGTGAACAAGGCGTCGATGGTGCGCGACCTGCCCCCACTACTCGCCCGTGTCACGCCGCTGCCGCCGCGCGCGCCGCCGGCGAAGCCCGTATCGCGCGCGCCGCCAGCGAAGCCCGCGTCGCGCGCGGCGCTGGACGGCGAACGCCTCGCCGAGCACATCTGCGAGGGCCGCATCGAGCCCTTCTTTCAGCCCATCGTGGCCTGCGACGGCAGCCTGAAGGACGCCGAGGTGTTGACCCGGCTACGCTTACCCGACGGGACCGTGCTCGGCGCGCCGCAGATTATCCCGCTGGCGGAGTCGACGGGCCTGATCCTCTCCCTCACCGAGGCCTTGTTCAAACGCCTGCTTGCCGCGAAGGCGGAACTGTCGGAGCTGTCCCTGGCCCACCTGTCCGTGAACCTGAGCGTCGCGCAGCTCGACGTGGCGCTCACCACCGCACTGGTGCGCCAGCTACTCGAAGGGCTCGCGGGCTGCTGCGAGGTGCGGGTGGAACTGACCGAGAGCGCGAGCCTCGCCGACTCCCAGTCGGTGCGGGAACTGGGCGCGCAACTCCGCCTGCTGGGTGCATCGCTGGCGATGGACGATTTCGGCATCGGCTACTCCAGCATCCGCGCCCTGGCGGAGCTGCCCTACGACACGCTCAAGATCGATCTTTCGTTCGTCGCCGAGCTGTTCGACTCGAACAAGGCGGAGCGCCTGCTCGCGGCCATCCTCGCCATGTGCGACAGCCTCGAGCTCAAGGTCGTCGCCGAGGGCGTCGAGACCGAGGCGCAGCGCCGATGGTTGTGCGGCGCCGGGGTGGACCGCCTGCAAGGCTATTTGTTCGGGGCGCCGATGCCGCTGGCTGACCTGACGCGGAAGTTCCGCGGCAGCGGTTGACCGCCCCCTGGATCGAGGCCGCTCGCCATGACCGACGCCACAACCGGCGCAACCAACCCCAGGGTCCAGGTCGTCGACGACGACCCCCGCCTGCTCCAGGCCGCCCTGCGGCTGTTGCCGCGCTGGGGCTTTCGCTGTGACGCCTACAGCGACGCGCAGAGCGCACTCGCCGCCATCGAGCGCGACCCGCCGGACCTGCTAATCGTTGACATCTTCATGCCGGACATGGACGGGTTCCAGGTCATCGCCCGGGCGCGCCGGCTGGCCCCCCGGATGCGGATCATCGCCGTCTCCGGCGACGTCATCCGCGGCGAGGCCACCAACGTGCTGGCGATGAGCGCCGAGCTCGGCGCTGACGCTACGCTACACAAGCCGATCCGGCCCGAGGCGTTACACGCAAACCTCATAGCCCTGCTGCGCCCCCCGGCAGCGCAGGCCCCCGCCCGCTGAGTTCCTCACCCGTCAGGTTTCGTTCATGTCCGACCCACAGGCGACCCCCGGCGTGGCCGGGCAGCCGGCGGTGCGCGCCCCCAGCCGCCTGCCGTTCCATCATCCCGCGCTGCGCCAACTCCCGGAGACGCTGCTGCTGGCCCTGGCTGCGGTGCTCGGCAACTACTTCAGCGTGTCGCTGTTCTTCGGTGTCGAGATCCTGTTCGGCTCCATCGCGACCCTCATCGCCGTCGCGCGGCTCGGCGCCGTGCCGGGCCTGGTCGTGGCCCTGGTCGGCAGCGCCTATACGCTGCTGCTCTGGCACCACCCCTACGCCATGGCCATCTTCAGCCTGGAAGCCGGCGTGGTCGCCTGGCACCGCTACTGCACCCGGCGCAAGGGCCTGCCGGCACCGCCCCTGGCCGTATCGGTGGCGCTGTACTGGCTCTGGCTCGGCATCCCCCTGGTGCTGCTCCTCTACCACGACGTGCTCGGCATGGGCTGGCTGCCGACACTGCTGATCGCCGCCAAGCAGGCGCTCAACGGCATCCTCAACGCGGCCCTGGCGGGGGGGCTGCTCATTGTGCTCGGCTTGCTGGGCGGGCAGCGCGGTCTGCCGCGCCTCAGCGAGCTCTTGTTCAGCCTGTTGCTGACGGCCCTTTTACTGCCCGCGGTGGTGGTCACGGCCTGGGACAACAGCGATCTCAAGGACCGGCTGGAGCGTGAAACCGCCTACGACTTGCGCCTGTTCGGCGCGCTGATGGAGCGCACTCTGGCGCAAGCCGAGACGGCGGGCGTGGAGGCGCTGTCGGCCGAGCTCAAGCGCCTGAATGCGCTGGCGCGCGAGCGCCTGCGAGACGGGTCCCGCCCGCGGCTGTTCCTGGCCGACAGAAGCACTGGGAAGCCGCTGTTCGATGAGCCAAGCGCCGCGGAGTCGGTCATGCCAAGCGCGCAGCCGGGCCTGTCGTTGGTGCAGCCGGCCGAGCCGGCAGCGTCCGCCATGCAGCGCTGGCGCGCGACGCGCTACCGTACGGCGCTGCCCGCCGACGAGGTCGCCCCTGGCCGGGATCTCGTCATCGACGTCAGCGTCCAGCCGGTCATCGATGCTGTGCAGGTGCAGGTTGTCAAGCTTCTGGCGGCCTTGCTGGCGCTGAGTCTGGGCGCCGTGGTCCTCGCCCGGGCACTGAGCCGGCGTATCGTCGCGCCGCTGCTCTCCGTCACCGCGGCCACCCGAGAACTGCCCGCGGCCATCCGGGAGCAGCGCGCGTGGTCGGCGGCAACGCCGGGGCTGTTCGCCGAGACCGTGGAGCTCGGCGAGGCCGTGGATGCCATGGGGGGCTCCCTCAGTGACAGCTTCGACGCGTTGCAGTACGAGCGCGATGAACAGGTCCGCCAGCGCGCCTTGCTGGACCTGGAGGCCCACGGGCTGGCCTGGTTGGTGCACCATGGCGACGACGCCACCGCCTTTGCCGCGGACCTCTGCCAGCGAACGCACGGCGTCTTGCCCGCGCGGCGTTGCCTGCTCCTGCTACCGGCCGGCGACAATCGTCTGGCGCCCGCCGCCGCGCCGTGGCTGACCGCGGACCTGCGCGGCGAACTGGAGCGCCTGCTGTCGGCACCGGCGGTGGCAGCATCGCTGCAGCGGGCGCTGGCCGCCGGCGCGGCAACCGACCCGCCGGCCGAACTGGTGGACGGCGCAGGGGCGTTGGCGGCGATGCTGCGCGGCGGGCAGGTGCTGCCCGTGCGCGACCGCGACGGCCAGGGCCTTGGGCTCTTGATAACCGACGTGCCGGCGCAGTGCCGCGACGCCTTCGCCGGCGAGGTGCTGGCCAGGACCGCGACCCTGGCGGGCCTCGGGCTCGCCTCCATCCAGTTGCGTCGCCGGCACGACGTGCTGCTGGAGGCCCTGTCGCAGAGCGGCACCGGTATCGTGGTCACGGAGCGCAGTGGCCGGGATGACCTGCTGACCTACGCAAACCGCGGCTTCGAGGCGCTCACCGGCTACACCACCACCGAGCTTCAGGGCCAAGACCTGCGCCTGTTGCGCGACGGTGACGACGACCAGCCGGACCTCGTGCGGCTGCGCGCGTCCATCGCCGTCGAGGAGCACTGCCGCGTGGTGCTGCGCAACCGCCGCAAGGACGGCAGCGCCTATTGGTGCGCGTTGGCCGTGTCCCCGGTGAAGAACGAAAACGGCGTCGTGACCCACTGCATTGGCGTGCAGCAGGATGTCTCCGAGAGCGTGGAGACCGTCATCCGGCTGCGCGAGAGCGAGGCGCGCCTGACCGAGGCCCAGGCCATTGCCCACGTTGGCAGCTGGGAGATGGACATGGCCACTGGCGCGCTGCGCTGGTCCGACGAGACCTATCGCCTGCTCGGTGTCGAGCCAGGCGCCGTACAGGTGTCGCTCGACACCCTGTTTGCCGCCGTGCACCCGGACGACGTGGACAGGCTGCGCGCGGAGATCGCTGCCGCCCGCGAGCGCCCGGACGGCGCCTTCCACATCGAGCATCGGGTGATCTGGCCGAACGGCGACACGCACGTGCAGCTTGCCCAGGGGCGGATGCATTTCGATGCGCAGGGCCAACCCTGGCGCTTTGCCGGCACCACCTTCGACGTGACCGAGCAGCGTCGCGCCGAACAGGCCCTGCGCGCCGAGGAGGCGCGCTATCGGCTGGTGGTCGAGAACCTTAGGGACCTGCTGGTGCGCTTCGACCTGGAGCGCCGGTTCGAGTTCGTCAGCCCGTCCTTCTGCCGCACCTTCGGTCGCAGCGAGGCCGAGCTCATCGGCCAGACCTTTATGCCGCTGGTGCACCAGGACGACCACGCCGTCACCGAAGCAGCGATGGCCAAGCTGCAAGCACCCCCGTACGCCGCCACCGTGGAGCTGCGCGCCGATACCGCGTCTGGCTGGCGCTGGCTGCAGTGGTCCGGTAAGGCGGTGCAGGACGAGCGCGGTGAAGTCGTCGGCATGGTCGCCGTCGGCCGCGATATCACCGCGCGCAAAGCGTCTGAGCAGGCGCTGCGCGAGAGCGAGCAGCGCTTCCGCGCGCTGTTCGAGACCATCGGCGAAGGGGTCATCTACTACGACGCCGATGGTGTGATCACCGACGTCAATCCGGCGGCCTGCGAGCTGCTCGGCGCCTCCCGTGACGCACTGATCGGCCACCCGGCCGACGCCGAGCCCTGGGCGCTGTTGCGTGAGGACGGCAGACCGCTGCCACGTGAGGACTATCCGGCCCGGGTCGCGCTGCGCACCGGACGTGACACCGAGCCGACGGTGGTCGGGTTCACCGGCGGTGAGGAGGTGCGCTGGCTGCTCGCTAAGGCCCACCCCGACACGGCGCCCGGCGCGGACCGCCCGCACCTGGTGTTCAAGACGCTGGCGGACATCACCCGCCTGCTCAAGACCCAGCACCGACTGCAGGCCATCATCGACAGCTCACCCCACGGCATCGTCGAGATGGACGTCGACAGCCGTCGGTTGCTGTGGTGCAACGACGCCATGCTGACACTGTTCGGCTACGAGCGTGATGCGCTGATCGGCCTGCACGTGGACGACCTGCATCCCACCGCGTCCGAGCCTGCCGTGCTGCTGGACCTGGGCTCCAGCGATGAAGAGACGGACGCGGGCACTCTGAGCGTGCCCCTTTACGTGCCCTGCCTGCGCCGCGACGGTGCCCAGTTCTACTGCAAGATCGCCCCCGGCCTGATGCGGCTCGGCCCGGCACGGACCCTCACCGCCTTTTTCACGGACGTGACCCTGGAGTACCAAAGCCGTCGCGCCCTCGAAGCGAGCCGCCAGGCCCTGCTCAAGGCACAGGCCCTCGCCCATATGGGGTCCTGGGAATACGAGGTCGCCGACGATAACCTGTCCTGGTCGCCCGAGGTCTACCGCATCTTCGAGCAGAACCCGGACGCGTTCGGCGCCTCCTTCGGGGCGTTTCATGCGATTGTCCACCCTGACGACCGCGAGCGGCTGGTCCGCGCCTACGTCGCCGGTCAGGACGAGGGCGCCGGCTTTGATCTGGTGCACCGCCTGTTGCTGGCGGATGGGCGCATCAAGTGGGTCCACGAGCGCGCCGAGTTCGAGCGCGACGACGACGGCCGCGCCGTGCGCGCGCTGGGCACGGTGCAGGACATCACTGAGCGGCGCCTGGCGGAGCTGCGCATCGCCGAGCGCGAGGCCATGCTGAGCGAGCTGCTCACGCTCGCGGCGGACTTCGTCGATACCGGCGATACCGACATCGAGCATGCCAGCGAGCGTGCCCTCGCGCGCATCGGTGCCTTCATCGGCGTGGACCGGTCCTACCTGTTCGAGTATGACCCGGCCGCCGGCACCATCGACAACACGCTGGAATGGACCGCCGACGGCATCGCCGCGGCTATCGACGAAAACCACGACCTGCCGCTTACGGAGCTCCCAGCGCTGGCCATGGAGCTCGATGCACCCCAGCCCGTGGTCATCCCGCGGGTTGCCGACCTGCCCGATGACTGGGCGCATGAGCGGGACCTCTTCATCAGCCAGGACATCCAGGCCCTGCTGCTGGCACCGCTGGTAAGTGGCGGCGTCACGCAGGGCTTCATCGGCTTCGACGCGGTCCGCGCGCCGCGGGGGTGGACCGATGTGGAGATCCATTTTCTGCAGGTCTTCGCCAATATCCTGGCCTCGGCACGGCAGCGGGCCAGGGCGCTGTCGGCGCTGCGGGTCACCAACGCGCGTTACGAGGAGGTCTCGCGGCAGAGCCGAACCATGGCCTGGGAGATGGACGCCGACGGCCGTTACACCTACGTCAACGCCGCCAGCGAGGACCTCTTGGGGGAGCCGCCGGAGGCCCTGCTCGGGCGCCGCTGCACCGATCTGCTGACCGCCGATGCCGCGGCGGCCAGGCACGAGGCAGAGCGGCTGTTGGCCGCGAGGCGGCCTGTCAAGGACTTCATCAGCCCGCGCCGGCACAAGAACGGCGGTACCCTGTGGGTGCTCACCAACGGTATGCCGGTGTTCGACGCGCGGGGCCAGTGGCGCGGGTTCCGCGGCACCGACAAGGACATCACCGAGCACCACCTTGCGCAGCGACAGCTCCGGGAGAGTCGCGAGCGCCTCAGCGCCATCTTCGACAATGCCCCCATCGGCATCGCCCTGTTGGACGCCGAGCGGCGCATGCTGATGGTGAACTGGGCGCTGGCAGAGCTCATCGGCAGCAGTCCGGAGGCGCTGCAAGGCAGCAGCGTCGACGCGGTGGTGCACCCCGATGACCTGCCCGCGGCCCGCGCCCGCTTCAGCGATCTGCTGGCAGGGCGTCGTCCGGGATACCGCATCACCAATCGTTACGTGCGCCCTGATGGTCGCATGGTCTGGGGCGACCTGCGCGTGACGCTGTTGCCCAGCGCGCCGGGTACGCCGCCGGTGCCGCTGGCGATGATCGAGGACGTCACCGAGCTGCACCTTGCCCAGGAACGGCGCCAGGCGCTGGAAGCGACCCTCGCCGCCTACACCGCGCACCTAGAGGAGCTTCTGGACCTGGTCAACCTGTCGCTGCCGCCCGAGGAGCAGGTCCTCGCGCTGCTGCGGCTGGCCCAGCGTGCGCTGGGAATGGACCGCGCGAGCCTCGAGTCGATGCCGGGCAGGCGGCCCATGCTCGATGTCGTGGCCCGGTCCGACGACCTCGCCGCACCGCCCCCGGCCCTGCCGCCGCGGCTGCTCGACGCCGCGCTGGCGCAACCCGGGCGACCGGTCACCTGCTGTGACGATGCCTGGGGTGCGGAGGCCGCGGCGGCCGGCCGCGGCTGCTGCATCGTGCTGGCCGTCACGGACACCGGTGGCGAGGAGGAGCCAGAGCCACTGCTGTTGGTCCTGTGGGGTCGCCAGCGGAGTATTCAGCTCACCGACCCGCTGCGCCAACTGCTGCGCCTGACGGCCCAGCGCATCACCGCCGTACGCGCTCAGCAGCGGATGCAGCAGGACCTGGTGCAGGCCAAGGAGCGGGAAACCATCGGGCACCTCACCAGCGGCGTCGCACACGACTTCAACAACCTGCTCGGCGTCATCGATGCGAACCTGTTTTTCATCGAAGCCGCGGTGGCCGACTTTGATGTCGACGACGCGGAGCTGGGGCAGGTCCTGGAGGAGACCCGCAGCGCGCTGAGCCAGGCGAAGGTAGTCACCTCCGGCATGCTGTCCCTGAGCCGGGCCGGCGGTGTGCCGTTGGCCATCGTGCCACTGGAAGAGAGCATCGAGGAGTTGCTCGGCATTCTCCGCCATGTGCTGCCGCAGGCCATCGTCCTGGAGGCCGACATCCCGCCGGATCTGGCGGCGTGGACTAACAGCGCGTTCCTGCAGGCGGCGTTGTTGAATCTCGCGCTGAACGCCCGCGACGCGATGCCGGCCGGCGGGCATCTGCGCATTGCGGCCGCCCCCCGGCAGTGGGATGGCCGGGGCGAGCTGGGCGTGGGCTACCTATCGGCGGGGGAGTACGTCGAGGTCAGCGTCACCGACACCGGCAGTGGCATTTCGCCGCAGGCGATGGCGCGGATCTTCGAGCCGCTGTTTTCCACCAAGGCCAAGGGCCGCGGTCATGGCTTGGGGCTGTTCATGGTGAAGGAATTCGTGCTGCGGTCGGGCGCCGGCCTGGCCGTGAGCTCGGAGCAGAGGCAGGGCACCCGCTTCCGGCTGCTGCTGCCGGCGCGCCCGGCGACGCCCCCGGGAGGCGATGCAACGCCACCCGCTACGATAACCGCATTGACCGGCGGCGACGCACCGGCGCCGCGATCACTGGCTGGTCTGCGCGTGCTGGTGGTGGACGACGACCCGCGGGTGCGCGACGCCATCGGCCGGCTGCTCGTGTTGCAGGGTATCGCGACGGTCTTCGCGGAGCATGGCGAGGCGGCGCTGGCGCAACTGCGCGATGAACCGGGCGTCGACCTGGTGCTCACGGATATGGCGATGCCGGTCATGGACGGTCCGACCCTGCGCGCGCGTCTGCGCGAGGAGCACCCGGGGCTGCCGGTGCTCATGATGACCGGCCAGGAGAACCTCGCGGTGTCTGATGGGCATCACGGCGACAACCCGCCGGCGCTGCGCAAGCCCGTGGAGCCCGCGGAACTGCGTGCGGCGATCCAGGCACTGTGCTTTGGCCGGCCCCACAACGGCGGCGATTGACGGCGGCCGCGCCGTCGTGCCCGGCACCGACACAGCGTCGCGGAACGGCGAGACGCCGGCGCTATGGCGCGCCGGCCGCGACCTCGAACCAGGCCGGCTCCGCGGCGCGGCTCAGAGGGATTTGCAGGTGGTAGGTACTGGTCTTGCCGGGGTGCAGCACCTCGGCGGGCGTCTCCAGCCCAACCTGAGCCTCACCGAGCGGCAGACCTATGCGGTTGTACAAGGTGACCGTGGGCCTGGGCTCCAGGCGCTTCGCTGTGCCGTTGAACAGGGTCAGGCGGGTCTCAATCGACTGCCCGTTCTCCGCGGGCAAGAAGGTCACGTCCTGGAGCGGGTTGCGGTGTAGGTGGATCGGCGTGTAGCTGCGATAGGTGACTGCGCCGGCGGGTCGCTGAATGCCGAGCTCCCTGAGTGTGCTGAGCGCAGAGCGCAGGTCGTCGCGCGCCGCCGCGAGCTCCCGGTTCAGCCGGAGGCCCTGATGCCAGAGTGAATAGGCGAATGCGCCGGTCCAACTGCCCGCGACAACCAGCGCCATGACCGCGAGCCGGTAGCGGCGAACGGTACGCGAGCGCTCCACGGACCAGCGTCGCGAGTGCTTCGGCCGGCGCAGCGGCGGCGCGTTTGATTGCGTCGGCGGCGCCGCCAGAGGCATGGATTCCGCGAGCGCCGGGCTCGTTTTCCACGTCGCCTTCGGTCCAGCGGCTTGGCTGCACGCCTCCTGAAACCGCTGGTGCGGAATCAGTCGATGCCTGTTCTGGTCTATCGCGGACATCGTTTGCTCCCTGGTCGGCCTGCCGCGCGGCGGCGGTCCGGCTGCGGCTGAGCGCGCGTACCTGCGAATGTCGTACGGCGTTGCGCCGGCGACTTTGCTGCGCGCCCCGGATCGATCTCAGGATGCTAACGGGAACCCCTTGCCCTCACTGTAAAAATCGGTTAAGCCCAAGTCTCTCGCCGAAGCCTGGAAAGAGCCCATGCCAAGTCTGCTCTACTCACTCACCTTTCCCTCCCCCGCCGGTGAACAAGCGAAGACCTAAACCCAATGCTTGCTCCATCTCTGCGCATCCACCGTCAGGCTGGCCGGCGGCACGCGCTTAGTGCACGGCGGCGGGGCCGTCAGTCATCCGATGGCAGGCTGGGCTGCGGGCTGCGGGCTGCGGGCTGGGCGTGCTACCAACTGACCGCGCTGCTGGCGACGTCCTTCAGCATGTCGGCGATCTCGTGCATCACGGCGCTCGACTCGATTTCGGTGCGCGGGATTTGCCGGTGGACGACGTAGGTGGTGCCGGGGTCGTCCGGCAGGGTGTAGACGGCGATGATGAAGGGGCAGTTCACGATCCGCGCCGGGGCCTCGGCCAGCATCTTTCGGGACAGCACGGCGCTGCAGAACTCCACGGACTGGGCATGGGTATAGAGCGTCTCGTCCGTGCCGAGGTCCTTGCCCGTGCGCGTCAGCATGTCGCCCATGTGCATCACATTGTTGATGTACATGCCGCGCTCCTGAATCGCGAGCTTCAGCCCGTCGAGGACGTCCTCGAAGCTGCTGTCGCTCTCGTAGACCGCGTAGCCGTTGGTGGGAGCGGGGCCGGCCGCGGCCACCGCGCCCGGTAGGCTCGCCGCCATCAGCAGCGCCAGGGCACGCAGGTGCGTGGCGGGCTGCATGACGAGCAGGAGGTTGTGCGCCACGATGGTTCCTTAGCTGGGTCGATGATTATTCTGGCGGGTGGCCGGCGGCATGCGCCGCCGGCGAGGATACCGGCACCCGAGTGGGGGCTCAGTACTGATCCATAGGCCGGAACGCCGGCGCCGACGGCCAGCCCTCGCTGCTGCTCGACGCCCCGGCGCCGGCGGGTGCCGACGGTCCCTGCTGGCGGCTCTCCAGTTGATCGATGCGGCGCTTCAGCGCCTCGATCTCCTGGTCCTTCGACTTGTCCGAAGCGGCCGGCGCCGCGGAGGTGGCCGGCGCGGCGTAGCCCGGCGCGCCGTAGCCCAACGCGGGCGGATACCCGTAGCCGCCGCCATAGCCGGGCGCGCCGTAGGGGCCGTAGCCGCCGTAGCCGTAGGGTCCGCCGTAGCCGTAGGGACCACCGAAACCATAAGGCCCCCCACCGTAGGGCCCCCAGGGTCCTTCGTCGTAGTAATAGTCGTCGTTGTTGTTGTGGCCACCGCCGAACCAGCGGCCGGGATTGAACATGTCGCCGAAGTTCACCGCCTGGGCGGCCGGCGCGAGCGCCAGCAATGTCACGAGACCGACAGTGAGCGGGGCGGTGCGCAATTGCTTTGCCACGGTGGGCATCCTCCAAGGATTGATGTTGGGCTCTGTTGCGGCGTTGCCGTGAGGCCCGGCTGGGGCGCACGTCGCGGGGGCGGTGCGGTCCTGCTGCCGGGCCGATACTTTGCGCTGCGGGGCGCTCTCGCGCGGCCTTTCGCAGCCGAACAAGAATACTACAGTGCCGCGCGCCCGCGGCCCGCTGCGCTTATGGCGCGGGCGCTCAGCCCGATACGCGGTGCCCCGGGTGGCCGTGTCCGTCGTGGCCATGCGGATGGTGGCGGTGCTTGTCGCCGTGATCGTCGTGCTGGTGGTCGTGGTGATGGTCGTGCTCGGGAAGGGACGCAGGGGCGGCGTGCGCGTGGCCGGCATGGCCGCCGTGCAGCAGCGAGCCGTCGGGCTGCAACGCGGGGCGCGCCGTGGCGCCGCGCGTGAGGCGCTCGCGCTGGGCGCCGAGCTCGCCGC
The DNA here is from genome assembly GCF_022340605.1 of Thiohalocapsa sp. Taxonomy (GTDB): domain Bacteria; phylum Pseudomonadota; class Gammaproteobacteria; order Chromatiales; family Chromatiaceae; genus Thiohalocapsa. Next base: position 46,642 of record NZ_JAJDNQ010000039.1, read on the forward strand.
GCAGCCAGTCGAGCCAGGGCGCCAGGCTGTCTTGGGCGCGGCGGGCGCTGAGCTGCACGAAGGGCGCCGGGCTCGCCAGCTCGCGCAGGTGCCGCTCAGCATGCGCCGGGTCGAAGTCGTCTAGCACCGGCAGCAGGTCGGCCTTGGTGAGCAGCACCAGGTCCGCAGCGCGGAACATCACCGGATATTTGGCGGGCTTGTCGTCGCCCTCCGGCACCGATAGCAGCGTCACGTTGCGGTGGTGGCCGAGGTCGAAGCTGGCCGGGCAGACCAGGTTGCCGACGTTCTCGATGAACAGGATGTCGATGCCGGTGAGGTCCAGGCGATGCAGTGCCTCGTGCACCATGTGCGCATCGAGGTGACAGGCGCTGCCGGTGGCGATCTGCACGGCGGTGACGCCCTTGGCGCGGATGCGCTCGGCATCGTTCTCGGTCTCCAGGTCACCTTCGATGACGGCGACGCCGAGCTCACCGCCGAGGGCGTCGATGGTGGCCTCCAGCAGGCTCGTCTTGCCAGCGCCGGGGGATGACATGAGGTTGACGGCGAGGATGCCGCGCGCGTCGAAATGGGCGCGGTTGTGGGCCGCCTGGCGGTCGTTTTCGCCGAGGAGGCTCTGCAAGACCTCCACCGCCGCGTGGCCGGAGGCGGTCTCGGCGTGCTTGCCGCCGGGGCGAACCAGGTGCTCGTTGCCGGGGGTGATGTTGCAGCCGCAGGTGTCGCACATGGGATAGCTCCGCGTTGGTTGCCCTGTCGATGCGGGACTATAGCAGCGCCTGCGGGCGCTTTGACCCGCTTTCGCGAGGGGTCGGTGTGCTAGTGCGTCAGGTCATCCGGCAGATCGTCGGGGACGCTCAGCTCGAGGCTCGCGAGCAGCAGCTCGTCGCCGCTCACCAACCGCGTGCGCCAATCGCCGCAGGCACCGCAGAGCAGCCGGTTCGGCGCCGCTTCGGTCTCGGCGCCGCAGGCGGTGCAGTGCACCAGCACGCGGGCTGGCTCGATGTCGAGCACGGCGCCCTCGGCGATGGTGCCGGCGGCGGCGATGGGGTAGGCGCTCCGGAGCAGGTCCGCCTCCACGCCGGAGAGGGGGCCGATGCGGACCACGATGCGCTCGACGCGCTCGGCGGCGTGATCCGCGGCAACGCGCTGCACCTGGTCCAGGAGCGACTGGCACACCGACAGCTCATGCATGGGCGGAGAACTCGCTGGGCTTGGCACCGTCGGCCGCATCCGACGGGGCGGAAATTCGCGACGCTAACCGCGACGGCGTGCCGCGTCACTGACGGGGGTCAAGTGCCGTCGGGCCAGCCCCTGTCAGGCGGCGGAGACCGGGGGTGTAGCTCAGGTGGTGGAATCCGGCGTTGGATCACTCAGCACGAGCCTGAGCCGGGAGAGATCGGACAGGTCGCCGACCAGTCGTCGCTCGCAACCGCCGCTGCGGACCACCAGCGTCGGCGTCATCAGCACCCCCGCCTCGTCGGCGCGGTAGGGCTCCTCCAGCACGTCGATGACCTCGATCTCGTGCGGTGTCGTGAGCGTCTGTGCCAGCAGCCGCCGCAGCCGTGTTTCGGCCGCTTCCGGCGTCTCCTTGGCGCCGGCGACATAGAGCAGGAAACGAAGTCCGGTGGATGCGGTTGCCATGGTGCAAGTCTGCGGTGGGTGCCCGCGCTGCGCGACCCCGAGGTTAAGGGAATTCCGAGGTTTCGTCCGCGTCGCCGAGATCGAGGCTGCTGCGCACGATCGAGCGGATCTGCGCCGCGCCGAGTGGCTTGCGGGCAAGCTCGAAGCGGAGACCGGCGTCCCTGGCGGCACGCAGTTCCTGCTCGAAAGCGTCGCGAACTGCCTTCTCGTCGTCGATCACCAGGATGCGCTTTGGCATTGGGAAGAGCTGGCCGGGACGTGTAAGGAGTGGTGGAAGATGCCTAAGTAAAACCCCCATGCAGCCCCTATGTAAGCACGGTTCCTACATCGGGGCCAACATCCGCGGGGAGCGCTTTGTCGGCACAACACGGATCGTTCCCGGGCCAAGGCCAGTGCGGGCTGCTTCGCTGGGCAGCGGCGCCGCTGTGTCGTCCACGGAGAGTCTGCCGGACACCACCGCGGCCGCGCGCAGCCCGATCCGGGCCACGCGGCCGGCCCGGGGGCAGGGTGTCATCCTGCCGGCGAGGGTATCTGCTGCGTTGGTGGCGCGCGGCAACGGGGTGCGGTTGGGTTTCGACAATAGACCCTAACCGTCAGACATGGTCGGTCGGTCGGCTTCCGCCGCATACGGCTTGCCCCCGCCGTCCGTGGCGCATCACGTTGCTATATTGCGGTCTGCCATCCGCGCGCCGACCGCGCTCTCGAACGGGATTCACGCATACCATGACCTTGCCAATTCGAGGCCCGCTGCGGTTGCTCGCCTGGGCAGCCTTGGTGTTGCTCATCGCCGGCTGCTCGGGCATGCAGCTCGCGTACAACACCGCCGACTTCTTCATCGAGAACTACGCGGACGATTATCTGCGCCTGGACAACGCGCAGATCCAGCGCTGGGCGCCGACCCTCGAGGCCGCGCTCGCCAAGCACCGGCAGCAGGAGCTGCCCTACCTCGCGGCATTCTTCAACAGCGCCCAGAACGACGCCCGCAAGGGCTTCACGCGCGCCAATGTCGGCTGCCTGCTGAATCAGTTCGATGTCATCTACCGCCGCCACTTCAAGCTCGCTGCCGCCACCGCCGCGCCGCTGCTGGCCGATCTGGACAAGGGGCAGATCGACACCCTGGCGCGCAAGTTCCGTAAAGAGGCGCGCGAGGATGCCGAGGACGCCGAGACGCCCGCCAACGTGCGCGTGGAGAAGCGCGCCAAGCGCTACGCCAAGAGCCTGCAATGGTGGATCGGCGACCCCAGCGCTCGCCAGCACCGGATCGTGCGCGACGTGGTGGCGGAGCTGCCGGACAGCGCCGGCTGGTATCGCTACCGCGACCGCAAGCGCCGCGAGCTTATCGACCTGTTGCGCAGCGGTGCCTCCAGCGCCCGCATCGAGCGCTTTCTGACCGCCTGGCTGGTGGACTACACCGACATGCCACCGGACGTGAGCCGCGGTCGCCGTGAGCTGCGCCAGAGCATGACAGATCTGCTGGTGCGCCTGGACGATTCCCTCAGCGATGCACAGCGGCGCAAGCTCATCGATCGGCTCACCGGGCTACGCCGGGACTTCATGCGCTTGCAGCACAAGCCGCACATGGCGCCGGTCAGTTGCTGATTCACTCGCCGCAATCCCCAACTACACTTAGGTATGTAGGGGTCATTGGGAGGATGCGACCATGAAGTGTCTGCTCCATTCGATGCTGCCTGTGGCCGTCTTGCTCGCGTTGGCGGCGGTGCCGGCGGAGGATGCGAACGCCTACTGGGGCTGGGGGCCGGGCTACGGTGCCTGGCGCCATGCCTACGTCTATGATCCGGCGTATCGGTTTGCTTCGCCTGCGATGCGCGCCTACATCCGCGACCTTTATCTGCGGGGGCCGGAGTACGCGGCCTGGCGGCAACAGATCCGCTACGGCTGGTGGTAATCAGCGAGTCATCAAGTTGGGTATCGGCGCGCGAATCCCGGGGGCAACCGGCGAGGTTGCCCCCGGATTTTTTTTGCGCCGCGGGCTCAGAATGCGCGTGAGACCCGCCAGCGCTGGTAGTTGGGCTCGTCGAGATAGGCCTTGCTGCTGATGTAGTTGAGCACGTTGCGCAAGCGGTAGAAGCCCACCACCGAGTCCACCCGCAGCAGCTCTCGCCCGTGCTCGTCGAAGAACAGCAGCGACGGGGTGTAGAACAGCCCGAGCTCCGCGGCCCAGTCCTTCGCGGTGGTGCGCTCACCGCTCGGCGTGATGACGGGCGTGTCGGACCACATGTCCAGTTGCACGCTGTCGTACTCCTCGAACTGGCGCAGGATCTCCGCCTTGTCCAGCGCATCGCCATGCAGCACATCGCAGGCGTGGCAGTTGCCCTGCTCGAAAAACACCACCAGCGGGCGCTCGCTCGGTAGCCGCGAGCGGTTCAGGTTGTAGGGCGGCGGCTCGAAGAAGTCCTCTTCGTTCAGGTCGCCGGGCCCGAACACCATCCGGTTGTCGCCGCGGGCGAGGTAGTCGCGGAAGGACTCGTGCTTGTAGTGGTCGTCGGCCACATACTCCAGCGCGGCGCGGAACTGGTACGGCGGGTAGTAGCCGCGCAGGCGCAGCGCCTCGGCGCCGGTCTCGTCGTAGAACACCAGCGATGGCGTGAAGTTGGTCTGCTCGCGCAGCGCGAAGTCGCGCTCGGTGATGACCTTGCCGTCGAAATCGGTCACCTCGTCGATGCCCCAGATGTCGATGGGCGTGATGTCGAAGTGCGCGCGGGTGTACTGCTCGATGTCCGGCGCGCCGAAGTTCACCGCCATGAGCTGGTGGCAGTAGGCGCAGCGCCGCTGGCCGAAGTAGACCACCAGGTCCTTGCCCGCGGCCACGGCGGCGGCGTGGTCCGCCGGCAGGTCCAGGAAGGGCTCGTTGAACCACGCGGGATATTTCAGCGGCTCCTCGCGTGGGAAGTCGTTGAACTCGAGACCCGGCTCAACCTGGGTCGTGCCGGCGGCCGCGGCGCACACCGGCAGACCCAGCAGCAGCCAGGCGGCGAGCAGGAGCAGGCGTCCACGTCGGCGCTGTGGTGCATGGGTCATCGTTATCTTGCCTCAGGTGGTCAGGAAGCGGCCATGCCGGCCGATCGATTTGGTTCCTCGCTCCCGGAGCCTGTCTGATGCCTGGCTGCGGAACTTCCGAGGCCGCGCTCCCAGCGAGAGTTGCTCAGGGCGACGCGGCGCGCTCCGCGTCCAGGAACCGCTGCACCAGGAAGAGCGCGGCGACCGACCTGGCCTCGGTGAAGTCCGGCCGTGCCAGGAGTCCATCGGGGTCCGATAGCGGCCAGGGCACCACGCCGACGGGCTCCGGCTCGTCACCCGGCAGCGGGTCCGGATGCAGGCCGCGCGCCAGCACGATCTGGGTGGCGTGCTGGATGTAGCCCGGTACCACGCTGACCCGGCGCACGACACGAAGCTCCCGGGCGCCGAGGCCCAGCTCCTCGCGCAGTTCGCGGCACGCGGCGTCGAGCAGATCCTCGTCCGGGTCCACCACGCCCTTCGGAAAGCCGAGCTGGTAGTCGTCGCTGCCAGCGGCATATTCGCGCGCCAGCAGCAGGGTGCCGTCCTCGCGCAGCGGCACGATCATCACCGAGTCCCGGCCGCCGAGGATGCGCTCGTACGTGCGCCGCGCGCCGTTGGCGAACTCCAGGTCCACCGCCTCCACGCGGAAAATGCGCGACTGCGCCGCGAGCCGGCGGCCGAGGATGCGGGGGCGGTTGCTCATGCGGCACTGGTCCAAAGCTGCGGTCCAACGATGTGATGCAAGATTGTGATGCAAATGGAGGCGTCGGTTATCCTGAGCGGCATTTTGCCACCAGGCGAAACGCCGACGCACCATGACCCACGCCAACGACCCGGCGCCGCCCGCGTTCGACTGGGACGCCATCGACAGCGTCTTCCTGGACATGGACGGCACCTTGCTGGATCTGTATTTCGACAATCACTTCTGGTTGGAGCACGTGCCGAAGCGCTACGCCGAGAAGCTCGGCGTCAGCGTTGCGGAGGCCAGGGACGAGCTGCTGCCCAAGTATCGCCGCATCCAGGGCACGCTGGACTGGTACTGCGTGGACCACTGGAGCCGTGAGCTGGGCCTCGACATCGCGCTGCTCAAGTCCGAGGTGGAGCACCTGATCGCGGTGCACCCGTATGTGATCGAGTTCCTGGACGCGCTGGCCGCACGCGACAAGCGCCGCGTGCTGGTGACCAACGCGCACCAGAAGTCCATCGAGCTCAAGCTCCAGCGCACCCGCCTGGGCGGGCATCTCGAACGGGTCATTTGCGCCCACGATCTCAGGCTGGCCAAAGAATCGCCGGGCTTCTGGGAGCGGGTGGCCGCGGTCGAGCCGTTCGACCCGGCGCGCACCCTGTTCGTGGACGACAACCTGGACGTGCTGCGCGCGGCGCGCGACTACGGCTTCCGCTGGCTGCTGGCGGTGACCGCGCCGGACTCGCGCCAGCCGGTGCGGCAGGTGGCGGAGTTCCCGGCCGTGGCGCGCTTCAGCGCGCTGTTGCCGCAGCTCCGCTGAGTGTCTCGGAGGGGCTCGGCGCGGCCCGGCCTACTCAGCCCGCCGGTGCCGAGTCGGTCGCCGGCTTGCGCCGCCGCCGCCGGCGCTTCTTCTGCTTGTCGGGCGCGGCTTGCTCGGTCTGCTGCTCGGGGCGCGCACCCTCCGCGTTGGCGGCCGGCTGATCGTCGGATCGCCGCCCGCCGCCGGCGCCGCGCTTGCCGCGTCGGGTCTTGTCGTGATGACCGTGGGGCGAGCGGTCGTGGCCGAGCCTGTCGCGGCCGCCGGGACCACGCCCGTCGCGCGGCCGCCGCGGCGCCGGCACCCGGCTCTTCGGGTCCACGTCGGCGAGCACGTCCGCGGTGACCTCGCCGACTGGAATCTTCATGCCGATGTAGGCCTCGATGTCCGGCAGGCAGAAGGCATAGGTCTCGCAGACGAAGCTGATGGCATCCCCGGCCTCGCCGGCGCGGGCGGTGCGGCCGATGCGGTGCACGTAGTCCTCGGCGTCGTCCGGCAGATCGTAGTTGATGACGTGCGACACGCCCGGGATGTGCAGCCCGCGCGCGGCGACGTCGGTGGCGACCATGACCGGCAGCTCGCCGGACTTGAACTGCGCCAGCAGTTTCAAGCGCTTGCGCTGGGGCACATCGCCGGAGAGCATGGCCGTCTCGATGCCGTTGCCCTGCAGATAGCCCCAGACGCGCTCGCCCTCGCGCTTGGTGTTGACGAACACCATGATGCGCCCGCCCTCGATCTCGCGCACCAGGCCCAGCAGCAGCGGGATCTTCTCGTCGTTGGCCACCATGTAGCAGGTCTGCTGCACGCGCTCGGCGGTGACCTGCTCGGGGGCGATCTCCACCATCTGCGGGTCGTTCATGTGCTCGTAGGCGAGCTCCGTGACCCGGTAGGACAGGGTGGCGGAGAACAGCATGCCGAGCCGCTCCGCCGGGCTCGGCAGGCGGCGCAGCACGAAGCGGATGTCTTTGATGAAGCCGAGGTCGAACATCCGGTCCGCCTCGTCCAGCACCATCACCTGCACGGACTTGAAGTCGAACACGCGCTGCTTGTAGTAGTCGATGAGCCGCCCGGGCGTGCCGATGAGGATGTCAACGCCGGCGGCGAGCGCATCGCGCTGCTGCTGGTAGCCGGTGCCGCCGAAGACCAGCCCCAGCTTGAAGTCCGTGTGCGCGCCGAGCAACTCGGCATCCTTGTGGATCTGCACCGCCAGCTCCCGGGTGGGCGCCAGGATCACTACCCGCGGTTGTGGCGGGCCGTCTCGCGGCTCGAGGGGATGGGTCAGCAGGTGCTGCATCGCCGCCACCAAAAAGGCGGCCGTCTTGCCGGTGCCGGTCTGCGCCTGGCCGGCGACGTCCTGACCCGCCAGCGCGAGCGGCAGCGCCTGGGCCTGGATCGGCGTGCAATGGGTGAAGCCCGCATCGGCGAGACCTTGGAGGATGCGTCGGTCGAGGTCGAAACTGTCGAAACGGACGTCAGTGAGATGGGTCTGAGCCATGGAATCCTGCGGCGCTGCGGCCGTTGCCCCGGTTGGTTTGCGCGCGGCGCGGCCGAGTTTGGTCGCTGCGTCGCTGCCGGTCGGCGCCGGCGGGCCGGGAGGGGTTGCAAATCTTGAGATCTTTGGCTGAGAATGCATATTAACTCTTGGGGCGATAACAACGCCAATCCGCCCGCCCTCCCTCCTTAATGCAGGCAGCGAGTCGGCCCGGACAACCTGCGCCCGGATAACCTGCGAGTCGCGCGAGTGACCGGCGCGACGTGTTTCGCAGCAACGCAGATCCGCGCCACCTGCCGAAATCCTTACACCCGAGCGGAGACAGACGAGACGTGAGCGACCGCATCCTGCACGTGACGGATGACACCTTCGAGGAAGAGGTGCTGAACTCCACAGAACCCGTCCTCGTGGACTATTGGGCCAACTGGTGTGCCCCCTGCAAGATGATCTCGCCGCTACTCGAAGAGATCGCTGAGGAGTACGCGGGCAAGATCAAGATCGCCAAGCTGGACATCGACCAGAACCGCGCCGTCACCGAGCGCTTCAAGGTGCGCGGCATTCCGACGCTGATGCTGTTCAAGGGCGGTGAGCCGGAGGCCACGAAGGTCGGAGCGGTGTCCAAGTCGCAGTTGACGGTGTTCATCGACAGCAACCTCTGACACGCGGCGCCGACTGTCGTCCCAGCCAGCGTTCAGACCGTTGCCCACCTCGCGCGAGCGGGTGCGGCGATCAACAAAACCCCAAAACCCCAAGACCCCAGAACTCCGAAACCCCGGAACATCGCCCGGCCCTGCCCCGCGATTGGCTCCAGGACCCACACCGGGCCGCGCACCGGTCGCCGCGGCAGGAAAGCCAGACAATCCCCCGCCACCGCCGGCCCACCCGCAGCTCCGCGCTTCCATGCCGCGGCCACACGCAACCGGCGCGCCACCGCGGCGCCCACCAGCCGGCGGCCCCATCGCCATCACACACGACGCAATGAATCTCACAGAACTCAAGAAGATGCCGGTTCCACAACTGGTGGAGCTCGCCCAGTCCATGGAGATCGAGGGCATCGGCCGCTCGCGCAAGCAGGACCTGATCTTCGCCATCCTCAAGGCGCGCGCCAAGCGCGGTGAGGACATCTACGGCGACGGTGTGCTGGAAATCCTGTCCGACGGCTTTGGCTTCCTGCGCTCGGCGGACGCGTCGTACCTGGCGGGGCCGGACGATATCTACGTCTCGCCGAGCCAGATCCGTCGCTTCGCGTTGCGCACCGGCGACACCATCTCCGGAAAGATCCGTCCGCCCAAGGATGGCGAGCGCTATTTCGCGCTGCTCAAGGTCGGGGACATCAACTTCGACCGCCCGGAAGCCGCCAAGAACAAGATCCTGTTCGAGAACTTCACGCCGCTGTTCGCACAGCAGCGGCTCAAGCTCGAGATCGGCAATGGCAGCACCGAGGACCTGACGGCACGCATCATCGACCTGGTGGCGCCCATCGGCAAGGGCCAGCGCGGGCTCATCGTCTCGCCGCCGAAGGCCGGTAAGACGATGATGCTGCAGAACGTCGCCCAGTCCATCGCGCACAACTACCCGGACGTGTACCTCATCGTGCTGCTCATCGACGAGCGCCCTGAAGAGGTCACCGAGATGGCCCGCTCGGTGCGCGGCGAGGTGGTGTCCTCCACCTTCGACGAGCCCGCCACCCGCCACGTGCAGGTGGCCGAGATGGTCATCGAAAAGGCGAAGCGGCTGGTGGAGCACAACCGCGACGTCGTCATCCTGCTGGACAGCATCACCCGCCTGGCACGCGCCTACAACACCGTGGTGCCGTCCTCGGGCAAGGTGCTCACCGGCGGCGTGGACGCCAACGCCCTGCAGCGCCCGAAGCGCTTCTTCGGCGCCGCGCGCAACGTCGAGGAGGGCGGCTCGCTCACCATCATCGCCACCGCGCTGATCGACACCGGCTCGCGCATGGACGAGGTGATCTACGAGGAGTTCAAGGGCACCGGCAACATGGAGATCCACCTGGATCGGCGCATCGCCGAGAAGCGCATCTTCCCGTCCATCAATATCAACCGCTCCGGCACCCGCCGCGAAGAGCTGCTGATGGCACCGGCGGACCTGCAGAAGGTCTGGATCCTGCGCAAGATCCTGCACCCGATGGACGAACTGGCGGCGGTGGAATTCCTGCTGGATAAGCTCAAGCACACCAAGACCAACGGCGAGTTCTTCGACTCCATGAAGGGCTGAGCACGGCTGCCCGCTTGTCCGCTGCGCCAGGGAGGCCGCTGCCATGCAACCGCGCCTGAACCCCGGCCGCGCCCGCCTCGCCGCCGCGCTGTCGATCGGCGTGTTGCTGCTCTCCGCTACGCTGCTGGCGGCGCAGGCGATCCTGGACCTGCGCCGCGTCCAGAGCCTGGAGACCGACCTCGCCGAGCTGCACGATGTGCGCTACGGGTTGCTGAATGCCGAGGTCTGGGTCGACCGGCTCGCCGGGCTGCTGGCGAAGAAGATCGACACCTTCGAGCTCACCGACGAGAACCGCCCGGCGCTCAAGCGCAACATCGAGATCGCCCTGGATCGCATTTTGGTGGAGGTCGAGCGCTATCTGCGCCGGCGCAACGCCTCCGGCGACACCTTCTGGGAGCGCCTGACCGGCGCCTTCCGCCAGGGCGTGCAGGACTTCGTGGTGGACTTCAACGAGCTGCGCGCACGGGAACCGGCCTACGCCGACGCCATCCTGGAAGAATTCAACCGGCCGGACACCCGCGCCCAGCTCAAGGAACAGCTCTTGGCCGCGTTGCACTCCACCGCCGCGGCCACCTTCGCCGCCACCGACTTCAGCGCCTACGACGCCGTGCTCGCCCGCCACGGCTGCGCCGACGCCGCCGCCTGCGAGCCCGTGCTGCGTAGCCAGGCCGACGCGCTGGAGACGCGCGCGCGCAACTTCGCCATCGGCGTGCTGCTGGCGGTGGCCGGCATGTTCTTCGTCGCCTGGCGCGAGCGCCCGAACCTGAAGCCCGAGGTCATGGCCATGCTCACCGCCGGCACCCTGGTGGTGCTGGCGGGCGGCGTTCTGACGCCCATGATCGACGTCGAGGCGCGCATCGCCGAGCTGCGCTTCGTCGTCCTCGGCGAGACCATCGTCTTCACCGACCAGGTGCTCTACTTTCAGAGCAAGAGCATCCTCGACGTGGTGCGCGTCCTGGTGGACACCGGCGCCTGGGACATGGTCTTCGTCGCCGTCCTCATCACCCTGTTCAGCCTGGTCTTTCCCACCCTCAAGGTGCTGTCCGGCTTCCTCTACTATTTCGACTGGCGCGGCCTGCGGGCCAACACGCTCATATACTTCTTTGCGCTGCGTTCCGGCAAGTGGTCCATGGCCGACGTCCTCGTCGTCGCCATGCTCATGGCCTATGTGGGCTTCAGCGGACTCGTCGAGAGCCAGGTCGCCGCCATGGCCGGCAGCGGCCGCGGTGTGGACGTCATCACCACCAACGGCACCGAGCTCCGGCTCGGCTTCTACCTCTTCCTCGCCTTCGTGCTCGCGAGCCTCGTCCTCTCCGCCCTGCTGGAGGCGCGGACAGGCAAGCGGGTGAGCTGACCGGGAGCTGACCTGGGGGCGCCGAGTTCCACTCGGCCCGCGCGGCGAAAGCCGCGTTCATCCGGCGCGACCAACACGCCTGCGATCAGGCGTATCGCGATGCAGAGATCAAGTGGGAGAAAATCGCCAGCATAGAGTCCGAGGCCAGTGCCTGCCGCAGTCTTAGCGCGGCCGCCACGAGCTGCAACAATGCGCGAGCTGACCCCGTTGGGTTCGCTGACCCCGTTGGGTTCGTCGGGCTTCGCTTGCGCTCAGCCCGACCTACGGGCGCCCCGTAGGTCGGGCCGACGCCAGGAGGCCCGACGGCGCCGCAGCACGTCGGGCTTCAATCGTGCTCAGCCCGCCGAATATTTGCGCAGTCTCCTGTTGGCCGGAGCCCGGCGCAGTTGTCCTAGGGCCTTTGCATCGGCGTCTGGCTGAAGGACGCGCCGGGCCCTGCTGGAGGTGCCCGCCGCGTTCGGATGCGGGCGAGGCCGCGGGTGCCTCAGCCCTTGTTCGGCTTGGAGCTGCCAGCCGCCACCGATGCCTCGGCCTCGGCTTTCTTGCGCTGTTCCTCCTCGTAGCGCAGGCGGGCCTGGCGCTGGTTCCACCAGAAGTAGCCCAGGGCGCCGAAGATGGCGATGAATTCGAGGGTCTTGAAGGTCTTCATATCCATCCGTTGTTCCTCCGCGGGTTGGTTTCGAATGCTTGTGTCGTGTTGGTGGCGTGCGTGGCCGTTTCCACCGGTTGAGCGCCGCCAGGATGGCAGTCGCGCGGTGGTCTGGGCCAGGCGGGAGTCTACGCTGCCGGGATGTTGCCGACCAATTTGCGCAGATGGGGGCAGGTTGGCTGGCTAGCCCCAGTGGTTCAGGTCGCTGACCGGTTGCCGTCCAGGTTGCCGTCGAGGCCGCTGGGCGCCGGCGGCGCGGCCACCCGCACCGAGCCCTTGAGGCATGCGGCCAAGGCGCTGTCCATGGTCGCCGCGTGCAGATCGAACCACTGCGGGAGCTGCTCGACTACATAGGCCCGGGCGATCTGCGTCCTGCCGCCGGCCAACTGGGCGGCGAAGCGCTCCATATCGCCGAGGCCCCGGGCATGCTCGGAGCGGTGCTCGATGATCGCCGGGAAGCCGCATTGCTCCATCAGGCGTTCCTCGGCGGCGATGGTGGCACGCGACTGTACGCTGTCGCCTCACGCTCAGTGCGGCTGGCGCCGCGCGGGCCGACTGGAAGTCGGCGCCCCCAGGAGTCGGCGCCCTGGGAGTTTGCGCCCCGCGGGGGTAGCCGGGAAAGGCGGCGTTTCCAGGCAATCAAACCGTCATTTTGGGGTGGTTCCCGGGTGTTAGCATCGGCGCCAAGCTGGCGCGGTAGCTGGCGCAGTGGCGCGGCCCCGAAGCGTCTGGGGGGTGCCACTGTGCTGCGCGCCGCGGCGCCCGTCTGGACAACACCGCCCGGAGGTGATGCACGATGAGCGATGCTGATGCGAACCCGGACCTCGAGGACTGGCTGGAGGCGGAGCTCGAGGATGCGCTGGACGAGGACTACGAGCTGGAGATGTCGGAGCCGGCGCTGTCCATGGAGCTGCGCAAGATCTACAGGCGCAAGCGCCCGTCGGCCATCGGCCGCGCCGAGTATTTCCGCGGCCTGCTGACGCTGCAGGCGGAGCTGATCAAGCTGCAGGACTGGGTGGAAGCCAACGGCGAGAAGGTCCTGGTGATCTTCGAGGGGCGCGACTCCGCCGGCAAGGGTGGGGTCATCAAGCGCATTACGCAGCGGCTCAATCCGCGCGTCTGCCGGGTTGTCGCGCTCACCAAGCCGTCCGAGAAAGAGCGCACCCAGTGGTACTTCCAGCGCTATGTGCCGCACTTGCCCTCCGGCGGGGAGATCGTGCTGTTCGACCGCTCCTGGTACAACCGCTCTGGCGTGGAGCGCGTCATGGGCTTCGCGACGCCGGAGCAGGTGGAGCAGTTCTTCCAGGACGTGCCGGAGTTCGAGCGCATGCTGGTGCGCTCCGGCATCCGGCTCATCAAGTACTGGTTCTCCATCACCGACGAGGAGCAGCAGTTGCGCTTCCTGATGCGCATCCATGACCCGCTCAAACAGTGGAAGCTGAGCCCGATGGACCTGCAATCGCGAGTGCGCTGGGAGGACTATACCAAGGCCAAGGAGGAGACCTTCGCCCGCACCAACATCCCGGAGGCGCCCTGGTTCATCGTCGAGGGCAACGACAAGAAGCGTGCGCGGCTCAACTGTATCCACCATCTGCTGGACCAGATCCCGTACGAGGACGTTCCGCACGAGCCCATTACCCTGCCGGAGCGGGTGTTCAATCCGGACTATGACCGCTCGACCCTGCCGCGGGAGCTGTACGTGCCGAGCCGGTATTAGTACGCCGTTTCAGCCAATTTTGCAGGGCGCCACCCCGGATGGGCCGGAGCCGAGGAACCTGGTCGAAGTTTCTGGTCGTGGTCGTGGTCGAATACTCGACCACGACCACGAAATCGACCACGACCACGATAACCAAATCGACAACGACAACGACAGCAAAGTCAGGAGTGACGCCGCACAGGGAGACGCCGATGCGTCGGCGTTTCCCAAGGGCTGCGAGCGTCTCTCCCCCATGGTGTCGCCGCTCCCGGCGTGCACGGCCCCGGGGTAACCCGTAATTGCGTGCGGTCTTGAAGGGCCGGCCGCAACGCGCTTGGCTGCGCGCGTGCGGTAAAATTGCCGCATTGCAGCAAAGCACGAGCCACCTGATGTCCGCCCCCGCCGACCTACCTGGCCACGCCGCCAATCCCGCCGCTACCCTGCGGCAGACTGCCGCGCAATCGCCGCAGGCGGCCGCCGCCGGCGACGCCGAGGCTGCGCCCACCCACCGCCTGCGCGAGATCCCCTACAACTACACTTCCTTTTCGGATCGGGAGGTCGTCATCCGCTTTCTGGGCGAGGCCAACTGGCGGCTCATCGAAGCGCTGCGCGGCACCCGCCGCACCGGGCGCTCGGCGCGGATGCTGTTCGAGGTGCTGGGCGACATGTGGGTGGTGACCCGCAACCCGTATCTTCAGGACGACCTGCTGGCGGACGCCAAGCGGCGCGTCCTGCTCGTCCAAGCGCTGGAGCACCGGCTGGACCAGTTCGAGCAGCGGCTCAACGACAACCAACAGGCGGCCGAGCTGCTGGCAGCCGCCCGCGCCGCGGTGCAGCGCTTCGCTGCGCAGTTCGAGCAGGACAAGCGGCTGCGCCGGCTCATCACCAAGCGTCTGGCCGGCATCACCCGCGGAGACAACATCAACTTCGGCGGCCTCGCCCGGGTGGCGCATGCCACCGACGCCACGGACTGGCGCGTGGAGCTGCCCTTCGTCGTCATCACGCCGGACACCGAAGTAGAGGTCGCCCCCATCGTCGCCGCCTGCATCGACTGCGGGCTGCCCATCATCCCGCGCGGCGGTGGCACCGGCTACACTGGCTCCGCGGTGCCGCTGGACGCCCGCACCGCGGTCATCAACACCGAAAAGCTGGAGGCGCTGTCCGGCGTCGAGCGCATGGACCTGCCCGGCAGCGATGGCCGCGCGGGTCCGCGGAACGTGCCGACGGTGCGCGCCGGCGCCGGCGTGGTCACCCGCCGCGTCTCGGATCTCGCCGACGCCAAAGGCCTCGCCTTCGCGGTGGACCCGACCTCCCAGGATGCCTCCTGCATCGGCGGCAACGTGGCCATGAACGCCGGCGGCAAGAAAGCCGTGCTCTGGGGCACGGCGCTGGACAACCTGGTCTCCTGGCGCATGGTGACGCCGGACGCCGACTGGCTCGAGGTGGAGCGCCTGGACCACAACCTCGGCAAGATCCACGATGCCGAGACAGTGCGCTTTCGCATCTCACGCTATGCCGGAGACGGTATCACGCCCAAGGGGACACCGCGGCTGCTCACCCTGCCCGGCAGCGCCTTCCGCAAGCTGGGTCTCGGCAAGGACGTCACGGACAAGTTCCTGTCGGGTCTGCCCGGCGTGCAGAAGGAGGGCTGCGACGGACTGATTACCTCGGCGCGCTTCGTGCTGCATCGGATGCCGGCGCACGTGCGCACGGTGTGTCTGGAGTTCTTCGGCACCGACCTGGACCGCGCCGTGCCTGCCATCGTCGAGGTCAAGGGCTACGTGGACGACCACCCGGAGGTCCAGATCGCGGGCCTGGAGCACCTGGACGAGCGCTATGTGCGCGCCGTCAACTACTCCACCAAGGCCAACCGCCGCGAGCTCCCGAAGATGGTGCTCATCGCCGATCTGGTGTCGGACGACGCCGAGGCGGTGGACTTCGTCGCCGCCGAGGTGATCCGGCTCGCCAATGCCCGCGACGGCGAAGGCTTCATCGCCGTGAGCCCGGAGGCGCGGAAGCGCTTCTGGCTGGACCGCGCGCGCACCGCGGCCATCTCGCGGCATACCAACGCCTTTAAGATCAACGAG
Source organism: Thiohalocapsa sp. (assembly GCF_022340605.1). Lineage (GTDB taxonomy): Bacteria > Pseudomonadota > Gammaproteobacteria > Chromatiales > Chromatiaceae > Thiohalocapsa. Next base: position 62,313 of record NZ_JAJDNQ010000039.1, read on the forward strand.
GACGTCGTCATCCCGCTCGACAAGCTCGCTGCTTACAGCCGCGGCATCGAGCGCATCAACGTCGAGCAGTCCATCCGCAACAAGGACACCATCATGGCCGCGGTACTGGATTACCTGGCGGGACCGCTGAACGAGGCCCGGCCCGCGGATACTTATGAATCCTCGGACGAGGCCCGGGCCATTCTCGACGCCAAGCGCGTCGCCGCCAGCCAGGTGGTCGATCAGGCCCGCAACCGCTGGCACAGCATCCTGGAGCTGCTGGACGAGCCCGCCATCGAGCACCTTGACCTGCTGCGCGAGCCCGAGCGCGCGCTGGTGCACGGCAAGGACACCCTGCTGGACCTGATGCTGCGCCGCGACCTGCGCCAGAGCTACCGCAAGGAGGTCGCGCGGCGCCTCGACGAGATCTTCGCCGGCCAGGACCTGGCCCCGGTGCGCGCGCGCCTCGCCGAGATCCACAAGCAGGCACGCGACTCGCGCCTGTTCGTCGCGCTGCACATGCACGCCGGCGACGGCAACGTGCACACCAACATCCCGGTGCATTCGGACAACTACGCGATGCTGAAGGAGGCCGACCGCATCGTGGACCAGGTGATGCACCTCGCCACCGGCCTCGGCGGCGTCATCTCCGGCGAGCACGGCATCGGGCTCACCAAGATCGGCTACCTGGAGCCCGAGAAGCTCGATGCCTTCGCCCGCTACAAGGCGGAGATCGACCCCAAGCAGCGCTTCAACCCCGGCAAGCTCGCCAAGGACTCCGGCCTCGACGGCGCCTACACCCCGTCGCTGCGCTTGGTGCAGCAGGAGGCCATCATCCTGGAGGAGACCGAGCTCGGCGCGCTGAACGACGACGTCAAGCACTGCCTGCGCTGTGGCAAGTGCAAGCCCAAGTGCATGACCCATGTACCGCGCGCCAATCTGCTCTACTCACCGCGCAACAAGATCCTGGGCACCGGCCTGATCATCGAGGCCTTCCTGTACGAGGAGCAGACCCGCCGCGGACTGTCCGCGCGTCACTTCGACGAGATGAACGACGTGGCGGACCACTGCACCATCTGCCACAAGTGCCTGAGCCCTTGCCCGGTGGACATCGATTTCGGCGATGTGACCATGCGCCTGCGCCGCATCCTCGTGCAGCGCGGCAAGAAGCGCACCAGCCCGGGTGCGTCAGCGGCACTGGGCTTTCTGAACACCCAGAACCCGCAGGCGATCCGAGTCCTGCGCAAGGGTCTGGCGGAATGGGGCTTCGCCGGCCTCAATCTCGCCCATGCCGCGGCCGCGCGGCTCAAGCTGACCGAGGGCACCAACCGCCGTCCCGGCGCCACCACCGGCAGGCCGAATCCGGTCGGCCAGGCCGTGCAGCTGGTCAGCCGCCCGATCCGCGTCGAGCTGCCGAAGCGCACCTTCCGCCAGGATCTCGGGCTGGAGGACAGGACCCGGGTGCCGATCCTGCGCGATGCGGCCAAGGTCAGCGACGATGCCGAGGCGGTGTTCTACTTTCCCGGCTGCGGCTCTGAGCGGTTGTTCTCCGACATCGGC
>NZ_JAJDNQ010000144.1 GCF_022340605.1 Thiohalocapsa sp.
CAGGCGGCCGTGGCGCGCATCATCGACTGGGCGCGGGGTCGCGGGCTGGAGGGCCGGGTGGAGGTGCTGGGCTTCGTCGACGACGGCAAGAGCATCGACTGGATTCGCGCGGCTGGCGGCGGCGTCATGAACCTGCTCGCCAAGGGCAGCCGCAAGCACTGCGAGACCCAGTTGCGCAAGTCCCTGGAGGCGCACGCCGAGGATATCCGCCGCAATGTGGCCCTGGCCGGCGAGCGTGGGCTCCGGGTCAACCTGTATTTGGAGGACTGGTCCAACGGCTACGCCGACGACCGCGACTACGTCTACACCCTGATGGAGCACCTGCAAGGCAGCGGCGTCGGTCACTTCATGCTGCCGGACACCTTGGGAGTGATGACCCCCGAGAAGGTCTTCGCGGCCGTCATGGACATGAGCCGGCGCTTCCCGGGCTGCCGCTTCGACTTCCATCCGCACAACGACTACGGGCTGGCCACCGCCAACGTCGTCGCCGCCGCGCAGGCCGGTGCCGCAGCCGTGCACTGCACCGTCAACTGCCTCGGCGAGCGTGCTGGCAATGCCTCCCTGGCGGAGGTAGTGGTCAACTTGCGCGACCAGCTCGACCTCTCCCTCGGCATCGACGAGCAGCACCTGGCCCGCGTCAGCGAGCTGGTGCAGCACTTCTCCGGCAAGCGCATCGCCGACAATGCCCCCATCGTCGGCGAAGATGTCTTCACCCAGACCGCCGGCATCCACGCCGACGGCGACAACAAGGGCAGCCTGTACGTGACCCGGCTCTCGCCGGAGCGCTTCGGCCGCCGGCGCGTTTATGCGCTGGGCAAGCTGGCCGGCAAGGCGTCGCTGGCCAAGAACCTGGAGCGGCTCGGCGTCCGCCTGTCGGAAGAGCAGCAGCGCAAGGTGCTGGCGCGCATCGTCGAGCTCGGCGATTCCAAGAAGCGCATCACCTTCGAGGATCTGCCATTTATCATCGCTGAGGTGTTGGAGTCCAGCGAGTACGACCACGCGGAGCTGCTCGCCTGCAACGTCTCCTCCAGCCTAGGCCTGGAGTCCACCGCCAGCATCAAGCTGCGCCTCCACGACACCGTGCACACCGCCACCGGCAGCGGCAACGGCGGCTTCGACGCCTTCAACAAGGCGCTCGCCGTCATCACCGAGCGCGAGGGGCTGAGCCTGCCGCAGCTGGTGGACTACGAGGTGCGTATCCCCAAGGGCGGGCGCACCGACGCGCTCACCGAGTGCACCATCACCTGGGCGTCGCCCGCGGCGCCAGCCCGCGCGGCCGCCACGCCGCCGGCGAGTGAGGCGCCGGGCGATGCCCGCCAGCCCACCGCCGCGCGTGCGGCGAGCGGTGCGGCCAGCAAGGCCGGCGAGTTCAAGACCCGCGGCGTGCACGCCAACCAGGTGTTCGCCTCCATCAACGCGGCCATGCGCATGCTGAATTTGGTGGTGCACTGGTCGCTGCAGGGGGCCGCCGCGCGGGCCGATGCCGAGGTTCGCGCGCCGGCGCAGGACGGACCCGCCGGCGCACAGTCGCCGCGGCGCGAATCCCGCGAGCCTGCCCAAGGCGTGGCCTGAATGGCGCCGCACCCGGCCGGGCGCCGCCGTGGGAGCGGCGTCCCCGCCGCGATCGGCCCGGTCCAAGCCGATCGCGCCGATGACGGCGCTCCCACTGGCGCCGAAGTCGCCGCGAGCCAATCCAGCATATCCTTGAGTCATCGAGTCCCAGTCATGTCCAACACGCCCGCCAAGGCCCCGTCGCTGCTCGCCATTTCCGTCGCCTGGTCGCTGGTCATCGCCTCGATCATGACTGGCATCACCTTCCTGCATCAGACCCCCGGTGAGGTGGCCTCGGTCGGCGCCGGTCTGGGTTGGAAGCAGATCGGCTTTCTCTTCCTGCTCTGGTTCGTTGCCGCGGAGGTGACGCTGGTGGTGGGAGGGGCGCTCTACTTGGGCGTGGCGTGGTTGCTGCGCAAGGGCCGGCGCGGTGGATAGCGGCGCGCCCCCGCACGCGGCACCGGGGCTCGCGCCCGCGTGCGAGGCGCTGACGCTCGCCCATGGCGGCGTCGATCATGAGCCCGTACGCTGGCGTGGGAGCGCCGTCTTCGGCGCGATGGGCGTCGAATTGCCGCGGGGACGCCGCTCCTGCGGCACCATGGCTCTGGACAAGATTATGATCGCGGCCCAACGAGCAATGATCCGGACGAGGCGATCCCGATGGACCTGACGCTGCGCGCCGCCGAATCCATGCTGCTGATGGTGACGCTGTTCGCGGCGGCGATTGCCCTGCGGAGCACCCGGGTGCTGAACGAAGACCACGCCGACATCTTCGCTCGCGCCGTCACCCAGCTCATCCTGCCGGCGCTGGTGTTCTCGCACCTCGCGCGGCACCAGATCACGTGGGAGATGCTGGAGGCGCCGGGGCTGATGCTCTCCAGCTGCATCGCGCTGATGCTGCTGGGGTATCTCGCCGGGCGCTTTGTCTTCCGGCTGCCGCGGCCGAGCCTTGGTGCCTTTCTGCTTTGCACCGGCTTTCCGTCCGCCGCCTTTCTCGGCATCGCGCTGGTGGAGATCGTCTACCCCCACCACGGCAATCTGGAAGAGACGGTGCTGATCGCCGAGGTCGGTGTCGGCGTGCCGCTGTTCATCCTCGGGCCGCTGATTGCCGCGCACTTCGCCGCGCGAGGTGATGACGACAGCTTCTCGGTGCTTCGCGGGCTGCTCCACTATCTGGTCTCGCCCATCTTCATCGCGCTGCTCGCCGGGTTCCTGTGGGGCGGCTTCGCGTTGCCCACCGGCGGCAACCTGGCGCTCGATGTGCTGTTTGGCGCCTGCAAACAGCTCGAGAACGGTCTCGTGCCCGTTGTCGGGCTCGCGCTCGGGCTGATGCTGCGGCCCCTGCCAGTGCGGCATCTGGCGCCGCTGATCCTGTTTGTGGCAGTGGCCCAGCTGTTGCTCCAGCCGCTGTACCTGGCCGGGGGTGCCGACATGCTTCACCTGCTGCCGGAGCAGCGCGACTCGCTCATGGTGCAGGGCGCGGCGCCGGCCGCGACGCTGCCGGCCATCTTTTCCCGTCAATATGGCGCCGACAGCCAGCTCGCCGCGGCGCTGATCCTGGCCACCACGCTGCTCGGCATCGTCAGTATCCCGCTGGTGGTACCGTGGCTTGCTTGAGCCTGGATGCGGGCGGCCCCGGCTGTTGTCGACTCCTGTGATGGATCACGAGATCCCGGCCTTGGGGTGTGCCACGCTAGCCCGCGTCGGCGGAACCAGGCGGCAACAGCCGCTCAATCGCTTTGCGGACGTTCGGGCTCATGTGGATGGGGCGAATGTCGATGGATTGCGTCGTCTGGACGGGATGGCCTCGATCATGATTCGGGCCAGCGCCTCACTCCCGTGGGAGCGGCGTCCTCGCCGCGACCGGACGCCCGTCGCGCCGAGGACGGCGCTCCCACGCGGGCAGACTGGTTGTGCTCGACGCCGACGGGATGCCCGCCTACTGGCGCAGTCATGCGGAAGTATCGAGGCCACTCTCCAGGCCGCCCGCGGCGCTGATCCGTTTCGACCTGGAGGCCGACACGCCGGCCGATACGCCGGCCGACACTCTGGCCGCGGGTCGCGCTGGCCGGAGTGTCGCCCTCCAGGGTGACACTCGCTCGCGGCGGACAGCGAACGGTAGCGATAATTCCATGGCCGTGCACTAGAGCGCACGGCCCGACGGCCGCACGCCGGCTCGGTCCCTGAGGGTTGGGGTGAGGAACAAGTCCCGGTCACGCGCCGGCGCTCACCCCCGCAGCTTCTTGAGCTTGTACCACAGTGAGCGCTCGCTGATTTCGAGCAGCCGGGCGGCGGCGGACTTGTTGTCGCCGCTGCGGCGCAGGGCCTCGTCGATGAGGTCGTGTTCGAGGGCGTCGACGCGGGGCTGGAGGGCAAGATCGTCCGCGTCGATGAGGCTGGTGGGCGCGGCGGCCGGGCTCGCCGGGGCGACGGTGGGCGCGCTCGGCAACAGGTCTGTACCGATGCGCTCGTCGCGGGTGAGCACCGCGGCGCGCTCCATCAGGTTCTGCAGTTCGCGCACGTTGCCGGGCCAGTCGTAGCTCTGGAGCCGGGCGCTGGCGGCGGGGTCGAGGCGCAGGGGCGGGCGGCCGAGCTCGCGGCCGAAGCGCTCGAGGAAGTGCTCGGCCAGCAGCCGGATGTCCTCGCGGCGCTCGCGCAGGGGCGGCACCTCCAGGCGCACGACGTTGAGCCGGTAGTAGAGGTCCGCGCGCAGCCGGCCCGCGTCCACCGCCTGCATCGGGTCGCGGTTGGTGGCGGCGACGACGCGCAGGTCCAGCTCGATGGGGGCATGGGTGCCGAGCCGCTCGACGATGCCTTCCTGCAGCACGCGCAGCAGCTTGCCCTGGAGCTCCAGCGGCATCTCGGTGATCTCGTCGAGGAACACAGTGCCGCCGCTGGAGGCCTCGAAGCGGCCGACGCGGTCGCGGTCGGCGCCGGTGAAGGCGCCCTTGCGGATGCCGAACAGCTCGCTCTCCAGCAACTCCGCCGGGATCGCGGCACAGTTGAACGGCACAAACAGCCCGGCGCGGCCGGATTCGCGGTGCACTGCGCGGGCCACCAGCTCCTTGCCGGTGCCGGTCTCGCCGACGATGAGCACGCTGGAGCGCGCCGGCGCCACCTGGCGGATCAGGTCGAACAGCCGGTGCATGGCCTCACCCTGACCGATGAGCTCGCCCCAGCCGCGGCCCACCTCGTCGCGCAGGAAGCGGTTCTCGCGCCGCACCTCGCCCTGGGCCAGGGCGCGGGTCACGGCGAGCTCGACAGTGGACATCTCGAAGGGTCGCAGGATGTAGTCCACGGCGCCGAGCTTCATCGCCTCCACCGCGCTCTCCACGCTGCCGTGCGCCGTCAGCACCACCACCGGCGTCTCGCTGCCCGCCTCGCGCAGGGCGCGCAGCAGCCCAAGCCCGTCCAGCCGGGGCATGCGCATGTCGGTGAGCACCAGGTCGCAGGGGGTCTCGGCCAGGCGCTCCAGGGCCTCGGCGCCGTCCACGGCCTGGACCACCTCGTGCCCCATGTCCTGCAGTGCCAGCTCCAGCAGCCGGCGCATGGGGGTCTCGTCGTCGGCGACCAGGATACGACTCGGGATGCGGCGCGGATGGCTCAAGGTGCTCTGTCCCCTGTGGTCCGTGGCAGACAAATGGTAAAGCAGGCGCCGCCCGAGCGGCCGCGCGCTGCACTGATGCGCCCGTCATGGGCCTCGACGATTTGACGGACGATGGTGAGCCCAAGCCCAATCCCGCCCTCGCGGCGGGTGAAGAACGGATCGAAGCAGCGCTCCAGCTCGGCCTCGGCGATGCCCGGGCCGTCGTCCTCCACCCACGCCTCGATGGCGCCGCCGACGTCCGCCGTGAAGATGGCGATGCGCCCACCCGGGCGCAGGTGCTGGATTGCGTTGAGCACCAGGTTCAGAAACACCTGGATGATCTGCTCGCGATCGCAGGCGATCACCGGGTCCGCCGCGCCGCGGTGAATGGTCAGCGTGAGGTCGCCCTTACGGAGCTTGGCCTCCACCAGCGCGGCGACGTGGTCCAGCACCGCGTGCAGATCCTCGGGCAGACGCTGCGGGGCGCGCGGCGAGGCGGCCTCGAGCAGCGTGGTGACGAGGCGATTGAGCCGTTCGGTCTCGGTGCCGATGAAGGCGGTCAGCTCCCGGTCCCGGGGGCTCAGATCGGTGCGGCGCTCCAGCATCTGCGCGGAGGACTTCAGAATGCCGAGCGGGGTGCGGACCTCGTGCGCCATGATGGCCGCCATCTCGCCTACCACCGCGAGCTTGCCGGCGCGGATCAGGTGCTCGCGGGAGCGGCTCAGCGCGGCGAGCATGTCGCCGAAGGCGCGGCTCAGCTCGCGCACCTCGGCCATGGGCGTGTCGATGTGCGGTGCGGTTGGCACCCGGGCCAGGTCGAGCTCGCGGGCGAAGTCGGTGAGCTGGCCGATGGGGCTCGCGATGCGCGCGGAGAGCCGCGCGGCGAACCAGCCGGCGAGCACCAGTGTGGCGGCCAGTGCCGCCAGGATGGTCCAGGCGAGCCCGCGCACCGGTGCGAACGCGGTGTACTCGGGCTCCACGATATGCAGGTGCCAGCCCATGTCGGCGACGTGGCGGTAGCCGCTGGGGTCCCCGCGGCCCACCAGCAGGCCGTCCGCAGACGGGTCCGCGGGACCGCCGCCGGGCTCGTCGGACCCTTCGACTTGCGCTAGTACCGTCGCGCCGGCGAGTGGGCCGGCGGCGGCGATGACCTGCCCGTGATCGCCGGCGAGGAAGGCGGTGCGGGTGCTGCCCTCCACGGCGCCTGCCAGCAGGCCGCGGATTTCTGCTCCCTGTACCTCGGCGTAGAGCCAGCCCAGCGGCTGGCCGGAGATGGCACTGGTGATGCCGGTGCGCAGCATCAGCCGGTCGATGGTGCCCGGTCCGAAAGCGGGCGCCGGCGCCAGCGTCACGCCGGTGCGCTCGGCGTCCGTGGTCGGGGCAGGGGGGACGACCGTCCCGACCTGAGCATTGTCGCTGGATGCGATCACCCGGCCGTCGAGGTCGGTGCAGAAGACCCTGCCGTAGACCGTGCCGTGGCCGGCCTTGAGGTCGGCGAGCAAGCGGGCCAGGCGCTTGTCCACGTCGCCGACCCGGATGTCTTCCAGCAGCTCCAGCCGGCGCCATTCGCGCAGGTCCTCCAGCCGCTCGCTGAGGAAGGCGTCGAGCCGGCCCACCAGGGCCTGCGCGCTGGCGCGCAGATTTAGCCCGATCTCGGCCTGGAGCGAGCCGCGGAACTCGTAGAAAGACAATGCCCCGCTGAGCAGGATGGTCCCCGCCACCAGCCCCAGGAAGGCGCGCAGGATGGCCCAGCGGATGGTCATGCCGGGTTGGACCCCGGCCACAGAAAGTGGGAGCGATGGGTTAGACTGCCCGGCCCACCCCCAGCGCATGCACCTCGCCGGGTGCTCGTCACCGCGGTGGCCGCTTGCTCCCGGGCGCCATGTTTGTCTCTCCTGCGGGTCATTGCCGGACCTTCTGACCTGGTACTACTGCGCCGAAATGCGACTAACCACTGGTGACCGGTTCGACAGCGAAATCGGGATCGCGGTCGATCCCGATCCCGATCCCGATCCCGATTTCTATACAGGCGCGCATGCAGCCAGCGGTTGCAGCAATTTGGCGCAAGCGTACCGCAGACCGATGCCGGCCGTGCTTGGAACAGGGGGTGTACGACGCCATCGCCGCGGCCGTCCACGGTCGCCGCGGATGGCCGCGGCATTGCTGCTGGCCGGCGCGTTGCTCGCGAGCGTCCCGGTCCACGGCTACGAGCTGGGCATGGGCTACCCGCTCCCTTGGGGCAGTGTCGTGGCGGGGGGCTATGCGACCGTCAGGGCCGGACACTTGGATGGCGTGCCGGAAAAGGCCGCGGTGGAAGACCTGAGCCTGTTCCTGTCCGGCGGCATCGTGCCGCGCTGGCGCTTCTTCACCGAGCTGGAGCTCGGCAACCCGGTGGTCTGGCGCAATGGTGGGCCGACTATCGCCGACGCCGAATTCCACGTCGAGCGGTTGTACCTGGATCATAGCCTGACACCGCGCGCCAGCCTGCGCCTCGGCAAGTTTCTCACCCCCATCGGGCGCTGGAACCTGATCCATGCCGAGCCGCTGGTGTGGTCCATCTTTCGTCCGCTGACCACCGCCTCCGCGTTTGCGCGCAATGCCAGCGGCGCCGAGCTGATCGGCACGCGGTCCTTAACCGCCTCGGAGCTCGAATACCGGCTCTGGGCCGACGACTCCCAGGCCCTGGACCGGGCGCCGGGCGGTGACGAGACCTACCTGGACGCGCCGGTGGAACCGAACCCGCCAAACCTCTTCAACCAGGCGGGTGGCTTGCGGCTGTGCTGGCGGGCTTTGGATGACGACTTGCAGATCGGACTCTCCTCGGCGCTGTTCAATCTGCGGCAGCGGGACGGGAACCGGGTACTGGTGGGCACCGACCTGTTCTATCGCCATGCCGCCTGGGAGCTGACCGGGGAGGCCGTCTACCGCTGGGGGACAAACGGCGCTGGCGACGAGTGGGGCGGATTCGCCCAGGTCGCCGCACCGCTCGGCGGTGGCCTGTACGCGGTGCTCTCGGGGGAAAGGTTCAAGGCCGAGGGCTACGACAGGGCCACCGATAGCGCGCGGGTGGGTCTCGCCTGGCGGCCGAAGCCGGCCTTGACCGTCAAGATCGAGTACCAGGAGTCCGGCGGCGAAGAGGAACTGGCGCCGGACGGTTGGCTGTTCTCGATCTCGGCACTGTTCTGATGGCGAGGTCCCGGAGCGCCGCGTGGGCGATGCTGCTGCTCTGTTCCGCCGCGACGTGGGCGGCGCAGTCCCCGCCGCACATCGACGTGGTGACCGGGGCCGCGCCCATCGACCTGCGCCTGGACCGGTCGCAACTGCGCGATATCTTCCTCAAGCGCGTGGTCATCGACCGCTCGGGCACCGCGCTGGTGCCGCTCAACATGCCGCCCGATCACCCGTTGCGTGCGGCCTTCTCGGAGGCTCTGCTGGGCAAGACTCCGGAGGCACTGCGGCGCTTCTGGAACGAGCGCTACTTCCAGGGCGTTTCCCCGCCCTACGTGGTGCGTTCCCAGGAGGCGATGCTGCGGTTCGTCACCGAGACCCCCGGGGCGCTGGGCTACGTGGTCTCGTGCCGGGCGGATGAGCGCGTGCGGGTGGTCGCGGAGCTCCCGGTGCCGCAGGATCTGGCCGATGCGGTGGCGGCGCTGTGTGCGGCGTCTCAGGCTGGGCGCTGACCCTGCAACTCTCGTCTACGTTTTTTGCGCACTGCAAGAATAGTATGGCCTCATTGGGCCGTGGAAAAGTTACAAAAGTAAATAAAAACAGCTAGATAAAAACCTGGCACGGAGGTCGCTTATAGGGGCTGAAACCTGAACCGGGGGACAGCCCACATGACTCGAACGGACCCACTGTGCATCGACCCGCGGGTCGATCCACTGCTCACCGAGCTGCGCGAGCCCGTCGCGCTGCATCGCGCCGGGCCGGGACACCCGGCGCGGCCGGAATTGCACGGCTTCGTGCGCGACTGCTTCCGCCGCGCCCATGGCGCGCGGGTGGATAGCTTCTATCCCGACCTGCTCTGCTTCAGCGCCGCGAGCGGCATCCGTGCCGTGGTGGGCTACCGCGGAGCGCTCGACGAGCTCCTGTTCTTGGAGCACTACCTCGACCTGCCGGCCGAGGACCGGCTGACGGCGCTCACCGGCTCGGCGGTGCCGCGGGACGGCCTCGTGGAGGTCGGCAACCTGGCGCTGAGCGACGCCGGCCAGGCGCGCTGGCTCATCGCGGCCACCACCGCGTTCCTCGCTGCGGCCGGCTACCGCTGGGTGCTCTTCACCGCGACCCGGCCGTTGGCGAACGCCTTCCGCCGGCTCGGGTTGCGGCCGCTGCGGCTCGCGGACGCGGACCCGGCGCGGCTGCCCGACGGTGGCGCCGCTTGGGGCGCGTACTACCGTCAGGCGCCGGCGGTCTATGCCGGCGACATCCTGGCGGGCGCGGGCAAGCTTCAGGGCGCGGGCCGCTCGGCGCAGCCCTGTCTGCGCTCCCTGCTGGCACATGCCTGGTCGCTTGGCGCGTGCGCCGGCGCGCAAGCGCCGCGGGTGTCCGAGGCATGAAGGGCATTTTCGATCGCATCGCCGTGCATGCCGCGGCCACCCCGGGGGCAGTGGCCATCGCGGACGATTGCGGTGAGCTGGACTACCGCTGCCTGGCCATGGAGATCGCCCGCGCCGTGCCGTGTCTGCGCGGGCGCCGGATTGGGCTGCTCGCCGACAATGGCCGCCATTGGGCGGTCGCGGACTTGGCCATCGCCGCCCGCGGCGCGCTCTGCTGTCCGCTGCCGGGCTTCTTCTCCGAGGCCCAGATCGCGCACCTGATCCGGGATGCGGACCTGGACCTGATCGTCACCGATCAACCGATGCGCCTCCAAGGCGTAGCGGTGGGATCGACGATCCGGCGGCTCGACATTGCCGGCCGCGAGCTGTGGCTGCTGGCGCGCCCAGCGGCCGGTGGCGCGGCGATACCAGGCGGCACCGCGAAGGTCACCTACACCTCCGGAACCACCGGCACGCCGAAAGGCGTCTGCCTCACCGGCGCGGCCATCGAGCAGGCGGCCGTGCGGCTCTGCGAGGCGGCCGGCGCCGCGGCGGCTGACCGGGCGCTGTCGCTGCTGCCGCTTGCGACCCTGCTGCCGAACATCGGCGGCCTCTACGCGCCGCTGCACGCAGGCGCTCGGGCCGAGCTCCCGGCACTCGAGACCTGTGGCCTCGCGGGCTCGTCCGGGCTGCGCGTAGAGGGCTTCGCCCGGGCGATCCGGCGCTATCGGCCTAGCACGCTGATCCTGGTGCCGGAATTGCTCAAGGCGCTGACGGCGGCCGTCGCTGCCGGTCTCGTCGAGCCCGCGGGGCTACGCTTCATTGCCGTGGGCGGTGCGCCGGTCTCGCCGGCGCTGATGAGCCAGGCGCTGGCGCTGGGGCTGCCGGTCTACCAGGGCTATGGCCTGTCGGAGGCGGCCTCGGTGGTCGCGCTGGAACTGCCGGGGGCACGCCGCTTGGGCAGCGTCGGCCGTCCGCTGCCGCGGCGCGGCGTGCGCATCGCTGCCGACGGCGAGGTGCTGGTGGCGGCGCCCGGCTTCCTCGGCTACGTGGGCGCGCCGCACGTCGGCGCCGGTCACTGGCCCACCGGCGACTTGGGCCGGCTCGACGCCGACGGCTATCTGTACATCGACGGGCGCAAGCGCAGTGCCTATGCCACCGGGTTCGGGCGGAATCTCGCGCCCGAATGGGTCGAGGGCGAGCTCACGGCCCACCGGAACATCGCGCAGGCCGCCGTCTTCGGCGCCGGGCGGCCGTTCAACGGGGCCGTCATCGTGCCGGGACGAGGCGCGAGCGCCGCCGCAGTGGCCGACGCCATCGCGGGGGTCAACGCCCGCCTGCCCGACTACGCCCGGGTCGCCCGCTGGTTGGTCGCCCACGAGCCGTTCACGCCGCACAACGGACTTGCCGGACCCTCCGGTGCCATGCGGCGCGCCGCGGTGCTCGAGCACTACCGAGACGCCATCGACCAACTCTATGCAGGAGACCCGCACCATGTCGCTGTTTGACGAAATCGAGGCGCAGACGCACGGCGCGCGCGAGGGGTTCCTGACCATCCCCGTCGTCGCCCGTGCCCTGTCCGGTGCCGTGGGGCGCGCCGAGTACATCGCCTTTCTCGGTCAGGCCTACCACCACGTCCGGCACACCGTGCCCCTGCTGATGGCCTGTGGCGCGCGGCTCCCGGACCGGCTGGACTGGCTGGGTGTCACCGTCGCCGAGTACATCGGCGAGGAGATCGGCCACGAGCAATGGATCCTCGACGACATCGCCGCCGCCGGCGGCGACCGCGAGGCCGCCCGCGACACACCGCCGCTGCCGGCCACGGAGCTGATGGTGGCCTATGCCTACGACCTGGTGAACCGGGTCAATCCGGTGGGCCTGTTCGGCATGGTCTACGTGCTGGAAGGCACCAGCGTGGCGCTCGCCAGCCGTGCCGCGGAGACCCTGCGTCACAGCCTGGGCCTGCCCAAGTCCGCGTTTCGCTACCTGAGCTCCCACGGGAGCCTGGACCAGGCGCACATCCGGGTCCTTGCCGGTCTGCTCGACCGGCTCACCGACCCGGCCGACCGCGCCGCGGTGACGCACGCGGCGTCCATGTTCTACCGCCTCTACGGCGACATCTTTCGTTCACTTTCCAACCAAGGCGACATCGCCAGGAGTGCCGCATGACCCTTCACGTCAGACAGACCACGCTCGCGCTCACCGCCGCCGCCATGGTCTGGGCCGCCGCGCCGGCGCCGGCCGCGGGCGGCATGGACCAGCAACTGCTGGACATCCAGCACCAGTGGGCGCGTGCCATGTACCAGACGCCGGCGTCCGGACAAGACGCCGCGTTCACCCGGCTGGACGCCGCCACCGAGTCACTGGCCCGGCAGTATCCGGGCCGGGCGGAGCCGATGATCTGGGAGGCAATCTCGCGCAGCAGCCATGCCAAGGCCACGGGTGGGCTGGGCGCCCTGGGCATGGCAAAGGCGGCGCGCGACCTACTATTGAAGGCGGAGCGCATCGACCCGAAGGCCCTGAACGGCTCGGTCTACACCTCCCTTGGCGCCCTCTACGGCAAGGTTCCCGGCTGGCCCGTGGGCTTCGGCGACAAGGACAAGGCGGAGCGCTACCTGAAACAGGCGCTCGCGATGAACCCTGAGGGCATCGATCCGAACTACCTGTATGGCGACTTCCTGTTCGGCCAGGGACGCTATGCAGAGGCCGAGGGCGCGCTGGATCGCGCCATGCATGCGCCAAAGCGGCCGAATCGGCCGCTCGCGGACCAGGGCCGGCGGCAGGAGATCCGCGCGCTGCTGAGCCGGGTCCGCGCCAAGCTCGCCGCCGCGGGCTACGGTGGCGTCAAGGAGGGCTGAGCCGATGCGACTCGAGACACAACGGGTGCTGCTCACCGGGGCAGGGGGCGGCATGGGCCGGCTGGTCGCGCGGATGCTGGCGGAAAAGGGCGCCTGGATCTGCGCGCTGGAGCACAGCCCGGACGCGGCCGAGACATTGCGCGCCGAGTTGGAGCCGCTGGGCGCACGCCCGCTGGTGGCCATCGGCGACGTGACCCGCGCCGACGCGCGCGCCGCGGCCATCGCCTTGGCGGAGCGCGAGTGGGGCGGGATCGACATCCTCATCAACCTGGCCGGCGTGCTGGAACTGCGCCGCTTCCAGGACACCGACCCGGCCGCGGTCTCGCGGCTGCTGGCCGTCAATCTGGAGGCGCCGATGCTGCTTGCCCGCGAGGTCCTGCCCGGCATGCTCCGGTACGGCCATGGGCGGATCGTCAACGTCGGCTCCATGTTCGGCAGCATCGGCTTTCCGCTGTTCGCCGCCTACAGCGCCAGCAAGTTCGCGCTGCGTGGTTTCTCCCAGGCGCTGCGGCGGGAGCTCACGGGCACCGGCGTCGGTGTCACCTACATCGCCCCGCGCGCGGTCCGGACGGCGCTCAACCCGCCGGTGGTGCACGCCATGGCCGCGCACGGCCTGATGCGGATGGACGAGCCGGAGCCGGTGGCGGCGGCGATGGTTCAGGCCATCGAGCGGGAGCGCAACGAGGTCTACCTCGGCCAGCCGGAAGGGTTCTTCGCCGGGGTCAACGCCATCCTGCCGGGGCTGGTGGACGGCGCGCTGGCCAAGCAGTTGCCCGCGCTGATCGATCATTTGGACGGGGTGGATGAGGGCATGCCGAACTGCCAGCCCAGGGAGCAGTCGGCATGAGCCAGCACAAGCCCCTGCCCATCCGTTCCGCGCCTGTCCGGAACGCGGCCAAGCGCTATCCCTTCATGCTCATCGGGCTGCACTGGCTGACGGCCCTGCTGATCCTGGCCGGGGTCACCCTGATCCTGGCGCGCGAGGACGTGAGCGGCCGTGCACTGCGCCTGTGGCTGCTGGAGCAGCACCGCTCCCTGGGGCTGCTGGTGCTGGCTCTGGTCTGTGTGCGGCTGGCGCTGCGCTGGCGGTATCGCGCGCGGCTGCCGCGCCATGGCCTGCCCCGCGCCGTTGCCGTCGCCTCGGCGGCCGGGCACCTGGGTCTGTATGTCCTGCTGCTGGCCATACCGTTCCTGGGCTGGGCGCAGACCTCGGCAAGTGGCCAGGATGTCAGGCTGTTCGGGCTGATTCGCCTGCCGTCGCTGCTCGGCCTGGACTTCGATCTCGCGGACACCCTGCAGGGCTGGCACCAAGTGGCCGCCTGGTCCTTATTGGTGCTCATCGGCGTCCATGTGCTCGCCGCCCTTTGGCACCATTTGCTGCGCCGCGACGGCGTGCTGACGGCGATGCTGCCAGGGCCGCGATCTGTCGCCGGCGCGCGCCTCGCCGAGTCCGCTCTGCGCACGTCTTCCCGCGCGCCGGCGCACGCCTATCGCTACGATAAGAGGTAATACATGCATCTTCACCACATCCACTCCCCGGTCGTGAGAGGCCGGCGCCCATCTGGCTTGGGTCTGCTCGCGCTGCTCGTGACCCAACTCGCGCTGTTCGGAGTCTACGTGCAGCCCGCGCAGGCGCTGCCCAGCTACGCGCGCCAGACCGGCGAGGAGTGCGCCGCCTGCCACGTCGGCGGCTTTGGCCCGCAGCTCACGCCCTTCGGCATGGTGTTCAAGATGGGCGGCTACACCGAGTCCAACAGCACGTCCCTGCGCATGCCGCTGTCCGGCATGGCTGTCGCCTCATTCACCAACACGGCTAAGGACCTCTCCGAAGACCCGGGCAAGTACGTCGGCGTCAACAACAATCTGTCGATGCAGGAGATCTCCGCCTTCCTGGCCGGGCGGCTGACGAACCACGTGGGCACCTTCGTGCAGACCACCTACTCGGGCGTGGAGAACATTTTCTCGCTGGACAACATGGACCTGCGCTTCGCCGGCAATGTCGACCTCGGCGGCAAGGACACCATCCTGGGCCTGTCGGTGAACAACAACCCGACCATCAGCGACCCCTTCAACACCTTGTCCGCCTGGAGCTTCCCCTACATCGCCTCGGAGGTGGCGCCAACGCCGGCAGCGGCCCCGCTGATTCAGGGCGGCCTGGAGTACCAGGTGCTCGGTGGCTCGGCCTACGGCTTTTTCAACGACTCGATCTACGCCGAAGCCGGCGCCTACGGCTCGCTGTCGCGGTCGACGCTGCATTCGCTCGGCATCGGCGCGGACGCCGGCGACCTGTCCGGCGCGGCCCCGTACTGGCGCCTGGCGTGGTTCAAGGACAAGCGGAAATCCGCGTACTCCCTTGGCCTGTTCGGGCTGGCGGCCAAGCTGCATCCGGATTTCCACTCGGGCCCCACCAACGACTATCTGGACATGGGCGTGGACGCGTCCTACCAGTTCCTCGGCAGCCGCGCGCACATCTTCACGGTCAACGGCAGCTATACCCACGAGCACCAGAAGCTGAACGCCAGCCTCGCCGCCGGCGATGCCAATCGGTCCAGCGCCACGCTGCAGAACATCAACCTCAATGCCTCCTACACCTACAAGGAGACCTATGGCCTGAGGCTGGGCCTGTTCGATACCTGGGGTGACCGCGACACCGCGCTCTACGCGCCGGCGCCGGACGGCGGCAGCCGCACCGGCAAGCCCGACAGCAACGGACTCATCCTCGAGGCCGACTGGACCCCCTTCGGCAAGGAGGATTCCTGGGCGGCGCCCTGGGCCAACCTGCGCGTGGGCCTGCAATACACCCTGTATAACCAGTTCAACGGCGCCAGCTCCAACTACGACGGATTCGGGCGCGACGCCAGCGACAACAACACCCTGTTCCTCTACCTCTGGTCCGCCATCTGATGAGCACGCACATGAGCAAGAGCCATTTGTTTCACCCGTCCCTGCGCCAACTGTTCTGCACCGCCCTGATCCTGCTGCCCCTGGCCGCCAGCGGCCCGGTCAGTGCGGCGGGGGATGCCAAACAGGGTGCGCGGGACTTCAGTGCCGAGTGCGCCGACTGCCACAGCGTCAGGCAAGGCAAGAACAAGAAGGGGCCGTCCCTGTTCGGCGTCGTCGGGCGCGCCGCGGGGACGATGCCCAAGGTGCGCTACTCCGACTCCATGCGTGCGAGCAACATCACCTGGACACCTGACCGCCTCGATGCCTACATCGCCCACCCCAAGGGCGTGGTGCCCAAGGGCAGGATGAAGTACGACGGCCTCAACGACGCCCGCGCTCGCGCCGACATCATCGCCTTCCTGGCGCAGCAGAAGTGATGGGCCGGTAGCCCCAGCCGCCGGCCGCGCCCGTGGCCGGTGGTCTCGATCCCAGTTCCCCCAGACGCCGATTGATCGGCCTTTTCCAGCGCGGGGCAGGATGCCCCGCCACTTTTTGCGCTCCGAGGGTGAAATCCACGCGCAAGCCGGGAGTTCGAGTGCGCCGGGAGCGCGCTACGCGTCCGGTTTTCGCGCCAACAGGGCGCAAGATTTTTAATCGAGTCTGTCTCCTTTGAAAAATTCTGGCGTCACGACCAGCGAATGCCTTCGCGCCGCGGCGGGTGCGCGTTATCTTTAGCGTTGACGCAGCGCCCCGACGGATCGTTTCTTGCAAGCTGGCTTTCTTGCAGAGCGGTCGTCGGCGCCCCCTATCGTGCCGCCGATGACCCCGCGACGGTTCTCCTCCGACCCCTTTCCTGGAACACGTTTGATGTCCCCGTTCAAAGACCTGAGCCAGAGCACCCCGAAAGAGACCCTGTTCAACCTCGCCCCACTGCCGATGGACAAGGACGGCATCGCGCTGGACTTCCAGCGCTACTACGCGCACACGCTGGGGCGGGACCGCGACTGCAAGTCCGCCTACTATCCCTACAAGGCCCTGGCCATCACGCTGCGCGACCGGCTGATGGAGCGCTGGAAGCGCACGCGCCTTGCCCACGACGAGGCCAACTGCAAGCGCACCTATTACCTGTCGC
Organism: Thiohalocapsa sp.; assembly: GCF_022340605.1. Lineage (GTDB taxonomy): Bacteria > Pseudomonadota > Gammaproteobacteria > Chromatiales > Chromatiaceae > Thiohalocapsa. Next base: position 16,546 of record NZ_JAJDNQ010000144.1, read on the forward strand.
TGGAGTTCCTGATGGGGCGCTCGCTGTCCAACGCGCTGCTCAACCTCGGCGTCGACGATGCCGCCCGCAAGGCGCTGTACGAGCTGGGCTTGATGTACGAGGAACTGGAGGCCGCGGAGATGGACGCGGGCCTCGGCAACGGCGGTCTGGGCCGGCTCGCCGCCTGCTTCCTCGATAGCTGCGCGACGCTGCAGCTGCCGGTGAAGGGCTACGGCCTCAGGTACGAGTACGGCATGTTCCGCCAGCTCATCGAGAACGGCCGCCAGGTGGAGGAGCCGGACCACTGGCTGCGCGACGGCAACCCCTGGGAGCTGGAGCGCCCGGAATACACCCAGCGCATCCCCTTCTTCGGCCACGTCGACGTGTACAAGGACGAGTCTGACCGCGAGCACCGGCGCTGGGTCGGCACCCACGACGTGCTGGCGGTGCCCTACGACATCCCGATCCCGGGCTACAAGAACGACACGATCAACACGCTGCGGCTATGGTCGGCGGCGGCCACGGACGAGTTCGACCTCGGCGAGTTCAACGCCGGCAGCTATCCGGAGTCCGTCGCCGCCAAGAACGACGCCGAGCACATCACCATGGTGCTCTACCCGAATGACGCCAGCGAGAACGGCAAGGAGCTCCGGCTGCGCCAGCAGTTCTTCCTCGCCTGCGCCAGCATCAAAGACGTGATGCGCGAGTGGATCCGCCTGCACGGGCGCGACTTCACCGAGTTCGCCGACAAGAACTGCTTCCAGCTGAATGACACGCATCCCGCCGTGTCGGTGCCTGAGCTGATGCGCCAGCTCGTGGACGAGCAGCATCTGGACTGGGACGTCGCCTGGGGGATCACCACCCGCACCATGGCCTACACCAACCACACCCTGCTGCCGGAGGCGCTGGAGCGCTGGCCGGTCAGGCTGTTCCAACAGCTCCTGCCGCGGGTGCTGGAGATCATCTACGAGATCAACGCCAGGTTCCTTTCCCAGGTGGCCGCCCGCTGGCCCGGCGACATGGAGCGCCAGCGGCGCATGTCGCTGATCGAGGAAGGGTACGACCCGCAGGTGCGGATGGCCTATCTCGCCATCGTCGGCAGCTTCTCCGTCAACGGCGTCGCCGCGCTGCACTCGGAGCTGCTGAAGCAGGGACTGTTTCGCGACTGGTACGAGCTCTGGCCGCAAAAGTTCAACAACAAGACCAATGGGGTTACGCCGCGCCGGTGGCTTGCCATGTGCAACCCGGGGCTCCGGGAACTGCTCGACGAGACCATCGGCAAGCAGTGGGTGCACGACCTCGCGCGCCTCGAGGCGCTGGCGCCGAAGGCCGACGATGCCGCCTTCCGTGAGCGCTGGGACAGCATCAAGCGCGCCAACAAGGAGCGGCTCGCCAAGTTGGTGGCCGGCACCTGCCAGGTGGAGTTCCCGTTGGAGTTCATGTTCGACGTGCAGGTGAAGCGCATCCACGAGTACAAGCGCCAGCTCCTGAACGTGCTGCACGTGATCCATCTCTACACCCGCATCAAGCGCGGCGACCTCGACATCGGCGCGCCGCGCTGCGTGCTCATCGGCGGCAAGGCGGCTCCGGGCTACGAGATGGCCAAGCTCATCATCAAGCTCATCAACAACGTGGCCAAGGTCGTCAACGCCGATCCGGAGGTGAGCGAGTGGCTGCGCATGGTCTTCATCCCGGACTACCGGGTATCGGTGATGGAGGTGCTGGCACCGGGAACGGATCTGTCGGAGCAGATCTCCACCGCCGGCAAGGAGGCGTCGGGCACCGGCAACATGAAGTTCATGATGAACGGCGCGGTCACCATCGGCACCCTGGACGGCGCCAACATCGAGATCCGCGACCAGGTGGGCGACGAGAACTTCTTCCTGTTCGGTCACACGGCGGAGGAAGTGCAACGCCTGCGCGGCCACTACGACCCGAACGGCATCATTGCCCGCGATTCGGCGCTCGCGGAGGTGATCGGCCTCCTGGAGTCCGGGCATTTCAGCCAGTTCGAGCAGGGCATCTTCGATCCCATCGTCCACGGCATCCGCAGCCCGCACGATCCCTGGCTCACGGCGGCGGACTTCGACAGCTACCGCTGCGCCCAGTTGCTGGCGGCCGAGGCCTACCGCGATCGCGAGCGCTGGCTGCGCATGAGCATCCTGAACAGCGCCCACAGCGGCTTCTTCTCGTCGGACCGCACCATCGCCGAGTACAACAACGACATCTGGCGCATGGAGCCCGTGCCACCGGCGACCGCGGCGTGAGCGGTACCATGGACGAGCACGTGCGGCCGTTCGGGGGCGCCGAGGAGCTCGCCCCGGTCCGCATCATCCGCGAGCAGTTCGCCCGCGCCCGGCGCCACTTCAACCACCTGGAGCCGGGGCTGGTGGACTTCCTGCGGCTGCCGCAGCGCACCATCACCGTCAACCTGCCGGTGGAGATGGACGATGGCCGCGTGGAGAACTTCGTCGGCTACCGGGTACTGCACAACGACCTGCTCGGCCCCGGCAAGGGCGGCATCCGCTTCCACCCTGAGGTGTCGCTGGATGAGGTCTCCGCCCTGGCGGCCCTGATGACCTGGAAGTGCGCGTTGGTGCGCATCCCCTTCGGTGGTGCCAAGGGCGGCGTTACCTGCGACACCAAGGGCCTGAGCCAGCGCGAGCTGAGGCGCATCACGCGGCGCTTCATCGCCGGGCTCGGCGACAACATCGGCCCCTATACGGACATCCCGGCGCCGGACATGTACACCAGCGCCCAGACCATGGCCTGGGTGTACGACACCTACGACAACATGCACCCCGGCGAGAACAACCTGCCGGTGGTCACCGGCAAGCCGCTGGAGCTCGGCGGCTCGGAGGGGCGCAACGAGGCCACCGGCCGCGGCTGCGTCTTCGCGCTGGAGCGCGCGCTTGCGTTGGGTGTGGTGCAGGGGCTGGAAGGCGTCGACGGCGCCCGCGTCGCCATCCAGGGCTTCGGCGAGGTGGGCCGCGTCGCCGCCCGCTTGCTGATCGAGCGCGGTGCCCACGTCATCGCCGTCAGCGACTCCCGCGGCGGTGTGCTGGCCGAGAACGGCGATGCCCTCGATCTGGACGCGGTCCTCGCGCAGAAGGCCGAGTCCGGCAGCGTCGTCGGCCTGCGCGGCAGTCGCACCATCACCAACGACGACCTGCTGGCCCTGCCCTGCGACGTGCTGATTCCCGCCGCCCTGGGCGGGCAGATCCATGCCGGCAACGCCGGCCGCGTGCAGGCGAGGCTGATCGTCGAGGGCGCCAACCGGCCGATCACGCCGGAGGCAGATGACATTCTCGCCGCGAAGGGCATTCGGGTATTGCCGGACATCCTCGCCAATGCGGGCGGCGTCACCGTGAGCTACTACGAGTGGGTGCAGAACATCGAGCACCACAGCTGGCCGCTGGAGTCCATCAACGGCCGTCTGCTGGCGCGCATCAACGGCGCCACCGACCGTGTCGTAAGCCGCTGGCGCGCCTTTTCCGCCGATTGTGCGGACGCCGGCGGTGCCGTGTGCACGGATCTGCGTACCGCGGCGCTGGTGGAGGCGCTGGAGCGGCTCGCGCTTGTCGTGGAGCAGCGGGGCATCTGGCCCTGACCGATCCGGCGGATGGCCTGTCTGCCGAGGTCAACGCTGATGAATCAGCGTTTACCGATGGGCACGCCGATTGTTAGTTGGGCGCCCACTGTTCGCAATTGGCGCCCAGGCCGGCACCGAGGGCTAACCTGCTCAGCATTGGGCGGGTGCCGAGTTCCTTCATTTTTCAGTGCCTTGACGGCACTGAGAATGGTCGGGCATTTGGCGCGGCGGGAGACGCCAATAATCGGCGCTTCCCAATAACACCACGCCCGCCGCATTCTGCCAAGCTGTTTGCTGCTGGCTGGCCCGATGCTGTGTCCAACGCGGTTTCTCTCGCTTGCGCAATCGGCCCTTGCCGCGAACCTCAATCATAACTCCGTCCAGCCTGCGGGAGCGCGGTCCTCGCCGTGACGGGCGTCCAGTCGCGGCGAGGACGCCGCTCCCACAAAAGAGGCGAGGACGCCGCTCCCACAAAAGAAAGGCGGTGGCCGCAATTACGATGGCTGCGTGGAGAGACCACGTGCCGCTGTCTACGCGACCCTACTCCGCTCGTCGGCCTGAGAGTACGTGCAGATCATCCGGGTATTGACCATGCCTGCCGTTCTGCCAGTCGGCTGCTGGGCTTTCCCCCGGCCAGCGGTCGCCCGGTGTCCTTCGGGCAGCGGAATTCGGCGACCTCGTTCCGGCGCGATCATTTGGGCGATGGCGGCCCAAGTCGGGCCATGGGGGGCGGTCGTATCGTCGGCGAATTGGCTCGTCCCGTCGCGGAGTCTCGATCGAGCTTTAGGGAGTGCTCGGGTTCCTCGATAGGATCATGGTTGTGGATTCGTCGGCGTAATCGGGTCGCAGCGGCTACTCAGCGACAATGAACGCTGCTATTTTCCCCGCGACGGCGTCGTTGCATATCAGGACAGGCTTCACTCGAGCCCGAACGGAGCGCGCTCGGCAAGGCGGGTCTTCGAGCCGCTGTCCGGTTCGGACCAAGCAATGCCTGGGCGTGTCGATACGCAGTGAGTGTTGGTACGCTTGGGCGCCGGCTTCGTCATCCATGTTGGTCTTGCGAGACACGGGATCTCGCCAGCGTGGATCAGTCTCAGGTGACATAATACGGGCAATGTCAAGCGCGCCCGTCTTGCAGGAGAGCAGGCTACGCCAATGATTGCCTATCGCCGCGCCTACGAGCCGGGCGGCTGCTACTTTTTCACAGTCGTCACCTACGAGAGACGGCCATTGCTGATCGATCACATCCTCAACCTGCGGAGTGCCTTCAGCCATGCGTTGGAACAGCGGCCAGCACAGATGGATGCCCTCGTCATCCTGCCCGATCATCTGCACACCCTCTGGCGTCTGCCGCCTGGCGACTCGGACGTCTCGGGCCGCTGGACGCACATCAAGCGGTTGTTTTCCGCGCAGCTGATGCACGTCGCCACGACCACCCCGTCGCAGGCCGAGGGCGACTCTGGGGTCTGGCAGCGTGGATTCGGGGAACGCCTGGTCGAGAGCGAGCAGGAGTGGCGACGATACATGGACTACATCCACTACAACCCCGTCAGGCATGGTCTGTGTCAAAGGCCCATTGAATGGCCCTATGGCACCTTCCGGTCGGCGGTGGCGGAGGGGCTGTACAACAGGGACTGGGGTAGGGAATTGCCTGACAGCATTGCCGGACTGGATCTCGAATGAGTCTGCACCTGGGGGCGCATCCGCGGGCGATGGGGGCGCGCCGTGCGAGCCAATGCAGCCGCTGTCGGCCTCGGCAAATGCCGAATATCCCGGCGATGTCCCGGCCATGGACGCGGTCTCCGACGGCGGGACAGCGCCACGATGCACCATCGCGCTGGCGTCCCGCCACCTTTGCGTCTTGCCGTTTTTCGGCCTTTTTTCGGGAGATCAGCACGTGAGCAGAGCGTCAGGTTCCTGGATCATTTCCGCCCTGGTGTTTGCGGCGCTGGTGGTCGCCGCCGCACCGGGCAATGCCGGCTCCTTCAACGAGCTGGTCGTGATCGGCGACAGCCTGTCCGACACCGGCAACATCTATGCCCGCAGCGGCGACACCTACCCCCCGTCGCCGCCGTATGACGCCGGGCGCTACTCCAATGGGCCGGTCTGGGTAGAGGTCTTGGCCGACGCACTGGGGCTGCCCGCGCCAAACGCCGTGTTTGGGCCCGCCCCCCGCGACAAGACCAATTGGGCGCAAGGCGGAGCGACCACGGGCTACAAGACCACAGAGCTCGGCGAGACCGGCGAGACCGGTGAGATCGGTATGGCCTGGCAGGTGGACGAGATCGCCACCGATCCGACCATCACGAGCAGGATCGAGGACGCCCTGGTGGTCGTCTGGGGCGGTGCCAACGACTTCTTGGACGCGCCGACGACGGCCGATCCCAGCACCTCGGCTAGCAATCTGGCGGACCGTGTCGAGAAGCTGATCGGCCTCGGCGCCCGGTCATTCCTGCTGGCGAATCTGCCGCCATTGGACCGGACGCCCGAGTTCACCACCATCAACCCAGCGCTCGCGTCCCTGGCGGAAGCCTTCTCGACCGGCTTCGACACGGCCTATCGGGCGGAAGTCGCCGCGCTGGAGGCAGCTTATCCAGACGTCGAGTTCTACTACTTCGACGTGTACGCGATCTTCGAGGACGTGCTGGCCAATCCTGGCGCCTACGGTTTCACCAACGTCACGGGCAGCGCCCTGGAAGGCACCACCGTGGTTCCGGACCCCGACGATTATCTCTTCTGGGACAGTGTGCACCCGACCCGCACCGGCCATGCGGAGCTTGGTATGTTGGCGGCGGAGTTGGTGCGTGAGCCGTCGGAGCAGCCGGCGGTGGCCCTGCTGATGATGGGGCTGGGTGGGCTCGTGGCGCAGCAACGGCGCGGAGCGATGGGCGGCCGGCCAGCGTCGGCATAGTGGCCGGTGCGGGCGGCCCCCTGGTTTTTCTCCCAGTTCTTCTTCCGGGGCTTCGGCCGCTCGCGCAAGGTGGCGCGCCGAGCAAGCGCGGGCACACCCAAATTTTGCGCTCGGGCGTATATTCTGGAATGCAGAACACCCTAGCGGAGCCAGGCGTTGCGCTCGTCAGGTCCCGAACTCCGGCTGCCCGCTGCCAGGGCACTGCGTGCGCTCCTTGCCCCGCCAGCCGCCGCGATGCTACTTCTGTGTGCGCTGGCAGCCGACGCGGACCAGGACGCCGAGCGCGCCCGGCAACTGGTACAGCATGGCGACATCCTGCCGCTGGAGCAGATCCTGGCGCGGGTCAGGCAGGCGCGCGATGGCACGCTGATCGAGCTGGGACTGCGCCAGGAAGGGGATCATGGTACCTATGTCTATGAAGTGAAACTGCTGGACGCCCAAGGGCGGCTCTGGGAGATGGAACTCGACGCCGCCACCGGAGAGGTGATCGAGCAGGAGCCGGACGACGACTGACCCCTTTGCGATGCGCTTGCTGTTGATTGAAGACGACGCCGAGCTCGCCCGCGGCCTGCGCCAGGACCTCGCCGCCGCGGGCTATGCCGTGGACTGGGCCAAGGACGGCACCGACGGCGCCTTCCTCGGCACCGAAGAGCCCTATGACGTTGTCGTGCTGGACCTTGGCCTGCCCGGCAAGCCGGGTCTCCAGGTGCTCGCCGAGTGGCGTGCCGCTGGCGTCCACACCCCCGTGTTGATCCTCACCGCCCGGGACGCCTGGCACGAGCGGGTGGACGGGCTGCGCGCCGGTGCCGACGACTACCTCGGCAAGCCCTTCCACGTGCAGGAGCTGCTGGCGCGGCTGCAGGCTCTGACCCGCCGCAGCGCCGGCCAGGCGAGTCCGACCCTGCGGGTCGCCGGCCTGGAGCTGGACGAGGCCCGCCAGTGCGTGCTGTTGCCGGACGGCGCGGAGCACAACCTGACGGGCACCGAGTTCCGGCTGCTGCGCGTCTTCATGCGCAACCCGGACAAGGTCCTGTCCAAGGAGCGTCTGACCGAGCTGGTCTACGATCAGCACGCCGAGCACGGCAGCAACCTCATCGAGGTCTATGTGCGCCGGCTGCGCGGTAAGATCGGCCAACACCATTTGCGCACCCAGCGTGGGCAAGGCTATGTCTTCCCATCGAGTCCCTGATGCTGGCCTCGCCCAGCAGGGCGCCATCCATTCCGGCCGTGCCGCCGAGCGCGACGCGGCGCCCGCGCGCCGGCGCCGTTGGGCCTTCACGCCCATGGACTCCCTGGAGAACCGGCTCATCCTGGGCCTGGGGCTGAGCCTGGCGCTGCTGATCGGCGCCGCCTGGCTGCTCGGCCACAGCGCCCTGCACAGCAGCACTGACGCCTATGTGCTCTCGCGCTTGGAGCACGACGCCCAGGCACTGCTGGGGCGGATGGAGCACGCGGGTGAGATCGACGGCGCCGCCCGGCACCTGCTGCCCATCTATCGCCAGCCCTTCTCGGGGCACTATTACAAGGTGCTGACCGATGGGGAGGTGGCGCGCTCCCGCTCCCTGTGGGATCAGGATCTCGACGTGCCTGCGCTGGCCGTCGGCAAGGTGCGCACCTGGCACACCCGCGGCCCCAGCGGCCAGCCGCTGCTGGTTCGCGCCGCGGGCTACCAGGTGGGGCAGCATACCGTCACTGTCGCCATTGCCGAGGATATGACCCCGTTGCTCGGCACCCTGCAGGGCTTCGAGCGGCTGTTCGCGATCCTCGCCGTGGTCGGACTGGCGATGATGCTCGTGATGCAGCGGCTCATCCTGCGCTGGTCCTTCCGCCGGTTGCGACCCGTCTATCAGGACATCGACGCGCTGGAGCGCGGCGCCACCAGTCGCCTCACCGAGCGTGTGCCAGCCGAGATTCTGCCCCTGGTGCGCAAGCTGAACGGCCTGCTCGCCGTCTACGAGCAGCGGCTGACGCGCTCGCGCAACGCCGCCGGCAACCTGGCGCACGCGCTGAAGGGGCCGCTCAACATCATGCGCCAGCAGTTGCGTGCGCCGGCCGCGGCCGACGGTCAGGCCGGCACGCTGTTCCAGTTGGCGTCACAAGAGCTCGGCGCGCGCGAGGTCTGCGCCAGTCAGGTGGAGCGCATTCGCGAGCTGGTGGAGCGCGAGCTCAAGCGCGCGCGCATCGCCGGCCGCGCCAAGGCGGGCTCGGTATTCGACCCTGCCGAAGAGGTGCCGGACCTGCGCCGCCTGTTGCTCACGCTGTACCGCGGCAAGTCCCTCGACATCGACTGCCGCAACCAGCTCGCCGGTCCGATCGCCGCCGACCGTGAGGACCTGCTGGAGATCCTCGGCACCCTGCTGGACAACGCCTGCAAGTGGGCCGAGCGGCGCGTCCGTTGCACCCTGATGCCGGCGCCGGGTGGCGCCGGCGCCGTACGCATGGTGGTGGAGGATGACGGACCCGGCTGCGACCCGGCGGAGCTGGAGCGCATCGCCCGTCGCGGCGAGCGCCTGGACGAGCAGGTGGACGGTCATGGCCTCGGGCTCGCCATCGCGCGCGAGATCGCCGAGTCCTACGGCGGCGGCATCACGCTCGGCCGTTCCGCGGACCTGGGCGGTTTTCTGGCACAGGTGGAGCTGCCGCTGACGGAGAGTCGGGGCACCTAGGAACGGTTCAAGAACGACTGAAACGTCGCGGAAGTAGTGGATGAAGCGAAGCGCATCCACCGCAGGCCAAGCGGATCGTAGTCGGGCCGACGAAGGATGCCTAACAATTAGGCGGTTACGTTGCGCACCCTGTCGGGCTTTGTCTCTCAGCTCGACCCGTGACGGATTCGTGCCCAGTTTCCAGGGTGCCGAAGCACTAGTGGAGCGTTTCTCCCAACTTTGCTTTCGTTGTCGTTGTCGTTGTCGTTGTCGAGTATCCAATTACGACCACGACCACGACCACGACCACGACCTGAGACGGTCTCGGGACTTGTGGACTGGTGCACTAGCCTTGCGCCCGCTCGAATCCGCCACCCCTCTCCCTCGGCGCTGGTCGGAGCACCCGTTCCCTTTCAGCTCCGTTTCAGCAAGCACCCCTAGCCTGTGCGTCAAGTCCTAGAGCGGCAGTGGGTGATCGCGCCCGCCGCGCCCCGTGTCCGCTCGACCACGTCGAGCCAAACTCAGAGGAAGACTTCTGATGCACATCCAGGCACCGATTCCCTCGGCGCTGGCGCTGTCCGCGACCATGTCGGCCGCCGCGGCGCAGGCCCCGGCCGCCGACGAGGCAGCCGCCGACGACGGCACCCTGGTGGCCGAGGACGAAGATTGAGTCTCGCCCCGCGATACAGCCCCATGGAAACCCGCAATGAACCGCGACGCGTGCCACGCCAGGCCCAGGGTCAGGCCCAGGCACCGCGCCGCCCCTGGCGCAAGCCGCCTGCGGCGGCCTCGCTGCTGCTGACGGCGCTAATCGCCGCCGGCGCCTGGCAGCAGGCCGCGGCCGCGACCCTCGGTGAGGCGGTGAGCTCGGCGCTCGCGCTCGCCGGCCAGGGCCAGCGGTTGGCGGCGGAGCGCGCGGTCGGCAGCGCGCTGCGCGAGAAGGCCCACGGCCTGCTCGCCGACAACCCGGCGCTGCGCCTCAAGGTCCTCTCGGACCGCGCCACCGGCAACCAGGGCACCTACGAGCTGGAGGGCATGGTGGATCTGCCGCTGTTGCTGCCGGGCCAGCGCAGCGCGCGGCTGGACCTGGCCGACAGCACCGACGCCGCCGCCGACGCCCTCATGCAGCGGCTGCGGTGGGAGATGACCGGCCTGGTGCGCGAGGCGGTCTGGGACGCGGCACTGGCGGAAGGCCGGCTGCGGCAGGCGGAGGGCGCGCTGGCCAGTGCCAAGGCGCTGGAGGCGGCCGTGGGCAAGCGCAAGGGCGCCGGTGAGCTGGCACAGCTCGACCTGCTGCTGGCCCGCCAGGAGACCCTGGCCAGCCAGAGCGACCTGGACGCCGCCCTCGCCGCCCATGCCGAGGCCATGGCCGCCTACCGCAGCCTCACTGGCCAGCAGCAACTGCCGGACCCGCTCACCGAGCCCGCGCCGTCGCTTGCGCCGACAGCGGCGAGCGACTCGCCGGTACCGCCCGGCCACCCGCTGCTGGCGAGCCTGGAGCAGGCGGTGGCGACGGCACGCTCGGAGCGCTCGCGGGTGAGCGCCGACCGGCGCGGCAATCCCATCCTGAGCTTCGGTGCCAAGCGTGCGCGCGCCGACCGCTATTCACCGGACGACGACGCTCTGCAGATGGAGGTGATCCTGCCGTTCGGCCTCAAGCGCGCCACCGCGCCCGACATGGCGCGGGCAGAGCGCGACTACACCGCGCAGCTCGCCGAGCTCCAGCAGGCCCGCCAGACGGTGGCCAAGGACGTGGCCACGGCTCGTGTCGCGGTGGCGGGTGCGTCACAGCAGCTCGCCAGCGCCCGCGAGCGCACCAAGGTCACCGACGCCGCGCTGCAACTGGCCCGGCGCGCCTTCGATCTGGGCGAAGGCGACCTCGCCGCCCTGCTGCGCGCCGAGGAGCGCGCCCGCGAGGCCCACCTGAACCTCGCGTTGCGCGAGCTGGAGCAGGACCGGGCGCTGTCCCGTCTCAATCAAGCACTTGGAGTGATACCGGAATGATTTGGTCCGGAACGATTCAGCCCTGCCCAAACGCGCCCGCGGCCGCTGCCGCCCGCGCGGGGCGTGGGCACGGCCGGCGCGCAGTCGGCCGCATCGGGCTGCTGCCTGTCTTGGCGTTGGCGCTGATGCAGGCGCCTGCACAAGCGCAGCCGCAGGAGCGCGCGCAGCCCCTGATCCCCCTCAACACCGAGGAGCAGCACGCCTTCGGCATCGAGGTGGCGGCACCGGTGCCCGCGCGGGCGTCGCTGAGCCGCCGCTATCCGGGCCAGGTGGCCGTGCCGAACCGCCAGCTACGCGTGGTGGCGGCGCCGCAGGCCGGCGTCGTCGAGACCCTGCTGGTGGCCGAGGGTGAGCGCGTCGCCCCGGACCAGGTGCTCGCGCGGCTCGCGAGCCCCGAGTTGGTGGAGGCGCAGAGCAACTACCTGGAGGCGGTGACGCGGCTGGAGCTGGCCGACAGCGAGCTCCAGCGCGAGCGCATGCTGCACAGCGAGGGCATCACGGCCGAGCGCCGCCTCATCGAGGCGCAGTCCCGGCAGCGGGAGCTGGCGACCCTGGCGGACCAGCGCCGTCAGCGCCTGGTGCTGGCAGGGCTGCGGCCCGCGGCCATCGACGAACTGGCGAAGAGCCACCGGCTGAGCAGCACGCTCGCGGTGCGCACGCCCATCGGTGGCGTGGTGCTGGAGCAGATGGTGGACACGGGCCAGTCCGTGGCCGCCTCGGCGCCGCTGTACCGCATTGGCGAGCTGGCGCCGTTGTGGGTGGAGGCGCACGTGCCCGTTGATGCGCTCGCGGGCGTCGAGGCGGGCGGTCTGGTGCGCCTGCCTGAGCTCGGGGTCGACGGGCGCATCATCACCGTCGGCCGCCTGGTGCACCCCGAAGACCAGGGCGTGCTGGTGCGCGCCGAGATCACCGACGGCGCCGATGCGCTGCGTCCGGGGCAGTTCACCGTGGTGCAGCTCAGCACCGGGGCGGAGCCCGGGGCCGCGGACGGCGCGGGTTCCGGCTCCTGGCGGCTGCCGAGCGCCGCCGTGGTGCGCCAGGCCGGCGCGACCTATTGCTTCCTGCAAGTGGAAGGCGGCTTCCGCGCCGTGCCCGTCACCGTGGTGGCCGAAGAAGACCAGAGCACCGTGGTGCGCGGACCGTTCACTGCGTCCGACCGCGTCGCAGTGGGCGGCGTCGCGGCGCTGAAGGCGGCCTGGCTCGCCGGGGACGGCGCCTGATGCTCGCCCGGCTGATCCAGTTCGCGCTCACCCAGCGGCTGCTGATGCTGCTGGCCATCCTGCTGCTCGTCGGCGGTGGCTGGCGCGCCTTCCAGCACACGCCCATCGACGCCTTCCCGGACGTCTCCACGACCCAGGTGAAGGTCATCATCAAGGCGCCGGGCATGACGCCCGAAGAGGTGGAATCGCGCATCACCGCGCTCGTCGAGGTGGAGATGCTCGGCATTCCGCGCCAGACCATGCTGCGCTCCGTCGCCAAGTACGCGCTGACGGACATCACCGTCGACTTCCAGGAAGGCACCGACATCTACTGGGCGCGCCAGCAGGTGGCCGAGCGGCTGAACGCGGTCTGGTCGGACCTGCCGGACGGCGTCTCCGGGGGCATCGCGCCCATGACCACGCCGCTCGGCGAGATGCTGATGTTCCGCATCGAGGGCGGCGACCTGACCCTGGCCGAGAAGCGCGACCTGCTGGACTGGACCATTCGCCCGGCGCTGCGCTCGGTGCCCGGCGTGGCGGACGTGAACGCCTTGGGCGGCTACGTGACCACCTTCGAGGTGGTGCCCGACCACGCGCGCATGGCCGCCTTCGGCGTGCGGCTGGCCGACCTGCGCGACGCCATCGAGCGCAGCAATCGCAACGACGGCGCCGGGCGCCTGGACGAGGGCGAGGAGGCGCTGCTGGTGCGCAGTCAAGGCGCCATCACCACGCTGCAAGACCTCGCCGACATCGTCGTCGGCGGCAGCCCCAAGCAGCCGGTGCGGGTCGCCAACATCGCCGAGGTGCGCCGCGCCGCGCTGACCCGCTACGGCGCCGTGACCCGCGACGGCAAGGGCGAGACCGTGGAGGGCCTGGTGCTGGGGCTGCGCGGGGCCAACGCGCGGGCCGTGGTCGAGGGCGTGAAGGCGAAGCTCGATGAGCTCTCGCCCAGCCTGCCGGACGGCGTGAAGGTCCAGGTCTTCTACGACCGCGGCGTGCTGGTGGACAAGGCCGTGCACACGGTGAGCAAGGCGCTGGTGGAGGCGACGGTGCTGGTGCTGGTGCTGCTGGTGCTCTTCCTCGGCGACCTGCGCGCCGCGCTCACGGTGGCGCTGATTCTGCCGCTGGCGGCGCTGTCCACGTTCATTCTGATGCGCCAGTTCGGGCTGTCGGCGAACCTGATGTCCCTGGGTGGCCTGGCCATCGCCATCGGCATGCTGGTGGACGCGGCCGTGGTGGTGGTGGAGAACATCGTCAGTCAGTTGTCCCGGCATGCCGGCGACGGGAGTGGCGACGGTGGTGCCAACGGTGGTCATGCCGGTAACGGCAATGGCGGCAGCCGGCTGCCGCGGCTGCACCTGATCTTTCGCGCCACGCGCGAGGTCTCCGTGCCGGTGGCCTCCGGCATTCTGATCATCATCATCGTCTTTCTGCCGCTCTTAACCCTGCAGGGGCTGGAGGGCAAGCTGTTCGTGCCCGTGGCGCTCACCATCGTGTTTGCGCTGGCGAGCTCGCTGCTGCTGTCGCTGACCGTGATCCCGACGCTGGCCTCGTTCCTGCTTGGCAAGGCGGGCCACGGCGAGCCCTGGCTGGTGCGGCAACTGCTTCGGCTCTACACGCCGGTGCTGGGCTGGGGCCTGCGCCACCAGTGGCTGGTGGTTGCGGTCGCGGTGGCGATGCTGGTGGGCGCGGGTGCGCTCTACACCCGCATCGGCAAGGCTTTCATGCCCACCATGGACGAGGGTGATCTCGTCGTGCAGTTGGAGAAGCTGCCGTCCATCAACCTGGCCGAGTCCATCGCCATCGACCAGCGCGTGCAGAGGGCCATCATGGCGGCGGTGCCGGAGGTGCGCGCCGTCATCGCCCGCACCGGCTCCGACGAGCTGGGCCTGGACCCCATGGGCCTGAACCAGACCGACAGCTTCCTGATGCTCGCCCCAAGGGAGGAATGGCGCTTCGAGACCAAGGACGAGCTCATCGACGCCATTCGCGCGGTGCTGGAGCGCTTCCCGGGGCTCGATTTCGCCTTCACCCAGCCCATCGAGATGCGCGTCTCGGAGATGCTGACCGGCGTGCGCGGCGACCTGGCCGTGAAGGTGTTCGGCACCGACCAGGACCAGCTCAATCGCGTCAGCGCCGACATCGTCGACGTGCTTTCCGGCATCGACGGCGCCGAGGACGTCTACACGCCGCGCAACGAGGGCGCGCAGTACCTGAACCTGGTGGTGGACCGCATGGAGGCCGGCCGGCTCGGCATCGACGCCGACGCGCTCGCGGCGCTGCTGCGCGCGCAGGTGGAGGGGCTGCCGGTGGGCATCGTCTACCGCGAGGGCAAGCGCCGGCCGCTGGTGATTCGCGGCGACGAGGCGCTACGCACCTCCCCCGCGCGTTTCACTGGCCTGCAGGTGGCCACGCCGGATGGCCGCTCGGTGCCGCTCACCAACCTGGTGCACATGGAGCGGGTGGAGGGGCCGGTGGCGCTGTCGCGGGAGCTGGGCAACCGGCTGGCGGTGGCCATCGCGAATGTCTCGGGACGCGATCTGGTGGGCTTCGTCGAGGAGGCCAAGCAGGCGGTGGCGGACAAGGTGGACCTGCCCCCCGGCTATTGGCTCGAATGGGGCGGCGAGTTCGAGAATCAGCAGCGCGCCGCCGCCCGCCTCGCGCTGGTGGTGCCGGTGGCGCTGGGGCTGATCTTCCTGGTGCTGTTCTCCACCTTCGGCTCCGTGCGGCAGGCGCTGCTGGTGCTCTCCAACATCCCGTTCGCGCTCATCGGCGGCGTCGTCGGGCTGTTCATCACCGGCGAATACCTGTCGGTGCCGGCGTCGGTGGGCTTCATCGCCCTGCTCGGCATCGCGGTGCTGAACGGCGTCGTCATGGTCACCTGGTTCAAGCAGCTCCAGGCCCTGGGCCGGCCCATCGACGAGGTGGTGATGGAAGGCGCAAAGCGGCGGCTGCGCCCGGTGCTGATGACCGCCAACATCGCCGCCTTCGGCCTGGTGCCGCTGTTGTTCGCCACCGGCCCGGGCTCCGAGATCCAGCGCCCGCTCGCCATCGTCGTCATCGGTGGGCTCTTGTCCTCGACGGCGCTGACGCTGATCCTGCTGCCGATCCTGTACCGGCGCTTCGGCTGAGAAACGAACATGTCCGACTCCCTGCTGCATCTGATCGTACCCACCAGCATCGAGGACGCGCTGGTGGAATGGCTGCTGGAGCGCGACGACGTGCCCGGCTTCTCCAGCCTGCCCATCTCCGGCCACGGCTCCTCCGAGCACTCCATGAGCCTCGCCGAGCAGGTGGCTGGGCGCACCCGCCGGGTGCTGTTCCTGTTGCAACTGCCGCAGCCGGTGGCGGAGCGGGTGCTCGCCGCCCTGCAAAGCGACTTCGCCGGCACCGGCCTGCACTGGTGGCTCACGCCTGTGCTGGCGGCCGGGCGGCTCGACTGACAGGGGCCAATCTGGCCGCCGTGGGAGCGGCGTCCCCGCCGCGATTCCGAGCCGCCGTCGGAGCGCCGTCGTCGTAGGAGCGCGTAGGGCGGGAAAGCGAAGAGATTGGGCAAGTATTTTGGTCGCAACCCCGAAATCGAGCGGATCGTAGGTCGGGTTAGCGATAGCGTAACCCGACAATCAACGGCTTACCGACGCCCACCGTCGGGTTACGCTGCGCTGACCCGACCTACACCGAATACTTGTCCGGGGTCTCCAACCGCATCCGCCGCTTCGCCGCGGCGCCCTTGTCGCCCGCGTTCAGCCCGGTTTCAGGATGCCCCCGTAGCCTGAGCTTCAAGTCAAAACGTCTTGCAAGAGCCGGACATGAAGCTCACCCGAACCACCCGCTTGCTGTTGCTGATCCTCATCGTCGCCGCGCCCATTGGTGCCGTTGCCGCCGCCAAGCCTGCCCCGGTAGGCGCCCCGGCCGGCGCCCTGAATATCCTCGTCGAGCCCAACAGTCACCTGACCCCCGCCGGCATCCAAGCCAGTCGCGACAATGGCGCCCTTGAGGTGTCAGGCCGCATCGAGAAGCGCTACGACCGCCGCGGACACATCGGCGGCCACGTGCAAGTGGAACTGCTGGGGGCCGACGGTGGGGTGCTCGCCCAGCGCGCCGCGCCCTTGATCCATTTCAGCCCCAGCCGCAAGAACCCCGACTACGCCACCTTCCTGCTCCAGGTCGACGACGCCCCGGCCGGTGTTGCCGCGGTGCGGGTCAGTCATCGGGACTGAACTAGCGCAGCGTTTCACCTGACTTTGCCTTCGTTGTCGTTGTCGTTGTCGTTGTCGAGTATCCGATTACGACCACGACCACGACCACGAGCCGAGACTTCGACCCGGTTCCTCGGCTCCGCCCTCAACCGGGTTGACGCCTGCAAAATTGGCTGAAACAGGGTACTAGCGGAGTGGGTCCATGCGCCAGTGCAGCATGCGGATGATGTCGATGCCCCCGCCGCGCACCAGACTAGACGGTCACCTGCGAGCCTTGTGCATCGCTGTGAACGCGCGTCTTGATGTCGGGTCGCGCTTTGCCATTGATCCATGTCGCGGCGCGTGCGGCCGGAAAACACCCGGCGTTGCTGCTTCTGCGTGCGTCGCCGTTTCCACTAATCCGGCCGCACGGTCTCAGCCGACCGGCAGCGCCGTGCGCTCCACCACCTGCCGCAGCACGAAGCTGGAGTGCACGCCGCTGACGCCTTCGATGCGGGTCAGTTTGTTGAGCAGCAGGTCCTGGTAGGCGTCCATGTCGCGGACGATGACCTTGAGTTGGTAGTCGGCGTCGCGGCCCGTGATCAGCGAGCATTCCAGCACCTCCGGCATCGCGTTGATCTGGGCGTCGAAGTTCTCGAAGCGCTCCGGCGTGTGCCGGTCCATGGAGATGCTGATGAAGGCGATGAGGTTGAGCCCCAGCGCCTTGGCGTTCAGCAGCGCCCGGTAGCCTTCGATGATGCCGGCCTCCTCCAGCGCCCGTACCCGCCGGAGACACGGCGACGGTGACAGGCCGATGCGGTCGGCCAGCTCCTGGTTGCTGATGCGGCCGTCGGTTTGGAGGATCTCGAGGATGCGTTTGTCGTAGGGGTCGAGCATGTTTCGTAGTGCTTAGTGCTTAGTGCTTAGTGCTTAGTGCTTAGTGCTTAGTGCTTAGTGCTTAGTGCTTAGTGCTTAGTGCTTAGTGCTTAGTGCGGAGTGCGGAGTGCGGAGTGCGGAGTGCGGAGTGCGGAGT
>NZ_JAJDNQ010000044.1 GCF_022340605.1 Thiohalocapsa sp.
ACGACAACGACAACGACAACGACAACGACCACCTTGACTCAACTCCAAGCATTTGGCGCCGTCAAGCAATCTGGGGTCACCAGTGGATTGGCGGTCCACCGACATCGGCACCGGAATCGGGCTCGGGCTCGAGCTCGATCGCAACCTCAAGCCCAACCTCGATGTTCACCACAGAACCGTCCAGCCGGATCCGCGCCCCCCTTGCTAAGGTGTATCCACTACACTATGTTCTGAAGCACAAGACTCGCTCGCAACCCGCGCTCAGTCGGACCTGCCGATGTCCCAAGCCAAACCCCACTGCTACACCCACCCGCATCCGGCCGTGACCACGGACATCGCCGTGTTCGCCATCCGCGACGATGCGCTGCACCTGCTGCTGATTCGACGCGGCAATCCGCCCTTCGAGGGTGCCTGGGCGCTGCCGGGGGGGTTCCTGGATATCGATGAAGACCTCGAGACCTGCGCCGCCCGTGAGCTGGCCGAAGAAACGGGGCTCAGTGGGCTCTACCTGGAACAGCTCTGCACCTTCGGCGCCGTCGGCCGCGACCCGCGCGAGCGGGTCATCAGCGTCGCCTATCTCGCGCTGGCACCCGCCGGCGAGCGCAGCGTCCAGGCCGGCGATGACGCCGCGGATGCGCGCTGGTTCCGGCTCGACGCCCTGCCCGCGCTGGCCTTCGACCACGCCGAGATCATCGCGACCGCCCAGCGCCGGCTGGTGGGCAAGCTCGACTACTCCACCATCGCGTTCCAGTTCCTGCCGGAGACCTTCACCCTCGGCGAATTGCAACGGGTCTACGAGATCCTGGTTGACGCCGAGATCGACAAGCGCAACTTCCGCAAGTGGGCGCTGGCCTTGGAGCAGATCGAGGCCACCGGCGAGACGCGCCGGCACGGCAACCATCGCCCCGCCCGGCTCTACCGGCTCACCGACCGCGAGCGCGTGACCTACCTGAAGTGACCCCGCGGCCCTGCCGCAGACGGAGACGAATCATGACCACCGCCGCCATCGACACGCCGGACCTCGAGACCCGGGCCCGGGACCGCATGCAGGTGCCCAAGCAACCCGAGTGGCCCGCGCTCGGCGACGCTGAAAAGACAGCGCTCAAGGATCGCATCAAGCAATTGCTGCGCGAGCAGAACGCCATGCTGGTGGCGCACTACTACGTCGACGGCGACCTCCAGGCCCTGGCCGAGGAGACCGGTGGCTACGTGGCAGACTCGCTGGAGATGGCCCGCTTCGGCACCGAATCGGACGCCGACACCCTGGTCGTCTGCGGCGTGCGCTTCATGGGCGAGACGGCGAAGATCCTCAATCCGGAAAAGCGGGTGCTGATGCCGACGCTCGCGGCCACCTGCTCGCTGGACGAGGGCTGCCCGGCAGGCGCCTTCAGCGCCTTCTGCGATGCCCACCCGGACCACACCGTCGTCGTCTACGCCAACACCAGCGCCGAGGTGAAGGCCCGCTCCGACTGGGTGGTGACCTCCAGCATCGCACTGCCCATCGTCGAGTACCTGCATGCCAAGGGCGAGAAGATCATCTGGGCGCCGGACAAGCACCTGGGTCACTACGTCCAGCGCATGACGGGCGCGGACATGCTGCTCTGGGACGGCGCCTGCGTCGTGCACGAGGAGTTCAAGGGCTTCGCGCTGGACCGGGTACGCCGCCTGCACCCGGACGCCGCGGTGCTGGTACACCCCGAATCCCCGGACGAGGTCGTGGACCAGGCCGACGTCGTCGGCTCCACCACCCAGCTCATCAAGGCCGTGCAGAGCATGCCGAACCAGGAATTCATCGTCGCCACCGACGCCGGCATCTTCTGGAAGATGCACCAGCTCGCGCCCGAGAAGACCCTGATCGCCGCGCCCACCGCCGGCGAAGGCGCCACCTGCGAGAGCTGCGCCCACTGCCCCTGGATGGCCATGAACGCGCTCCAGAACTTAGAGCAGGTACTACGCAGCCACGACCAGGAAATCCACATCGACGAGGCCATCCGCCAGCGTGCCGTGGTGCCCATCCAGCGCATGCTCGACTTCGCCCGCGAGCGCGGCATCGGCGCGCGGCGCGACAGCGACTGAGCGCGGCCGCGTCCGACACGAGGCTACCGATGATCCATCGCGCCTCACCACCGACCATGCGTCCATCGGGGGTTGGACAAGCGACGAGACCGTGAAGGTATCCGGTGTACGATCCGCGCGTTCTCGGCGTTGCGAGCAACATTTTCGTTTAATGGATTCGCAGCCACGGATCGCCCTCGCGCGCCCGTCGCTCACCCAGCGCGAAGAGCTTCTTCATGTAGTCCGTGTCGAAAGGCTCGTCGGAGACGGCGTAGAAGCTGGCGGGGATGTACGTGAGCCGGTAGTCGAGCCCCTGGTCACGGGCGTCGATGTACAGCTCCGCGAGATCGCCGATGCCCTGCGTACGGATCAGGGTGTCGATGGAGCGGCTCATGATGGGGAAAAGCCGCCGCTTGACCGTCCGCCAGTCCGGGCGCAGCTTGGCGTTGCGGATGACGTAGAGCCGTGGCTCGCCCTGCACGCCGAGCCGCCGGGCGATGCGCCGCCAGTCCGCGCTCGCGGGCGAAAAGAACAGCTGCGCGGTGACGCCGCCGTCTACGTGCAGCTCATCGTAGCGCCGGCCGGCGGCCTCCACCTCGATGAGCACCGGCGGGAAGACTCCCGGGATGGACGCCGAGGCCAGGATCACGTCGTGGATCAGCTCCGCCGCCCTTGGAGAGCCGCTTGCGGCGATGCGGGTGATGTCCCAGACCATTGGCCGCCCGGCGTCCAGGTTCGTGGTGCCCACGAACAAACTGCGCCCCTTGCGGCCTTCCGCGGCGATCTGCGCAACCACCTTGTCATCGATGTATTCCGCGATCTTGCGGCGCAGAGGGCGCGTACTGGCGACAGCGTCGCCACGGATGATCTGGAGCGGCCCCCGCGACGCCAGCAGGTCTTTGGTGCCGAATTCGGTATAGACCTCCCGCAACGCTGGATCGTATTCGGGGCCGAGGAAGGCGAAGGGCGCGATCAGCGCGCCGGTGCTGATGCCCGTGACGATCTGGAACTCCGGCCGCGTGCCCGTCTCGCTCCAGCCCGTCAGCAAGCCCGCACCGAAGGCCCCGTCGCCGCCACCACCCGAGATGACCAGATAGTTGTGAGGCTGATCCATGATGCCGCCGTAGCGCGCACGCAGCGTCTGCCGCGGCAGGGTGAGCCAGGCGTCCAGATTGGCCGGTCGCACGTCACCCCAGCGGCGGGCACCCGGGATGCCGGGAATGGTGGCCTCCGCGGCGAGGGTTGCCGGCAGCGGTTGCTCGCGTTGGGATGGCGACGCGCAGCCGGCCAGCAGCATGATCCAGAGCAGCGCAAGCGCGCATACCAGGCCCCGCGGCCACGCCGACCCAACCCGCAGGTTGTCGGCCGCCCAGAGCAGTGTGCCGCAGCGGGCGGAATGGCCATAAGAGGCCGCATATCCGGCGGGGACGGTGTCGGACCGGCGTTCAGGCAGGGACATCATCAGGTATCCGAAACCGTGGGACATCGAATCGCGGAACGACGACCACCGCAACACAGGGGCAACACAGGGGGCCAACCATGGGGGCGTCGCGCAGACCAGGTCGAAAATTGAACCGGGTGTCAGCATCGGGAGATGCCGCGCTTGGGGCAAGGCGCAAACTGCCCAATATGGGCACAATGAGCAGTCTTTCGTGCATCGAGGCGGCCGATCGGCGTCTCTGCCATCGCACAGACCGAACCGGGCGCAGCGGCCATGGACCTCGACCAAGACACCCTAGAAGCATGCTTCGGCCAAATCTGGCCCGTTCACAACAACGCCTTTTGCGATCTGCTGGTGACGCTCCGGCGGCACTTCGATGGTGACCTCGACCGTATGCTGGTGCTTGCCGTCATCGGCTCGCGCACGCTGGCGCGTGGCCGCATCGAGGGCCTCGGCTATGACCGCTTCAAGGCATTCGAGCGCCCCGGCGAGCCCGCGCCGATCAATGTCCAGTCCATCGCGGACTACAGCGGCATCCCGCGGGAAACCGTTCGCCGCAAGGTCAACGAGCTGACGCGGTTGGGCTGGATCATTCGGCGCGACAAGGGCTATCTGGTCGCCTCCGCCAAGGCCGCGGCGGACCTGGCCCCCGCGACCGAGGCGACCATGCACTATCTGCTCACTGTCGTGACCGCCTGCAACGAGGCGATGGCCGGCTAAGCACGACAAGGCCCGCTTGGAAACAAGAAGTCGGCCCGGTCGCTGGCGCCTGTTCGACCGTCGCGACCGAATGCCTCTTGCGGTCACGCGTGACGAGTCGTGGGCACCCAATCTGGGCGCACCGCGGCTTGTCGCGGCTCCGTCGATCGGCTTCAATCGGCCCGCCTGAAGCTCAACTCGGTGGGTTAACCATGTACGATCCAAGCGTTTTTCGGCTCGATGACGCCATTGCCCTGGTGACCGGTGCCGGTGCCGGCATCGGCCGCGCCATCGCCGAGACCTTCGCCGAGGCCGGCGCGTCCGTTGCCGTAACGGACCGCGACGCCGCCACTGCCCAACAGGTTGCAGACGCCATCAACGCTGCCGGCGGCAAGGCAACTGGTGGCGCCTGCGACGTCACCAAGGAGGAGGACCTGGTTGCCGCGCTGGACCTCGCCGTCAATGCCTTCGGTGGGCTGACCATCCTGGTGAACAACGCCGGTGGCGGCGGGCCAAAACCGTTCGACATGCCGATGTCGGACATGCGTTTCGCCTTCGAGCTGAACCTGTTCTCGGTCTTCCGGCTCTGCCAGCTCGCCGCTCCGCACATGGAGAAGGCCGGCGGTGGTGCGATTGTGAATATCACCTCGATGGCCGGCACCAACACTAACCACCGGATGGCCTCCTATGCCTCGTCCAAGGCCGCCGAGAACCACCTGACGCGCAACATTGCCTTCGACCTCGGGCCGATGAATATCCGGGTCAACGGGATCGCCCCGGGCGCCACCCGCACCCATGCGCTGCAGACGGTGCTCACCCCCGAGATCGAGGCGACGATGCTCGAGCACACGCCGATCAAGCGCCTCGGCGAGCCCGCCGACATGGCCAATGCCGCGCTTTTCCTTTGTTCACCCGCCGCGTCCTGGATCAGCGGGCAAATCCTGACGGTGTCCGGCGGCGGGGTCCAAGAACTCGATTGAGCACGCTTGAGACTCCGCTTTCGTCGTCATAGTCGTGTGCATGCTCGATGACGACAACTACCAAAGCCTGAGATCACTTCTTTGTGTTCCGGCTCTGCCGGGTTAGGAGCAAGACATGTCCCAATTCGACGCGTTCACAGATTTTCGCATGCACGGTCATTCGGCCATCGTCACCGGCGGCGCGCAGAACATCGGTGAGGCCATCGCGCGCAGCTTCTCCGGCGCCGGGGCCAAGGTGATGATCGCCGATCTCAACGGCGACAAGGCCAAGGCAACCGCCGAGAAGATCGCCAACGACACCGGCAACGAGGTCCTCGGCATGGCCTGCGACGTCACCAAGGGCGAACAGATCGACGCGTGCGTCGCAACGACTGCCGAGGCTTTCGGCGGTATCTCGACGCTCGTGAACAACGTCGGCTGGGGCAAGGCCTATCCAGACCCGCTCGCCGTCTCCGCCGAAGAGATGGTGGAGAGCTACAAGCTCAATACTTTGGCGGCACTAAACATGACCGCGGCCTGCCGACCGCACCTCGAGCAGGCGGCCAACGCCACCGTAACCAACTCCGGCTCGCTGGTGGG
Organism: Thiohalocapsa sp.; assembly: GCF_022340605.1. Classification (GTDB taxonomy): domain Bacteria; phylum Pseudomonadota; class Gammaproteobacteria; order Chromatiales; family Chromatiaceae; genus Thiohalocapsa. The sequence goes on from NZ_JAJDNQ010000044.1 coordinate 5,755, forward strand.
CGCGCTGCCGGCGTTCGATTTCATCGCCTACTCGGCGGCGAAGGCGGCGCTCAACCACGCGATGCTCGGGCTCGCGCACTACTTCGCAAAGAAAGTTCGCGTCAACACGGTGCTCATCGGCACCGTGATCACACCCGGCTACGCGGAGGCGGGCCTCGACCAAAAGGTGGTGGACGCGCTGTCGCACCCCGACAACCTGACGGGGCGGGCAGGCCGTCCCGAGGACGTCGCCAACGCCTTCCTCTGGCTCGCCTCCCCCGCGGGCAGTTGGGTGTCCGGGCAGACAATCCAGGTCTCGGGCGGCGGCAAGCGCGTGCGGCTGATTCCCGACGAGTAACGGTGTGCTTCAGACTACTGCGCTCGCGCTGGCCCTGGCGTTCGCCGCCGGTGCCGCGCTGGCGCAGACCGGCTCAGGTGCAGGTGTCAGCGGCGGTCCCGGCTACGAGGCCCTCGAGCCCCTGCACGGTGGCGCGACTATCACGTCGATCGTCGTCGAGGTGGAGCCACCGGACGCCCCGGGTGCCGACGCGCTCAGGGCGACGGTGCGCGACGCGCTGAGCTTGAGGCCCGGCGACGTGTGGGACCCGATGCTCGGGGCGGCGATCCGCGCCAGACTCAAGGCCCTACCCAAAATTCGGACCATCGACTTCGCTGGACGTATCGTGGGCGGCGGGGTCGGCCGCCAGCTCGTGGTGACGGTGTGGCCTGCGATGGCCGCCGTGGAAGAGCCCGCGCGCGGCATCCTGGTGTCGAGAGACCTGGCCGACTTCCCGGTGCTCTACCGCCGCGGTGGACGCTACCTGCAGGTGATCCTGAACGCATCTCCTACCGTTTCGCCTCCTTCTCTGGCGATGATCCAAATACGAGCCGTTACGAGCGCTTCGATACCCTCTACTCCGGGGGCCTGGACCAGTGGCTTCAGGGTATTTCCATCAACAAGGTGCTCACCCAGGCAAACCGCGAGACCCATCGCATACGGCTGAATGTCGCGCCCACGCCGAAGCTCAACCGGTCGGCATGCTCGACGACGACGCGATCGCCTAGCGCTGACAGCACCGGGAGCAGCAATTGACGGCAAGACCTCCACGAGCCGCCGTTTCGGCTTCGACGCTTTTTTTTCTTGGTTTGTCATGGTTTCAAGCGGCGGTCGGCGCTGAGGTCGTGCTCGTCAATGGCGACCGACTCAGCGGCAGGATTCTTCAGGCCGATCAGGACACCGTCGTGCTGGAGACGGATTACGTGGGCACCCTGACGATCGAGCGCAACAAGGTGCAGTCCCTGCGACGCGATCCAGTGCAGGCGGGTACCGAGGTCTCGGCGCACTCCGATGCCGGCCCGGGCGCGGTCGCAGACGGATCGAACCCGAACCAGCCGCAAGGTTCGGCGCAGCCGCCTGCGGATGATTCGGCCGGGCCGACGGTGACGACGTCGGCCCGTTCATCTCCCTTCACGCCCGGCAATAATCTCACTGGACGCGTCGACTTCGCGCTTAGCGACGACAAGGGCAATACCGACAAGAACGAGATCGATGTGGACTACCAGGTGGAATACCGCCGGGGCTGGAATCGTCTCACGAGCCTCGGCGCGTTGGAATTCGATACCAATGACGGGGAGAAGACGACCGACAAGTGGTCCACGTACAACCAATATAGCCGGCTGTTTCCCTCGCGCTGGTATGGTGCGGCCTGGTTCGCGCTCAAGCATGATCGCTTCGCGGACCTGCGCCTGCGCACCCTCGGCGGGCCGGCCATCGGTTATCTCGCCGTCGAGAGCGAGGCCATGAATCTGAGCATCGAGGCAGGTCCCGCGGCCCTGCAGGACGACTTCTACGACCACGTCGACCAGGACTCCCTGGGCATGGCGTGGTCCCTGCACTACGACCAACTGCTTTGGCAGGGGTCCCTGCAACCCTATCACCGGCAATTCGGCTATGTTGCCCTGGATGACAAGGACAAGTTCCTCTGGCAATCGTGGACCGGTCTGCGGGTGCCCCTCGCCAGCGGTTTCACCGGCGCCGTCGAGTTCGAATACGACTACGACAGCAACCCGGCGGTGGCGACCAAGACCACGGATACGACGCTGCGGCTCAAGCTCGGTTATCAGTGGTAAGCGTCGGCGGGACAGAGACATGTCAGCGTATCGGTACCGGCTCATCCTCGCCATCTGCCTCTGGCTGCTGGCGCTTCTCGCTCCGGCTGGTTTCGCGCAGGGACCGGCGGACACGGAGCCAGCACCGGTCACGAAGGACTTGCTCGAAGCCAAGATCGCCGAGACCGAGTCCGCGACCGACCTGCCGGACGCGACCAAGAGCCCGCTGCTTTCGCTCTACCGCCAGGCGCTAGGCAATCTCAACGAGGCTGCATCGGACCGATCTTCTGCTCAGGCCTTCCGCCAAGCCCTGCAGACAGCGCCTGCCGAAGCCAGGAAGATCCGCGAGGCCATGGCCGCGGCGACCCTCGCGCAGGCGCGGAAGCCTGCGGCGGTGAAGCGCTCGACCCCACTCGACGAACTGGAAACCCGGCTGCAGCGGGAGAAGGCGGACTTCGCCGCCGCCGATGCGCAACGCGCCGACCTCTCCAGCCGCCTGGACGCGGAGGCCGGACGCCCGGCGGCCATCCGCAAGCGCCTGCAAGAGGCCGCAGGGGAGCAGAGCGATAACCAGGCGCAGCAGCAGCTGGCGACGGCCGCGGACGAATCGCCGGCGGAGGCGCAAGCGAGGCGATGGGCGCTGCAGACCCGTGCCGACGCCCTGAGCGCCGAGATCGAGATGCTCAATCAGGAACGGCTGAGCCAGCCGGCGCGGATCGACCTGTTGGAGGCGCAGCAGGACAAGGCGGCCGCGGACGCTACCGCGATCGGCCAGCGCGTCACGCTGCTGGAGGCGCTGGTCACGGCGAAACGGCAAGCAGAGGCGGAACGGTTAAAGGACGCGGCGGAGGTGAAGCGCCTCGACGCCGAGGGTCAGCCACCGGCGGTGGTGCATCTGGCCGAGCAGAATGCCGCACTGTCGAAGGCGGTCGCGAAGACGGTCGCCCAATTGGACGTGATCGGGCAGCAGACCGACGCGGCCAACCGGCTGGAGCGCCAGCTCCAAGGCGACTACAAGAGCGCAAAGGACATCATCGCCCTCGGCGGCTCCAACCTCAACGACCAGCTCGGGAACCTGCTGCGACAGCAGCGCCAATCCTTGCCCGACTCGCGCTCGTTCGAGCGCGAGGCGCGGGCGCGTGAGGAGAAGGTCGGGCAGATCGGGGTGCAGCGGGTGCTGCATCGCCGCGAGCAGGAGCGCCTCACCGATACCGAAGCCTACGTGACCGACCTGATCGGCGCGGCGGGTGCCAAGGCTCGCTCCAAGGCCATGCGCGCGCGGCTGGTGGAGCTCGTCGACGAGCGCAAGGCGCTGTTGGCGCAGGCCATTGACTCCGAAGACCTGCTGCTGCGCAAGCTCGGTGAGCTGGAAGCCGCGCAGACTGACCTGCTGGCGACGATCAAACGGTTCGATGAGCTGCTCGATGTGCACCTGCTATGGGTGCGCAGCGCCTCCCGAACCCAGCTCGCGGCCCTCGGTGCGCTGCCCGAGCAGGTGTGGCGTATCGTCTCGCCGACGGGTTGGTATGGCGTCGCCGGGGTGCTCGCCTATCAGGTCACGCACTCGGCGGCCTTCATCCTGCTCGCCGTTGCCCTCGCCGGCTTCCTCTGGGGCCGCAAGCACCTGATCCAGCTCATCGAGTCGCGCGCCGCCGGGCTCGGCAAACCGACCACCGATCAGTTCGTCTACACGCTGCAGGCGCTCGTCGTCACGCTGGTCGCCGCCGGCGCCTGGCCCCTGGTAACAGCGGTCGTGGGCTGGCAGCTCCAGGTCTCGTCCCGCGCCACCGACTTCTCCGGCGCCGTCGGCCAGGCCCTGCTCGCGCTGGCGATGCAGTTCTATTTGCTGCGCGCGCTGCGCCTCATCTGCATGCCGCGCGGGCTCGCGGCGGCGCACTTTCGCTGGCCCGAGCCCAAACTCCGGCTGCTGCGACTCGAGCTTGAACGGCTGTCGTGGACCTACCTACCGGCGGCCGGCGTGTTGCTGGTCATCGTCCACCTCGATCCCCTCAACGCCGGTTGGGCGGCGGGGCGTGTCGCCTTCGTGATCCTAGTCGCCTCCCTGTCGTTCAGCCTATTTCGCTTGCTGCATCCGCGCACGGGGATCCTGGCGCACGCGGGGCGCCAACCCGAGCAGCTCACGCTGCCATTGCTGCACCCGTTTTGGTATCCGCTGCTCGTCATGGCCCCCTTGGCGCTCGGGGTGCTGGATTTGCTCGGGTACATCGATACGGCAGGCATCCTGCTGAATCGCTTCGTCAACAGCCTCTGGCTGGTGGTCGCGCTGGTGCTGCTGTCGGCGCTCGCGCGGCGTGGGCTCAAGGTCGCGCATCGGCGCATCGCCTACGAGACGGCTCTGCGGCGCCGGCAGGCGGCACAGGAAGCCCAACCACAGGAACCGCAGCCGGGCAGCGCCGACGACAAGCCAGATCGACCGGAAGTCAACGAGCCCGAGGCGGACCTCAGCTCCCTCAGCGACACGAGCAGTGCCCTGATCCGGACCACGGCCACCACCGCGGGAATCATCGGCCTCTGGATCATCTGGGCCGATGTCTTCCCGGCGTTGCAGGTGCTGGACGACGTCGTTCTGTGGCACCAGACCGTCACCGCCGGCGGCGCGCAGCGGGTCGATCCGATCAGCCTGGCCGACCTCGGTCTTGCCTTCGTGATCGCCATTGCGACCGTCATCCTCGCGAAACAGCTGCCCGCGGTGCTGGAGATGCTCCTGCTGCGCCGCGCCGACATGCCGGCCGGGACCCGCTATGCGGCCACCACCCTCACCGCGTACGCCGTCGTCACGCTGGGCCTCGTGCTGGTGTTCGCGAGTCTTGGTGTTCAATGGTCCCAGTTGCAGTGGCTGGTGGCGGCGCTCGGCGTCGGCATCGGCTTTGGGCTCCAGGAGATCGTCGCCAACTTCGTCAGCGGCCTGATCATCCTGTTCGAGCGGCCGGTTCGGGTCGGGGATATCGTCACCGTCGGCGACACCGACGGGGTGGTCACCCGAATCCGCATCCGCGCCACCACCATTCGGAACTGGGACCGCAAAGAGCTGCTCGTGCCGAACAAGGACCTGGTCACCGGGCGCGTGCTCAACTGGTCGCTGTCGGACAAGATGACCCGGGTCGTAGTCGTCGCCGGCGTCGCTTATGAGAGTGACGTCGATGCCGCCCTCGATCTGATGCGCGAGGCAGCGCGGGAGCATCCGAAGATCCTCGATGACCCGGCCCCCGTGCTCAGCTTCGAGGGCTTCGGCGACAATTCGCTGACACTCATCCTGCGCGCCTATCTGGGCTCCATCGACGACCGCGTCGCGACCATCACCGCGCTGCACAAGGCGGTCTACCGCAAGTTCGCCAAGGCGGGTATCGTCATCGCCTTCCCGCAGCGCGATCTGCACCTGGATGCGGCGCGGCCGCTGCAGGTCGAGCTGCGGGCGACGCACGTTCGCCGCGATGTGATTGGACCGCCCGACTGAAGGTAGTAACGTTTCTACATTCGTGACGCATTCTGCCCGTCGATGTCGCCGTCGCACGCGCCGGCGCCAAGCTGCATGTGCCAGCCCCCCGGCCGGTACGCGATGCCATGATTGCGGCGATCGCACGCGTCCACGGCATGACGGTGGTCACCCGCAACGTCGCGGACTTTGCACCCACCGGCGCGATCGTGCTACACCCCTGGTCGCCATGACCGCCGCGGTGGCCGACCTCTGCTGCGCGCAGCCAAGGACAGCAGTACTGCACGCTTCGATCTGGCGCACCGCCCTGCCCTGGAGTACCGCGGCGGTCTGTGCCAACGCCGACGGATCGGGCGTTGGGCGCGCCGCTGGGCTGTGGCCCTCGTGCACCAGCGCACAAGTCCCGAGACCATCTCAGATCGTGGTCGTGGTCGTCGTCGTGGTCGCAATCGTGATCTCAACCGTCCGGATATTCGATTACGACCACGACCACGAGGGAGCCCGGTTTCGGAATTTCCGCAGCGAAGCTGCTAGGCGTCGCCTAGCACGACGCCCAGGTCGAGCTCTACGGCCTCGAACGGCGGCACGCAGTCAACGCTCCTGGCCTTTCAGCGTCGCGATGACGCGCCACTCGTCGCCATCGAGAGAATGGGCGACCAGCGTCCGATCCTCGGGCCAGATGATCCAGTAGTAGGGCACACGGTGCCGGCGCAGCAGCAGCGGAATCTGGAGCGTGTCCCTCTTCTCGTGCCCCGGCGAGACGATCTCGCAGACCCAGTCCGGCGGCAGCTCGATGGGGCCGTCGGGCGGCCGCGGCAGACGCTCGCGGCGCCATCCCGCGAGGTCGTGGCTGGGGCATTCGTGAGGCTCGTAGGCGACGCTGATCTCGGTGAGTATCCACCAGCCGCCGGGACCGGAGCCGCCGACGAAGCACCCCAGGTCGTCTCTGACTTGGCCCTGTGCCTGGGCGTGGCGCGCCCGCGTCATAGGCCGACGGACGATTTCGCCGCCGATCAGCTCGACGCGCTCCTCGGGCGACGTCAGGAGATCATGCACCGTGCTCAGTTGAATCGCCTCCATTGATCACCTCGCGACTCGCTGCGACCAGAGTCCGCATGATGGAGCAGTGGCCGGTGGTGCCTCAATGCCCCACATCGGCACATCGATCACGAGACGGCCCTTCTGTTCATCGATATCGCTATCGAAATCGGAGCAATCCGCGATATGACAGGTAACGTCTCAATTGCGACCATCGACACCGCCTGGTGCGTGATCACCGGGCCGCCGTCGGCGGGCAAGACCACCATCATCGAGGCGCTCGCCGCCCGCGGCCACCGCATCGTGCCGGAGACCGCCCGCGCCCACATCGCCGGGCTCGGTCACTCCCCCGCGGAGATCGCCGCCGACGCGGCGCTCCAGGCCCGCATCCAGCACGGCATCGCCAAGCGCCAGCACCACATCGAGCAGGCCCTCGACCCGGCCGAGCCGCTGTTTCTGGACCGGGCGCTGCCGGACAGCATCGCCTACTTCGAGCAACTGGCGCTCACCACCGACCACCTCTTCGCCGGCGCGCGCAGGCGCTACCGGCGGGTGTTCTATCTGGAGGGGCTGCCGCTTCAGACCGATGGGCTCAGGTTCGAGGACGCGCGCGATGCAGCAGCCATCGGCGAGGCCATCCTGCGGGCCTACCGGCGGCTCGGCTATGCGCCGGCCCGGGTACCGGCGTTCCCGCGGCACGGGCTCGCCGCGGCCATCGCGGAGCGACTGTCGGTCATTCTCTCCGGCCAGCGCTGAGGGCTATCGCCGATGGACAGCCAACATACCCGCGCCCAGGTGTTGCCTGGCGGGGGGCGCACCCGAGGCCACGTGGAAGGAGATACATCAAGTCCGGCCGAATGCCCCCGTCGGCACGAACAGCAGCGCCAGCAGCACAACCAGGCTCAGCAGGCCGCCGAGAGCCGCACCGCCACCCGACGAGACGAGACCCGACAACAACAGCCAGCCCAGCACCAGCAGCCAGGGCACCGGCAGGCCCATGTCGCGCGCGCGCTTGGCCATGAGATTGAGTTGGGCCATCAGCAGCAGCGCGAAGACCACGGCGACAGCAAGCACGCCCGTGGTACCCAGGCTATCGGCGAGCGAGAGCTGGTGCGCCACCGGATCGCCGCCGGCCATGCGCTCGGCGGCACCGATGACCGCGCCGATGCCGAAGGCCAGCAGCAACGCGAGCAGGCTCACCAGCAGGTACCAGCCGAGAAAAGGCAGACGCTCGAGGCGCCCGTTCTGGATATCGCCCCAGAGAGCTCTGAACATGGTTTGACTCCTTCGAAGGTGCCCCGTCCGGATGCGCGGCGGCCCCTATTCTGCCGCGCCGCAGACGACGCGGCGATAGTAAGCGCCGAAGCGGCGGTCCTCGGCCACGACGTGGTTGAAGAACCATTGGCGGATCTCGGTGCGGCTCTCGGCACCGATGGCACCTCCGCCACGTCCGATGCTGCGGCGCAGGTCCACGAATTCGGCAAGCTGCAGGGTATGCTCGCGAGCGTGCTCCTCGGTGAGCGGATAGTCGATGGCGCGCAGGAAGACCTCTTCGGTCTCGAAGTGCCGGCGCAGTTGCGCGATCAGCGCGTCCAGCCGCGCGCCGGCCTCGTCGCCCGCCGCCGGGTCCAGCACCAGGTTGATCAGGCGCACCATCTCGCGATGCTGGGCGTCGAGGAGCTCGACGCCGAGCGCGTAGGACTCGCGCCAAACCAGGGATTCGCTCAAGGGATTGCTCCGGAGATTGGCTGCCGTTGCCCAAACCTTAGCGCAAGCGGGGTGCCGACTACGTGACGTGGCCCGGCTAGAATGCCAGCTCCGGCGGCCATACCCGCCGCCGTGCCGACGGAGCCCCCTGATGACCAAGCTGACCCGCATCCCCGGCTTCCTGCCGTTCGTGCTGGTGGTCTTCCTGAACAGCTTCGTCGACCTGGGCCACAAGATCATCATCCAGAACACCCTGTTCAAAGCCTATGACGGCGCACAGCAGATCTGGCTCACGGCGGTCGTCAACGCGCTGATCCTGCTGCCGTTTATTCTGTTGTTCACGCCCTCGGGCTGGCTCGCCGACCGCTGGCCCAAGAACCGGGTTATGCGCACCGCGGCCTGGGTGGCCGTGAGCATCACGCTCGGCATCACCGCCTGCTACTACCTGGGACTGTTCTGGCCAGCGTTCGCCATGACCTTCGTGCTGGCGGTGCAGAGCGCCATCTACTCGCCGGCCAAGTTCGGCTACATCAAGGAGCTCTGCGGCACCGACGCCCTGACCCCTGCCAACGCCTGGGTGCAGGCGAGCTCCAGCATCGCCATCCTCGCCGGGATTTTCAGCTTCTCGGTGCTCTTCGAGCTGATGCTCGCGACGCCGGGCGGCGCCGTCGGCGGCAGCGGCCTGCCGCCGGACGAGATCATGCGCCGCATCGCACCGGTGGGCTGGTTCCTGGTGCTGGGCTCGCTGCTGGAGGTGTCCATGACCTACTGCCTGCCGGACAAGCGTGCCGGCGACGCGGCCATGCACTTCGACTGGCGCCAGTACCTGAGTGGGCGCTACCTCAAGCACAACCTGCACGCAGCCTGGGACAACAAGGTCATTTGGCTGTCGATCATCGGGCTCGGGGTGTTCTGGGGCATCTCCCAGGTGTTGCTGGCAGCCTTTCCTGCCTATGTCGAGGACAGCCTCGGCGAGACCAACACGGTGGTCATCCAGGGCGTCATGGCCTTCGCCGGCATCGGCATCATCGCCGGCGCGGCCATTGCCGGACGCATCGCCCGCGATCACGTGGAGACGGGCCTGATCCCGTTCAGCGCGCTCGGCATCGCCGCCACCCTGTTCATCCTCCCCGCCATCGGCCACACCTGGCTGCACGGACTCAATTTCATGGCGCTGGGGCTGCTGGCGGGCATGTTCATCGTGCCACTCAACGCCCTGATCCAGTTCAACGCCGGTGAGCGCGAGCTGGGCCGGGTGCTGGCGGCCAAGAACTTCATCCTCAACTGGATCATGCTGGCCGGGCTCATCATCACGGTCATCTCGGCCCTGGCGGACGCCGGCAGCCGGGCCATCATGGTGGCGCTGGCCGTCGTGGCGCTGGGTGGCGCCATCTACACCGTCTGGCAGCTACCGCAGTCGCTGGTGCGCTTCTTCATCGGTCGGCTCATGGCGGTGCACTACCGGTTGCAGGTGATCGGGCTGCACAACATGCCGGCCCAAGGCGGCGTGCTGATGCTCGGCAACCACATCAGCTGGATCGACTGGGCCATGGTGCAAATGGCAAGCCCCAGGCCGGTGCGCTTCGTCATGGAGCGCATCCTGTATGAGCGCTGGTGGCTCAAGTGGTTCCTGGACTTCTTTGGCGTCGTTCCCATCAGCCGCGCCGGCAGCCGCAATGCCCTGCGCGCCGTGACAGACCTCATCAACCAGGGCCAGGTGGTCTGCCTGTTTCCCGAGGGCACGCTCAGCAAGAATGCCCAGCTCGGCGAGTTCAAGCGCGGCTTCGAGCTCGCGGCCGAGGGTGCCGACGGCGTGATCCTGCCCTTCTACCTGCGCGGCCTGTGGGGCAGCCGCTTCTCCAACGCCAGCGAGAAGCTCAAGGAAAGCCGCCGCGACGGCCGCGCCCGGGACGTCATCGTCGCCTTCGGCCCAACCCTGCCCATCACCAGCAATGCACAGCAGGTGAAGCAGGCGGTGTTCGAGTTGTCGGTGAGCTCTTGGACCGAGCACGTGCAGACCCTGCCGACATTGCCGGCCGCATGGCTCGCCGTGGCCAAGCGCAGGCTCGATGTGCCAACCGTGCTCGACTCCGCCGGCACCACGCTCACCAACCGCCGGCTCATCGCCGCGGTACTGCTGTTTGCACAAGCCATCCGCCGACGCTGCCCGGAGCGCAACCTGGGGATTCTGCTGCCGGCGTCCAGCGCCGGAGTCATCGCCAACCTGGCTGGCTGGCTCGCCGGCAAGACGGTGGTCAACCTCAACTACACCGCGAGTCCCGAGGCGCTGGCAGCCGCACTGACCGGCGCCGGCATCCGCAACGTCATCACCGCCGATCGATTCCTGCGCAAGCTCGGCCAACGCGGAATCGACGTCGAGGCCCTGCTGGCCGGCGCCACCCTGCATCGGATGGAAGCGATCCGTGCCGGCATCGGCAAGACGCGGGGGTTCGTGGCGCTTGCCGCCGCCATCGCGCTGCCGGCCTCCTTCCTCCGGCTGCTGTACTGTCACCGCGCCCAGCCGGAGGACACCGCGGCCATCCTGTTCTCCTCCGGCAGCGAGGGGGCGCCCAAGGGCGTCGAGCTGACCCACCGCAATATCCTCGCCAACGTGCGCCAGATCGCGGACGTGCTGAACACCGAGAGCGACGACCTGATGCTCTCCAACCTGCCGCTGTTCCACGCCTTCGGCCTCACGGCGACCACGGCACTGCCGCTGCTGGAGGGCATCCCGATGGTGTGCCATCCGGACCCCACGGACGCGCTGGGCAGCGCCAAGGCCATCGCCCGCTACCGGGCCACAGTGCTGTGCAGCACCTCCAGCTTCCTGCGCCTCTACGCGCGCAACCGCAAGGTGCACCCGCTGATGCTGGAGAGCCTGCGCGCGGTGGTCGCCGGCGCAGAACGCCTGAGCCCGGACGTGCGCGACGCCTTCGCGGTCAAGTTCGGCAAGCGCATCTACGAAGGCTACGGCGCCACCGAGACCACGCCGGTGGCGAGCGTCAACGTGCCGGACGCCATCGAGATCACCAACTGGAAGGTGCAGACCGGCAGCAAGCCCGGCACCGTTGGCATGCCGCTGCCGGGCACCAGCTTCCGTATCGTGGATCCGGTGAGCCTGGAGGCGCTGCCCACGGGCGAGGACGGGCTGATTCTCATCGGCGGCGTACAGGTCATGAAGGGCTACCTGAACGACCCCGAGCGCACCCGCGAGGCCGTCGTTGAGCTGGACGACCAGCGCTGGTACAAAACCGGCGACAAGGGCCACCTGGACGCCGACGGCTTCCTGACCGTCGTCGACCGCTACTCGCGCTTCGCCAAGCTCGGGGGCGAGATGGTGAGCCTGGCCACCGTCGAGGATCAGGCACGCCGCACCTTAGGCGAGCCGGAGCTCGAGCTCTGTGCCGTCACCCTGCCCGACGCCCGGAAGGGTGAGCGAATCGCGCTGCTCCTCACCGGCGATCAGGACCCAGGTGCGCTGCGCGCGAAGCTCCTGGCTGCTGGCGTCAATCCGCTGCTGTTGCCATCGGCCGTCCTGCGTGTCGCGTCCGTGCCCAAGCTCGGCAGCGGCAAGACGGATTTCGCGGCGGCGCGGCGCCTCGCCGAAACCCTGCTCGAGCCCGACGCAGCCGATACCGGCGCACCGCACATGGCCGCCGGCGGCTCGCTGCCATGAAACCACTTGGAGAGACGATGCACGAGAAGACCGAGACCCGCGCCCGTGGCGCGCGCCTGACCATCCTGATCGCGCTGACGGGCTTGCTGCTCAGCGGCTGCGGCAAGGACCCCATGGGTCCCGACAACCGCCTCGCGCTCATGGCGCTGGGCAAGTGCCGCTATAGCCAGGCGCTGCAACTCACCGACAACGCCATCGCCCGCGGGACGGCGCAGAACGTGCACCGCGCCTGGACGCTGAAGGCGGCGATCCTGCGCGACCGCGGCGACACCAAGGGCGCCGAAGCCCTGTACCCGAAGATTGCGGACGCCTGGCAGACAGCCAAGGGCCGCACCCTCACCGACGCGCGGCGCGAGCGCGATATCGACCTCTTCCTGCAAGTGGCGCGCGCCGAGCGCCAGAGCAACGGACTGCCGCCAGACTGCTCGGACGCCCCGACACCGCCGGGCGCGGCCCCGCGAGCGCCGGCCGGGGAATGAGCACCAACGCATGACGCCGACAGCCGCCTATCGGGAAGCCGTCGCGACCGGCCATCTGGAAGCGGACCCGGCGCAGCGGCGCGTCATCGCCGCGCTGGAGGCACTCCACGACGACCTCGCGAAGCGACAGGCCGATGTGGCCGGGCACTCCGGCACAAGCGCGCCCCTCGGCCGCTGGGCCCGGCGTCTGCTCGGCCGCACCGGCACAGGCGCGCCGGTGCGCGGGCTCTACCTCTGGGGCGGTGTCGGCCGCGGCAAGACCCGACTCATGGACCTGTTCCACGACACCCTGCCCTTCGCAGCCAAACGGCGCGTGCATTTCCATCGCTTCATGCAGGACGTGCATGGCGAGCTGCGCCGGCTGGCCGGTCGTCGGAACCCACTGGAGCACCTCGGCGCAGACCTCGCGGCGCAGGTGCGAGTGCTGTGCCTCGACGAGATGCAGGTGAACGACATCGCCGACGCCATGCTGATGGCGGGCCTGCTGGACACGCTCTTCCGTTACGATGTTACGCTGGTGACCACCGCCAACGTGCCACCGGAACAGCTCTACCGCGGCGGGCTGCAACGCCAGCGCTTCCTGCCGGCCATCGAACTGCTGCAGCGCCACTGCCGGGTGCTGGAGTTGGACGGCGGCATGGACTATCGGCTGCGCGCGCTGAATCGAGCTACGGTCTACCTCGAGCCCACGGGTGTGGCGGCAGATGCTGCCCTGCGCCGCCACTTCGCCGCGCTGACCGCGGACGCCGCTCCCAGTACCGACCCTGTCGTGGTCAACAACCGACCAATTCCCTGCATCGCCCGCGACGACGGCGTCGTCTGGCTGGACTTCGATGTCGTCTGCAACATTCCGCGCTCCAAGAACGACTATCTGGAACTGGCCCGCGCCTTCCACACCGTGCTGCTCGCCAACCTGCGGGTCCTGGACGACGAGCAGAGCGACCGTGTCCATCGCCTGGTCACGCTGATCGACGCCCTCTACGACCGCTGCTGCAAGCTCATCTGCAGCGCCGACACCGCCCCGGCCGGTCTGTACACCGGTCGTGACATGGCCTTCGACTTTCGCCGCACCGCGAGCCGCCTGATAGAGATGCAAACGCGGCGTTATCTAGCGCGCCCGCACCTTGGCTAGCACATTCCCCCGCTTTCTTCACCGCCCGCGCGGGTGTATGCTCCGCCGAAGTTGACGCCAGGCGCCTCCCGCTTGTCCCGCTCTGACACGCTGGCCACATCCCTGACCGGCTTTCCCTCGCATTGCGACCAGGACGAATGGCCGAGCGCCTCGCTTCAAGCTCTACCGCCCATGCGCCTGCCGGGCGGGAACCGCAGCGCGATTTACGCATCGGCCGAGCGGCGGTTCTCTCTTTCCTACGATGCGTGTCTGCGAACGAGACGAGATTAATGAATATCTATGTCGGCAACCTGCCCTATAGCGTGACTCAGGAGGACTTGCGCGAGACCTTTGCAGCCTTCGGGCAGGTGGACAGCGCTAACCTGATCACGGACAAGTTCACTGGCCAATCGAAGGGCTTCGGCTTCGTCGAGATGCCCGACAACAGCGAGGCGGATGCCGCCATCAAGGCACTCAACGACCAGCCGCTGAAGGGTCGGCCGCTGCGCGTCAACCAAGCGAAGCCCCGCAGCGACCGTGGTGGTGGCAGCGGCGGCGGCCGCGGTGGGCGCTGGTAGAGGGAGCACGCAAAAAAGAAGGCCGGCATGCATCGCACGCCGGCCTTGTCATTTCATTATTGTCAGTTACTTCAGCGCGCCAGGCGCTGTCCCGGTCCCATAGCCGATCCGATTCCAAGCGCCCGCGGTTGGCGGATGTGCTCCGCCGCACCTTACGGGCCAGGCGCCGGCCGTAGCGGCCGTCCGCGCCTTTGCGGTCATCTGGCGAGTCCCTTAGTGCGTCACTTGGCGGCCTAGCCTCTTTCGGTGCTGCGACCTCGCCGATGACCCTGTTTCTTCGTCCCTGTTCAGGACCTTGCGCGGTGCCACTCTGTGCCAATGGCACCGGCGTTACGCCCTGGGCGGCAGGCTACCGCAGCGGAGCCTGCCTGCAATGTCTTAAGCAGAAACCGGACCAAGACTCCGGCATTTTTTAATTTCAAAAACTTAGGCAAGATCATCGACCCTTTGCAGGGCGCCATTTGCAACTTGCAAAGCAAACCGCATCGCATATCCTGCGAATTGTGTCCGCGCGGGGAACAAGTTGCCCATTCGCGTCCTGGGCGGCGGCCCAGACGGCAACGCCGCCGATACGCCCGCCGGTGCCTCCAAATACGCTCGGCCCATAGCCCAGCAACACGCCCCGCGCCCGCTCGCCGCCGGAGACGACGGCTACCAAGGCAGGCCGTAGAATAAAGACCCTTTTTCAAGACGGCAGGTTCCGCGCGGACGAGTCGGCCGACGCGAGCTCACCGTCCCTACCCCAGCCCGGAGAGACCGATGCTGAACAAGAAGCTCCTGGACATCCTCGTCTGCCCCGTCACCAAAGGACCGTTGATCTACGATCGCGAGGCAAACGAGCTCATCTCCGTCGCCGCCCGGCTCGCCTATCCGGTCGTCGACGACATTCCAGCGCTGATCGAAGGCGACGCGCGCGCCCTGAGCGAGGAAGAAGCGGAGCGCCTCCGCAAGGCACAACCACAGCGCTGAGGGCGCTGTCGACCGTGACATGGCCGCGCCGCCGGACGCGGCGCCCGGTCAGTTGACGCCGCGCTCCACCTCACCGGCGCGGCGCAGTTCCCGCTTGAGGATCTTGCCAGCGGCGTTCTTCGGCAGACCTGACACCACCTCGATGCGGCGCGGAATCTCGTGGCTGCCCAAGTGCTCCCGACACCACGCCTTCAACACGCCGGGGTCGGCGCTCTGCCCGGGCGCGGTCGTGACGAAGGCGACGGGAATCTCGCCATGGGTGCGGTGCGGCTCGCCGACCACAGCCACCTCGGCGACGCTCGGGTGGCGCGCGAGAACCTCCTCGATAATGCGCGGGTAGACGTTGATGCCGTTGCTGATGATGAGGTCCTTGATCCGGTCCACCAGGTAGAAATACCCGTCGGCATCGCGCCAGCCGAGGTCACCGGTGCGAAACCAGCCATCGAAGAATGCCTGCGCGGTCTCGTCCGGCAACTGCCAGTAGCCGCGCATCACGCCGGGGCTGCGCACGCAGACCTCGCCGTAGTCGCCGTCCGGCAGGGTGTTGCCCTCGGCGTCGGCGATACGCATTTCGACGCCGGGCAGCGGCGGGCCGATTGAGCCGCGCTTGCGCGGACCCTGCGGCGGGTTCACGGCGGTGACGGGGCCGCATTCCGTGGGACCGTCGCCCTCGAGGATGGGCACGCCGAAGCGCTGCTCGAAGGCGTCCAGCAGCGCCACCGGCATGGCGGCACCACCGGAAATGGCCAGCCGCACCGGCTTCCAGGCATTCACCTGCTCGTCGCCGAGGCGCATCAGCACCGCGTACAGGCTCGGCACGCCGAGGAAGATGCTGGCGTGATGCATCGCGATGGCCTGCGTGACGGCCTGCGGATCGAAGCGCGTCACCGGCACCATCGCAGCGCCCGCCAGCAGAGGCATCAACATACCCACGGTGCCGGCAAAGGCATGGAACATCGGCAGCACGACCAGGACGCGATCCACGCCGGGCTTGACCCCCAGCGCATGGGCGACGGCCCGGGCATTGGCGGCAAGATTGCCGTGGGTCAGCACCGCCCCCTTGGGCCGCCCGGTGGTGCCGGAGGTGTAGAGGATCACGGCGTCGTCCCCGCCGCCGCGCTGCACCTGCGGTGCGGTTCTGGGTTGCACCAATTGATGCAGGTGACAATCGAGTACAGGGGCATCGTCGTCGAAGGCGATGCCGACCCGCAGGCGCACGTCGGGCGCTTCCGCCAGCGCGGCGGCGGCACCTTCGACCAGCGAGGCGTGGAAGAACAGCGCGCGGGCACCGGAGTCCCGCAACATGAAGGCGATCTCGCGCGGGTTCAGTAGCAGGTTGACGGGCACCACGACGGCGCCGGCCTTGAGGCAGCCCAGGTAGACGACGACGAAGTCGGCGCCGTTGGGGCAATACAGCGCGATGCGCTCGCCCGGACGAATGCCACGCTCGGCCAGCGAGCCAGCGATGCCATCGCTGGCAATGTCCAGCGCCGCGTAGGTCCAGACCGGGGCGTCGGCGAATACCGCACCCCGCTCCGGATGGGCTCGCGCCGTTGCCCGGAACAGGCTCAGCAGATCGTCTCCGGCACCGGACTGCTGCGGTGCCGCGTCTTCGCCACCCACGGCAGGGAGACCGTCAGATGACCTTGGAGAAACCCACCGGCCCCTGCTTCGCTTCCAGGTAGGCGTCGAAAGCCATGCAGATGTTGCGGATCAGCAGACGCCCCTTGGGCAGCACGCCAATGCCGTTGCGGTCCACCACCAGCAGGTCGTCCTGCTGCATGCCTTCGAGCTTCGCCAGGCTGCGGCCGAAGTAGTCGGCGAAATCGATGTCCCAGCGCCGCTCCACGTCGGCGAAGTCGAGCCGGAAATGGCAGATGAGCCGGGTGATGACGTCGCGGCGGATCTCGTCGTCACGGTTCAGCTCGATGCCGCGGAACACGGGCAGGCGGCCGGCGTCGATGTCCTCGTAGTAGGCGTCCAGCTCGCGGCGGTTCTGGCCGTAGGTCGTGCCCACCTTGCCGATGGAAGTGACACCGAGGCCGATCAGGTCGCAGTCGGCATGGGTCGAGTAGCCCTGGAAGTTGCGGTACAGGGTGCCGTCACGCTGGGCGCGGGCGAGCTCGTCGTCGGGCCTGGCGAAATGGTCCATGCCGATGTAGAGCCAGCCGGCCTCGCCCAGGCGCTCGGTGGTGGCTTGGAGGATTTCGAGCTTCACCTCCGGCGGCGGCAGGTCGTCGTCTTTGATGCGCCGCTGCGGCATGAAGCGCGTGGGCAGGTGCGCATAGTTGAACACCGACAGCCGGTCCGGCCCCACGGCGATGATGCGCTCCACGGTCTGCATGAAGCTCTCCGCGGTCTGGTGCGGCAGACCGTAGATGAGATCGATGCTGATGGAGCGGAAGCCCGCGCTACGCGCCGCCTCCAGCACCGCCATGGTCTCGTCTTCGGTCTGGATGCGGTTGACGGCCTTCTGCACCCTCGGATCGAAGTCCTGCACACCCAGGCTCATGCGGTTGAAGCCGAGCTCGCGCAGCAGCTCGACGGTGTCGCCGTGAGCCTCGCGCGGGTCGATCTCGATGGAGAACTCGCCCGTCTCATCGTCGGCGAGCTTGAAGTGCTTGCGCGTCTGCGCCATCAGCTCGCGCATCTGGTCGTGGCTGATGAAGGTCGGCGTGCCGCCGCCCCAGTGCAGTTGCTCCACCACACGGTCGTCGTCGAACAGCGCCGACTGCATGGCGAGTTCCTGGTACACCCGATCCAGATAGGGCTGCACCAGCGAGCGGTCCTTGGTAGCGATCTTGTTGCAGGCACAGTAGAAGCAGACCGTGTCGCAGAACGGAATGTGGAAGTAGAGCGACAGCGGCCGGCCGCTCGAATTGGTCTCCCGGCACACCTCGGCATAGCGGGCGGCATCAAAGGCCGGGTCGAACTCCACCGCGGTGGGATAGGAGGTATAGCGCGGGCCGCTCTGGTCGTAGCGCTTGATCAGATCGAGGTCGAAGACCGTGCGCTGATCGTCGCCGGCGGACGTGGCCGGCCGCGCCGCCTGTGGGTCGGCCTGGTCTCCAGCTGTGGGTCGGTTATTGTCAAGCATCGTTTTCCTCCAGCTCGAGCCCGCGGCGGTGGGTCTCGTTGATCTGTTTCAGTATTGCCCGGCGCAAGCTCATAGTGCCGCAACCGCCTCTGCGAATTGGTCATGATGGGCGGCGAGCGTGTCGCTGTCCAACGTGAACGCGCCCTCGCCGCCCCGCTCGAATTCCAGCCAGGTGAACGCCACCTCCGGCAGGAGCGCCGCCAGCGCCGCCGCGCTGTTGCCGACCTCCACCACCAGGATGCCGTCATCGGCGAGATAGTCCGGAGCATCCCGCAGGATGCGCAGCACGAGATCCAGCCCGGTCTCGCCGGCAGCCAGCGCCAGTCCCGGCTCGTGCCGATACTCCGCGGGCAGTGTCTCCATCTCCGCGGCGCTCACATACGGCGGATTGGAGATGATCACGTCGTAGCCGTCGTCATCGTCACTACCGATACCCGCGAACAGGTCCGACTCCAGCACCCGCACCCGCTCCCCGAGCCCGTGGCGCCGCCAATTGCGCCGCGCAACCGCGAGCGCCGCGGGAGAGATGTCCGCCAAGTCCACGGCCGTATCCGGCAGATACACCGCGGCAGCAATGCCGAGACAGCCGCTGCCGCAGCACAGATCCAGCACCCGCCGCACTCGCTCCGGATCGGCCCAGGGCGCGAAGCCCTGCTCGATGAGCTCCGCCAGCGGCGAGCGCGGAATCATGACCGCCTCGTCCACGTCGAAGTCCAGGCCGGCAAAGCGGATGCTGCCGGTCAGATAGGCCACCGGGCGACGCTCGTCGATGCGCCTTGCCAGCAGCGCCAGCACGGCATCACGCTCCGTGGCTGTCACGTGGCAGCCACCGTATTCCGCCGCCAGCTCGAAGGGCAGATGCAGCGCGTGGGCGACGAGCCAATGGGCCTCGTCGCGCGCGTTGTCGGTACCATGGCCGAAGTACAGGCCCGCGGCCGCAAACCGGCTCGCACCCCAGCGCACGAGATCATCGATGGTGGTCAGCGCGTCGGTGTCGGCGGGCATGGAATCATCGTGGATGCTGGCTGGCCGGACGGTGGGGCGACGGCGGACTGGCCGGGTTTGCGGACACTCGGCTCCGGGACACTCAGCTCCGAAACTCAGCTCCGGGATGCTTGGCTTTGGGACCGTGCGCTCCGGGACCGCAGACTCTGGACCCGTGAGCTCTGGGACCGTGGGCCTCGAGGCACGACGCACGCCCCGGCGCCGCCGAAATCGAAGCATAGCACCAAAATCGCATGGTCTTCAGACAGTCACAGCGCCGTTGACGGGCGTCATCTTGCACCGCCCCATCATCACACCAGCGTCCGCTTTCATGTCGGCACCGCCTTTGTGCTGCCGATCGCGCGCTGTTCGGCTTAGGCTGCGCTAACCCGACCCCCATGACCGCTGCGCCAGGCGCGCCGGCGTGGGAGCGCCACTGCTTTTGTGGCGCGATGGCGGCCGCGCTACTGGTTGCTGCTTGGCGGTTACTCGGGGCGTTGTATGTTGCCTTGGCGCCGGTCGCGGCACCGAGAGTGCCGCTCCCAGAGGGCTGCAGATTGTCGGGTTACGCTATCGCTAATCCGACCTACGATCTGCTCGTTTTCGGAGTTGCGAACAACACGTTCACGGTCTCCTTGCAGACCGCCGCCTCCGCCGGCCAAGAGAAGCCGGCAAGCGTCCGGGGCGCCCTGCGCCTACCGGACGATGCCACAACCGGGGGTTCGAGGGGGAGAACTCAGGGGGAAGCTCGAGGGTGGTGGGTTGGCGCCTCAGGCGGCCCGCTGCTTGCTGTCGCTCAGCAACCGCTTGCTGTCGATGGTGGCCTCGCGCTGACCACGCTCGACGAGATCGGCAAGGCTGATCTGGCTGAGGAAGGTGAAGATCTCGTCGCTGAGTTGGTCCCAGAGCGAGTGGGTCAGACAACGCTGACCGTCGCGGCAGTTCTCGCGGCCGCCACAGCGCGTGAACTCCACCCACTCGTCCACGGCACAGATGATGTCGGCGATGGAGATGTCGCCGGCGGGCTTGCCGAGGTAGTAACCGCCGCCTGGACCACGGATACCGCGCACCAGTTGCTTGGCGCGCAGCGATGCGAACAACTGCTCCAGGTACGACAGTGAAATCCCCTGATTCACAGAGATGTCGGACAAGGTCACCGGTCCTTTGCCCGAGTGCAGGGCCAGGTCCAACATAGCGGTGACCGCATACCTACCTTTCGTCGAGAGTCTCATGGTGCGATGCCTTGAAAGGGTTGGGGCGCTGGGCCGTGATCTCTTCAGCGACGGTCGCCGAGGCGAGAGTGCCGTCGCTGATCCGTGGCGAATATCCTAGCTCGGAACTTGGTTATGGGCTAGTGATTGTCAAGGCTTGGCCAAAGATTTTCCGATGACGTACGCGCCAACGCCTGGACAAAACCTGGATACTGGCCCGTTTGGCAGGCGCAGCGGCCGATGGTTCCCCGACAAAGCGTGCTCATTGTCGGTCTTGGGCAGACGGTGGCTGGGCCGCGTGACGTGCGGCGCTGCGTGGAGATGGGCGGTCCGTCCGCTGCGGACCTGCGCTGATCAGGGCGCGACGGGGGCGGACCGGGGCGGGACCGGGACTGGATCAGGGCGGGCAGGACACCCGGCGCCATGGCCGAGCGCAGCGCGAGAGGGAAATGTAGGGCGTGCGCAGGCGGCGGGAACGAAGCCGCGCTGGTTGTCGATCAGCGCGGGGATGAGGCCATCGGATCAGCCCCGTCGGGGCTCGGTTCAGGCGATGGAGGTCGAAGGCAGGGCAAGCCGATTGCCGCAGTGGCCGGACTCGGCCGCGAGCGGGGGACCGACGCGGTGACCGTCACGCAGACACCAGCCGAGCCACTTGGACAGGAAGAGGTTGGCCTTCCACTTAGCGTACAGCGCCGGCGACTGATAGTGGCTGAAGATCGGCAGGGCGGTCTGGCGCAGGTCCAGCACCTCCACCTGGCCCGCGTCGTGATAGGCCTTGAGCGTTGCATCCGGCTCAGGCAGCCACTCGGAACAGCCGCCGGTGGCGGGGAACACGTGGGTGAGCCTCAGGGTGGTCGTGTAAGGCGCCTGGTCGATGATCTGAAGCTCCAGGCTGGCATGGCCCGGACGCTGCGATGCGTGCACGCCGCTCAGGCTCGCCAGCCGCGGCGCGAGTTGCATCAGCGCCCGGTAATTTTCCTCGCACAGCGCCATGAGCGCCCCGACGGTGGGCCGGTCACCGGTCAGGTCGAGTCTGGCGAGGAGCGGGCTCGGGGCTTGCATCGGGCGTCTGGAAGAGATTGCTGGAGCCGATGCACGCCGTGGGCGGCGCAGGACCGAGCTCCGCCTGGGATTGCGTGGCCGGGCTGTGAGCGGACGCGAGATCGGGCCGCGGTGTCAGGCGGTACCACCCTGCTGGGCGGCGATGTCGGCGCGCACCTTGTCCATGTCCAGCTCGCCCGCCTTGCCAAGCAGTTCGCGGAAGGAGCCCTCGGGCAGCGCGCCCGGCTGCGAGAAGATGATGATCTGGTCGCGGAAGATCATCAGCGTCGGAATGGACCGAATCTGGAAATGCGCGGCGATTTGTTGCTCGTCCTCGGTGTTCACCTTCGCAAAGACGATGTCGTCGTGATCTTCGGACACCTTCTCGAACACCGGCCCGAAGGTCCGGCAGGGCCCACACCAGGGCGCCCAGAAGTCGACCACGACAAACGCGTTGTCAGCAACGGTGGTTTCGAAATTCTCTTGCGTCAGATTTACGACGGCCATGGTGTCTGCTCGCGGGTCAAAATTCACGTGGTCGGGCAGGATAACAGATCGATCCTCCCCCCGCAGTTTCCCGCCCCTCGGGCACGGGCTTTGCGCCAGGTCCCCGGAAGGGCTCAGTATTCGAAGTTCCAGTGCGCTTGTCCGTGCTCACTTAGGTGGACGCGCTTCGCCGGCGGCTCAACCCCGCCGGCTGGCACCGCCCCGTCCTCGCCGAGTGCGAACAGCACCTCGGCGCGGCGTGCCCGCCACTGCGCCACCGCGGCATCGCCGGCGAGCTGGATACGGCGCTCCGCGGCGCCGAGCAGATCCAGCACCGCAAGCCTGCCGGCGGGCGGCTGTGCCGCCAACAGCCGCGGCAACGGCACCGGCAACAACAAGAACAGCCCGACCCCGAAGCGCTTCACCGCGTCAGCCGCGATGTCACGCGCCGCGGCGTCTGACGGATCGACGGCCAGCGTCAGACCACGGTCCGGGTAGCGGGCCATCAGCCGCCGCAGCACCAGCCGTGCCCCGTCGCGCAACACCGTCTGCGACATTTCGGCACCGCCGCCACACACGCCGACGACGAGCCGGCGCACCACGGCCAGCCCCGAGCGGGCCAACAGCGCGGGCACCAGCCGCACGGCAAAACGGTCCAGGTCCTGCATCGCGTCGGTCAGATCCGCGTACGGGATCAACTGCGGATGCAGCTTCTGCGCATTGTCGCGCTGCGGGCCGTAGCGCCAGCCGTCGAGCCAGCGCTCCACCGCCCAACGGCGGTGCTCGATGATCGCCAGACGCTCCACCTCCGCGGGCGCAAAGGCGAAAGACTCCACCAATTCCTCGGGCACGGCGCGGCAGTCGGTGACCGCGAGCTTGGCCCACAGGTGATCCGCCTGATGGCGGTTCGCGTCCCGATAGGAGGTCCCCAGCATCGGCCAGGGGCGGCCCGAGGGCGCCGCCGCAGGGTCCCGACCCTGGGCCGCGGAGGTATCGCGGTAGTGTTCGTGGACGACCTCGGCCAGGGCGTCGTCGCGGCCCTCCAGCAACACCTCCCGCGAGAAGGCGAGCCTGCGTGGCGCCACCGGCACCAGCTGACCATCCCAGTCCGACAGCGCCCCCTGCGGCCAGCCGTCGGGCCCGACACCGTCGGCCACCAGCAGCACCGGCGGCGAGGCGCCCTGTTCCGCCGCCTGCGCGATCAGCGAGCGCGCCAGCGCCAGCGCGGGCTCGGGCGGCCGGCCGCACACCGCGACGGTCGTGAGCGGCCACTCGGCCCCGAAGTCCGGGGTCGGCAGCCCCGTGTAGCGCAACTCGGCACAGGCGTCGGCCTGGGGATGATTCGTCGCGATCCACTCCCCCCAAAGGTCCGGCTGCTCGGCGGCGAGCGTCACCAGCGGCGGGCGCTCCCCGTACTGGCCAATGCGCAGAGTATGCAGAAAGAAAACCCGCGCGAAGGGGCCGAAGCCCGCGACCAGCACATGCGGGCGCTGCTCCGCCGGCGGGTCCATGGCCCGATGCAGCGGCCAGCGGGCGAGCAGCAGCCGCGCGGCGGCGCGATCCGGGTCGAGCCACTCCAGGCGCAGATCGGTCTGTGCCGCCGCCTGATCGATACGGTCCGCAATGCTGCCGTCGGCGCCAGGCACGCCCGCAGCCGCCGGCTGCCGCACCACGACCACGCGCAGCGGCCGCGACCGGCCCCGGCCGGCCGCCTGCACCTGCGCCAATTGCCGCTCCAGGTCGTCGCCCTCGGCCAGCAGTACCAGGCTCACCTGGCGCGGAATGCCGGTGCGGGTCAGGTCCGGGCGGCGCCAAACTTGCACGCCATCCGCCGCGAGCACGTCGCCCGCCGCCGCGAGCAGCGGCGCGTCGCCGGCCACCAGCACCGCATCGCGCGCGCCGATGCGCATCAGCCGCCCCGCCGGCCCGCGCGCTCAGTCGGAGGCATGCAGCAGTTGACCTGCCTCGTCGACGACGGAGACGGCCATGGGTATGCCCTGGCGAATGCTGGCGGAAACGATGCAGAAGTCCTCGAACAACGTCTTGCAGCGTTCGAAGCGCTTCGACCCGCTCAGCTCGTCGCTGACGATGAGCTTGATCTCCAGGCCGCCGATGCGCAGGCGCTTCTGCTCGTTGCGGACCAGGATGCAGGTCGCCTCGGCCCGCAGGCTGCCGTCCGGCGGCTCCTCCTTGGCTAGGCAATACAGCAGACTGGCGGACAGGCAGTTGGCCGCGGCGGCGGCGAGCAGGCGCGATGCGTTGGGACCCGCCGTCTCACCGAGGGGCGGTGGCTCGTCCATGAGCAGATCGGCCGCCCGCTTCCAATCGAAGCGCACATTGAACTGGTAGCCCTCCTGCTGATCCAGGTGAATCGTGAATCGGCCTTGCTCGGACATGGGTGAGTGCAATCCTCTCGGGTTGTGCTTGTCGGATCGGGACCAACTGCGATGCCGAAACATCTTTCGCGAGTGGCAGCGGCAATTTTCGCGCAAGCGTACTGGGCATTGTCCGGAGCCGTCAGTCAGTGCCTCCCGCCGCGCGGCGGCGATGGCTCGGGTTCTTGGGGTCGCGGCGGGTGCGCACCGCGTTGCCGCGCAGGCCACCGCGGCTGTAACTGCGCCAGTCCCCGTGCGCCAGTCGAACGCGGTCGCGGCGCGGGCCGCGATAGAGGTAGACCCAGGCGCTACCGTGATCAGTGGCGATCAGCCGGCGGTCGTAGAGCCTGGGATAGTCTTCCAGTTGGTCGAGGCGGCGCAGGCCGGCGGCGTCGACGGCATAGACCTCGCCGTGCACCGGCGTCTCGCCACCGGCGATGAGACCCGGATAGGCCCCCAGCACCAGCAGCGTGAACCGGGGCTCGGTGCGGTGGGCACCGAGGAAACGGGCATCAGTTAGCAGGTGATGATTCACCTCGCCGCGCAGCAAGGTGCCGTAGACGAAGACGCGGTGCTCCATGAGGCGCGGCGGCGATTGGCGCGCTCGGGCTCGTCGGGCTCAGGGCTCGATGCGGCTGCCGAGCACGGCCAGGAACTGGCGCATCCACTCCGGATGCGCCGGCCACGCCGGCGCGGTCACCAGCGTGCCGTGGGTGTGCGCGTTGCAGAAGGTCTCCGCCACCTCGTGCCAACTGCCGCCCGCCATCTCGATGTCGGGCTGCAGCGCGGGATAGGCGGTGCAGGTGACCCCTTCCAGCACGCCCGCCGCCACCAGGATCTGCTGGCCGTGACAAATGGACGCGATGGGCTTCGCCTCCGCCGAAAAGTGGCGCACCATCTCGATCACGCGCGGGTTCAGCCGCAGGTACTCCGGCGCACGGCCGCCCGGGATCACCAGAGCATCGTAGTCATCGACGTCGACATCCGCGAAGCTGGCGTTGAGCGTGAAGTTGTGGCCGGGCTTCTCGCTGTACGTCTGAGCACCGTCGAAGTCGTGCACCGCCGTGCGCACCTGCTCTCCCGCGGCCTTCTCCGGGCAGACGGCGTGCACGGTGTGCCCCACCATGATCAGGATCTGGTACGGCACCATGACCTCGTAGTCTTCGACATAGTCGCCGACCAGCATCAGGATCTGTTTGGCTGCCATCGTCTCTGCCTCCATCATCTTTGGTTCAAGGGCGAGCAATAGAGTGAGGCCATCGGCGCCCCGCTTCAGTATCCCAATCCAGCGTCCCGGTTCCGCTTCCAGGACGCCGGCGACTATACCAAAGCCCAGCCCAGAGGCATCCGCATGTCCGATCGCCCCGCCGAGCCGCTGGACCACCACACGACCGCCGCAAACGCGAAGCGCGGACGCGGCAGCCTGAGCAACCCCGACAGCCGCTACGCCGCGCACAGCCGCGAGGCCGTCGACGACGGCTGGTGGCAGGAGGACACCGACGGCAATCCGCGCACCGAGCTCGGCGTCGACAGCAGCCGCAGCATCATCAGCTACAACGACTCGCCCGACATCCCGTTCGACCGCAGCGTCAACCCTTACCGCGGCTGCGAGCACGGCTGCATCTACTGTTACGCCCGGCCCACCCATGCCTGGCTCGGGCTCTCCCCCGGACTCGATTTCGAGCGTCGGCTGTTCCACAAGCCCGACGCCGCGGCACAGCTTCGCCGCGCCTTGGCGCAGCCCGGCTATCGGCCCGCCACCCTGGTGCTCGGAGCCAACACCGACCCCTACCAGCCCATCGAGCGCCGGCTCGGCAGCACCCGGGCGATGCTCGAGGTGCTGTCGGAGGCCCGCCACCCGCTGGCCATCACCACCAAGTCCGCGCTGGTGCTGCGCGACCTGCCGCTGCTGCGCGAGCTCGCGGCGCGGCGGCTGGTGGCCGTGCAGATGTCCGTGACGACCCTCGACGACGACCTCGCCCGGCGCCTGGAGCCCCGCGCCACGGCACCGCGCGGGCGCCTGCGGGCGGTCGCCGAGCTCGCGGCCGCCGGCATCCCCACCGGCGTGCTCGTCTCGCCGCTGATCCCCGGACTCACCGATCACGACCTGGAGCGCATCGTCGCCGCAGCCGCCGAGGTCGGCGCCGAGCGTGCCGGCGCACTGCTGATCCGCCTACCGCTGGAGCTGAAGGCGCTGTTCGAGGAATGGCTACGCGCCCACTACCCGGAGCGCGCCGACAAGGTGCTGTCGCTGATCCGCCAGTGCCGCGGCGGTGCGCTCAACGTTGCCGAGTTTGGTCAGCGCATGACCGGCACGGGGCCGTTGGCTGAGCTGCTGCAGCAGCGCTTCGGGCTGGCCCTGCGCCGGCATGGGCTGGAAAGACAGGACAGCGGCTGGAACCTGTCGGCGGACGCCTTCCACCCGCCCGCGGCCGACCCGCGGCAGTTGTCGCTGTTCGACTGAGAGAACGTCAACAAGTCCCGTCACAACGTCGACAGCTTGTCGCCGTTGCACTACTGCGACAGTGCGCAAGTCCCGAGAGCGTCTCAGGTCGTTGTCGCTATCGTTGTCGTTGTCGTGATCGTAATCGTGGTCTCAACCCTGCGGACATTCGATAACGACTCCGATTACGACAACGACAACGAGGAAGCCCGGTCTCGGAATTTCGGCTGCGAAGCACCGGCCGCATGCCATCGGTTCCCGCGGTGGCCTGTCGTCAGGCCCCGCTCCCCCCTGCCTCACTGAGGACCTCGACCTGCACCCGTGTGATGCCGCGCCGGATGATGCCGAGCTTCTCGGCAGCACGGTGAGACAGATCGATGATGCGACCTTTGACGAAGGGGCCGCGGTCGTTGATGCGCACCACGATGCTCTTGCCGGTGCGCTTATCGGTTACCCGCACACGACTGCCCAGAGGGAGGCTCTTGTGCGCCGCGCTCATCTTGTTCTTGTCGTAAATCTGGCCACTGGCGGTCCGATTGCCGTTCAAGCTGTCGTGATAGTACGACGCGATGCCCGTTTGCACCTGACCGGCATCGGCGGCACCGAACGGCAACGACAGCAACGCCAACAGCGCCGCGGCCGGCGCCGGGATCAGCAGCTTCATCATATTGAAAAACCTTCAGACGATGCGCCGCACTCGGCTAGAGCCCGCGCCGGCAGCAGAGCCGACAACGCAGACTTACGAGGCGGACACAATTTGACGAGATGCCGGGACTACACCGAAAAAATGCTTATTAGGGTAAAACGCCAGCATCGACTCACACGACAAGAAGTGGGTCTTGACGTGGAAAACCAAAGGCAGGATTTTGGCAGAAAGTTCCCAAATTATCGAAAAATAAAGAATCAGTAACTTAGCTAAGATACCTCTCGCGTGACTTAATGATCTTTAGCTAGCACCTCGGATTTACTTAGCGAATTGGAGCGATTCGAATATCCGCGCTCGGGGCTCTTCTGCGAGGCGACCAATCGCCGCACCGAGGCTCTATTGGGCTTGCCTCGGCAGCTTGCCAAATTGGCGTTGTGCGGCCTTGGCAAATATGAGGTTATAGGCCAAGTTCCACCTTCACCTGTTCCCGGGTAACGGTCTCTTCTTCGCCGCGCTCGACCCGCGCCACGACTTCGCGCGCTTCGGCGAGCCAGATCAGGCGCACGAGGGCAGCACGATGGGCGCGGATCAGGCGGGCCATACCAACCCTGTGACCCCCAGGAGCAAGCAGGCCCATGCAACATGACGCGGCGGTGGGATCTGCTGGGGCCTGGATTGCCGCCGATGCGCCCGTCATCTGGCTGCTCGGCAAGACGCAGTCGGGCAAGACCAGCATCGTCGCCGAGCTCACCGGGCAAGCGCACGACGATGTCGGCCGCGGCTTCCGGCCCATGACAAGTGAGAGTCGGATCTACGCCTTCCCGCCCGACCAACCCGTGCTGCGCTTCCTCGACACCCGAGGCTTGGCTGACCGCGCTGACCACGATGCCGTGGCCGAGGTTGCCCAGGCCCGCGAGCAGGCGCACCTGTTGTTGGTGGTGCTGCGGGTGGATGACCTCGCCATCGAGGAGATCGTCGATGTCACCGCGGACGCGAGGCGCCGCAACAAACAGCTCCCGGTGATTGTCGCCCAGACCGGCTTGCATCGCGCCTACCGCGCGCATGACCGGCATGTCGAGCCCTACCCGTTCGATGGCACTGATGGTGACCGCGCTCGTCCCGGCGTGCCCGCTGCACTGGGCGTCGCGATGCTGGCGCAGCGCCAACGCTTCATTCAGCTCAAAGGCCCGCCGCCGGTGTTCGTACCATTGGACTTCACACGGCCGGAACAGGGCATCGCGCCGGCGGACTACGGGGCAGAGCGGCTGTGGGACGCGCTCGACGAGGTCCTGCCCGAGGCCGCCGAGCGACTGCGCGGCAACCCCACGGCGCCGACGGCGATTCGGACCAAGCTCCTTCTGCCCTGGGCCATGATGGCGGCGGCCGCGAATGCGGTCCCCGTTCCCGTCGCCGGCGGCGTTGCGTCGGCCGGCATGCAGTCGGCGATGGTGGTGCACATCGCCCGTCGGTTCGGCTTCCAGGGGAGTTACAAGCAACTCTCGGGCGAGTTGGCCAGTGCGCTGGGTGTCGGCTTCCTGGTGGGGTTCGGCGGCAGGTGGTCGGTGCAGCAGTTGCTCAAGCTCGAGCCCGGCTGGGGCACGGCCATCGTCGCATCCTGGACCTTTACCGCCACCTGGGCCATCGGCGAGGCGGCGTTGTACTACTTCAGCGAAAAGGCCGCCGGACACACACCGAATCGGGCTGCACTGCGCGCCCGCTACAAACAGGCGCTGCGCGAGGCGCGCGGCAAGTACCGGCAGGCGAAGCAAGCGCGGGACCGCGCCCAGGCGCAGGAGGCAGAGTCATGACATCCGGCTCAGGTCTGCTATGGCGCCAACTCCGCCGGGAGCTCGGCGCCTTGGCGCTGATCGGCCTGCTAATCCTGATTCCCTGGCTGGTCGGCCTGGCTGCCGGCATCTGGTTCATGGCCCAGCAGGGCTGGGCCTGGTATTGGTGGGCCGCGACGGTCGTGCTGCTGGCGTTGGCCTTCGCCTTGCTGCGTCGATGGCCCCGACCGAGGAAATCCGCTCCCAGCCCGTTCTTCGACCTGGACCCGAGCGCCTCGGCGGCCGAGCAGCGGGCACGCCAGGCACTCGCGCAACGCGCCGCGGCCATCGCCGCGGCCGATCTGCGCGACCCCGACGCCGCATCCAACCTGATTCGCGGCGCCTTTCACGACGTCGCACGGGCCTATTCGCCAGATGATCCGGTGGCGCTATGGCGCTTCACCCTGCCGGAACTGCTATTGATGGTGGAGGACTTCGCCCAACGCCTGCGCGCTACCGTGCTGGCCGACTTTCCGGTGCTGCGCCATATCGAACTGTCGTGGGTCGTCACCCTGATCGGACTGAGCGGACCAGCGGCGAAGATCCTCAGCCTGTTTCGGATACTGCGCTGGATCGACCCGAGCAGTGCACTCGCGGCCGAGCTGCGCGGCAGTGTCGCCACTCAGGCGCTGGGCAGCGTTGGAGACGGCGCCAAGGCGCAGATGGGCGTGCTGCTGGTGGAACAGGCGGGTGAAACCGCCATCAAGCTGTACTCCGGCGGCTACCGGCGCCGTGCCGACGAGTTACTGCCCACCGCGCCGACGCCAATCCCGGATGCGGCACCCGAACCGCTCACCGTCTTGCTCGCGGGACAGCGCAACGCCGGCAAGTCGGCGCTGCTCAATGCCCTGCTGGGTCGGGCCCGCGAGCCTGTCGGTCTGCTCACCGCGCCGGCCGAGGACTGCCGGGCTTACGAATTCCAGGCCGAGGGCGT
This sequence comes from Thiohalocapsa sp., assembly GCF_022340605.1. Classification (GTDB taxonomy): domain Bacteria; phylum Pseudomonadota; class Gammaproteobacteria; order Chromatiales; family Chromatiaceae; genus Thiohalocapsa. The sequence goes on from NZ_JAJDNQ010000044.1 coordinate 35,898, forward strand.
CGGCGCGCTCATGCTGGTGGATTGTCCCGGCACCGAGGGCACCGGCAAAGCCAGGGAGCCTTGGCTCACGCAGGCGGCCCAAAGCGACCTGGTGCTGTGGATCGCGGCCGCGAACCGTGCCGACCGTGCCGCGGACCAGCGCGCGCTGGCTGCGCTCGATGCGCTGGCCGAGCAGAAAGCGAACCTGCGCCCGGTTCCGCGTCTGCTGGTCCTGACGCACGCGGATCAACTGGACCCGCCGATGGAATGGGCGCCTCCGTACGACATCGAGCACGGCCAGCGCGGCAAAGAGCAACAGATGCGTGAGGCACGGCAGGCTGCCTGCGAGCAACTGGGTATGCAGCACCGGCATTGCGTGCTCGTCGCCGTCAGACCCGGCGAGCCGATCTGGAACGCGGAGGCTCTCCAGCAGGCCATGCTGGACGTGCTGCCGGAGGCGCACCAAAAGCAGTTGGAACGCGGGATGGCGAAAGATGGCTGGTTCCAGCGCACGCAAGACACGCTGGGCAGCATCCCGGGTACCTCGAATCTCCTGCGGGGAACCGCGGGGCAAGTCATCCGCCGAACGTTGCGGGAGGCGACCCGGAAGATCACGGGCCACCGTGCGTAGATCCTGGCGGATGCGCCGTGCTCGTTCGGCCGCGCGCGCTGCCTGCAAGCCGCTCCCGGGAAGCACGCCATGGCGCGGAGCGCCCGGCGATGCGCGGCACCGCGGGGCGGTAGTGCGAGCGCTAGGGGTATGAATTGGTGTTGACCTGGAGGCCGACACTCCGGCCGACACTCCGGGCGACACTGCGGTCGGCGCGGTCGCGGGATTTCCGCGCCTGTGGACTAGCGGCTTCGGCCCGCCACTACTCGCTCGCAAAGCGCCTGGAACAGCCGCGCGCGGGCGGCGGAGCTGGACTGGCGGGCGATCTCGAGACCACGCTCGCCCATGGCGTTGCGGCCGGCGTCATCGAGCAGCAGCCCGGCGATGGCGTCGGCCACGGCATTGACGTCGTCGCCGTCCACGTTGAGCCCGGTCTCGCCGTGGCGCACGGCCTCCACCACGCCGCCGGCACGGCCCGCCACCACCGCCTTGCCGCAGGCGTTCGCCTCCAGGAAGACGAGGCCGAAGCCCTCGGTGTCGTGGTTGGCGAGTTCGCGGTTGGGCATCACGAAGAGGTCGCAGAGCTGGTAGTGGGCGACGAGTTCGTCGTGCGGCACGCGGCCGGCGAAGATGACCTGTTCCTCGACCCCCTGCGCCGCCACCAGCGCCTCCAGCTCGGTGCGGTACTCGCCGGTGCCGACGATGAGATAGCGCGCGTCCGGGCAGCGCTCCAGGATGCGTGGCAAGGCGCGGATGGTGGTGTCGATGCCCTTGCGCTCCACCAGCCGGCCCACGGTCAGCAGCACGCGCTTGCCGGCGAGGCCGTAGCGTTCCAGCAGCGCCCGGGGCTTGGGCCCGGGATGGAAGCGCTCGGCGTCGACACCGTTGACGATCAGCGCGATGCGCTCCGGTGTCACGCCCATCTGCTCGATCAGCGCGCCGCGGGTGAACTCGCTCACGGCCACCACGGCATCCGCCTTGTGCAGATACTGCCGCCGCCGGCGCCCGAACAGCCGATAGGGCACCTGGGTCGTGATCTCTTCACCGTGGATATAATTGATGTACGGGAGGCCTAAGAGGCGCTTGAGCAGCAGTCCGAGCCAGGAGCCGGAGCTCAGCTCGCAGACGCAAATGACGTCGATCCCCTCGCGGCGGATCAACGAGAGCGTCTTGCGCAGCACCTTGGCCTTGAGCGGCAGGTCGACCGCGAGTTGCAGCCACGCCGAATGCAGCAGCGAGCCGGGGCTCACCGCCGGCGGGCGCAACAGCTCGATGCGCTCGATGGGAAAGCCCACCCCGGCATCGTGCTCGCGCCAGCCCGCCACTTCCTCGCCGCTCAGGTAGTGACGCCACGGCGCCAGCACGTGCATGGTGCCGGCGGGGGCGAACTGACACAGGCTTTCGTAGACGACGGCGGAGCCGCCGTTGATGGGCGGGAAGATGTTCGCCACCAGCAGGCACTTCATCGCGCAACAGACTCCGGTTCAGCGATGGGCGCGAAGACGCTCACCACCGCGGGGCGGGATGCCCCACTACGGTCGGCGGCATCAGCCGCTGAACATGCAGGCGTTCGGAAAACGCGTTCTCGAACGCCGTGCCGATTTCGGCCGGGGCCGGCCAATGCTCGGCGTCTCCCGAGGACGATGCGGGGGCCTGGGTTCACGATGCGATGCGTCAATCCGGATGTGCGCGTCATTCTGACCGCGAGCCGGCATTGCGTCCAGCCGAAAACTCGGTCCTCTCCCGGCACCGGGTGGCAGCAGGACTTCCGGTGCCGCGACGGTGCCGCAACCAGGAGTGGTTGCGGGGCCGCCGTGCCCAGCACCGGAGCGCCCCGCGCGGGCTTCAGGCCCGGGCTTCAATCGCTCAGGAACCGCGCCAGCTCGCGCTCGCAGTCGGACTCGATGGCCTCGAACCAGGCGGCATCGGCATAGCGTGGCCAGCGCACGGGCTCCGGCGCCTTGACCAGATCGGCGTAGCCGTCGCCGGCCAGTCGGGCGTCGTCGATGCCGAAGCGCGCGAACACGGGCCCCAGTGTCGCGGCGACGTCGTACATGAGGTCCTCGTAGGCGATGCTGACGTCCGCGTGGCACAGCCCGAACAGGTAGGAGAGCCGCCAGAGCAGATAGTGCACCGCGTATGCGTGCTCGTGCTGGGCCGGATCGACGCAGGGAAACACGCGGCGCAGGTCGCGCGCCCATTCCAGGGTATAGAAGTAGTCATCCGGCTCGTCCGGGACGAGCCGCTTGCCGGGCGGGCAGCCGGTGGAGCTGCGCTGCACGGACAGCCACTGCTCGCGCGGATTGCGGTACAGGTGCAGGATGTCGGCGTGCAGAAAGACCCGGCGCAGCCAGGGCAGTCGGAAGTCCAGCCGGTTGCACTGCAGCACCGGCCGCCGCGGCGCGCGGCGGATCAGCTCCGCCAGGTAGCGCGCCAGGCGCCGGTCGCAGCTCTGCGCATCCATGTGCAGCTCCTGCCAGGTCCAGTCGGGGTCGAACCAGCGCGCCAGGTCGTCGAATCCCGCGTATTCGGCCCCATAGCGCTCGGCGTGCAGGTGCGTCGGGTCGGTGGCATCCGGCCGCGCGCCGCCGCCCCGGAACCACTGTCGCTCGTTCAACGGCTCATAGAAGGCGGTGACACCCGGCGTGTGCCGAAAGATGTTCCACAACAGCGTGGAACCGGAGCGAAAGCGCGCCGTGATGAACAGGGGCCGGGCACCGTCGGCACGGGCCGCGTGCAGGGCCTCGACGCCGCCCGCGTCGGGGCAGCCGTAGCGCGCCGGTGGCGGCGCGTAGGCGAGCCCGCGCAGACGCGGCGTCTGCTGGCCGCAGACGAGGTCGCGGTTGGCCTCACGCCAGGCGGCGTTGAAGCGATACGAGCCCGCCAGGGCGTCCAGGAATTTCGCCGCGAGCCGGCGCAGCGGCGAGCGTGGCCTCGGCACGCCTGCGCTCATGGCCGTGATACCCGCGGTGCAGCGGGCGCTGACCGCGCCGGCATGGCCCTAGAACGCGGCAACGAAGGCCGCAATGAAGTCATCGAGCGCCGACTCCGGCAGGTGATTGATGCCGGCAGCGGCTTTGCGTCCGCCGCCGGTCTCGAACTGCCGGCACAGCGCGTCGGCGCCATCGCGCGTCACCAGCGGCGCGCGCACGCTGATGACGAAGCCGCCCGCCGGCAGCCGGGTCAGCAAGGCATGGGCGAGCTCGGGCTGTGCCTGCGCCAGCGCATTGGCATAGACGCCACCGACGCGGCGCGCCCAGGGCTCCGCGGGCAGGATCACGTAACGGTGGCGCGGCCCGGGCTGGACGATCTCGGCCGCCTCGGCGCGGGCCATGTCGTCGCGGTAGCCTTCGCGCAGACGCGCGAAGGCCGGGTCCTCGCGGGCGAATACCAGCGGATCGGCGTAGGGCGCGAGGCTGCGGAACAGCTCCGCCGGCGGGAAATGCAGGTCCGCCACTGTGGCGCCATAGCCGTTGTAGTTGATCAGGATGCCCAGCTCGCGCAGCAGGGCGAGGTCGGCGTCGGCGAGCCCCAAGGGCGCCGCGGCACGAGCCGCGGCCTCGTCGAAATTGTCGCCATAGGTGCCGACCACGGCCCAGGCGCGGTGGGCACCGCCCAGATCGTCGTCCACGAGTAGGCTGGTGCCCTTGTCGGGCAAGGTCTCGATGTGCACCTCGAGGTTCGGGTGCGCCGGGATCTCGCCCGCGAAGTGATGGTCGAAGTAGCGCACGGACACGCCCCGCTCCAGCAGCGCGACGCAGGCGGCGCGGTTCTTGTCGAAGGAGATGTCGAGCACCGTGACGGCGTCGCCGGGCGCGGCGTCCACCCGCTGCACCAGGGCGATGTCGCGCTTCACACCGGTGACCAGCACCGATTCCCGCGGCTCGCTCAGATGCAGTTGCTGCAATGCGCAGATGCCGTCGGCATCACCGTTGAAGACATCGAAGACGGCCATGAAACTTGACTCCACACAGTGTCGTGGGCGCGGGCGGCGCAGGTTACCCGCGTCCACGGAAAAAGGCGAATGGATCGGGCATGGATCGGGCATGGATCGGCTCAGGCCCGCCGCTCGCAACACGGCGACATCGTCGGCAGATGGACGCCGATCTCCACCCAACTTTATACTGTATCGTTTACGTGAGCTGACGCACGGCAACCCTCCCGCGCACCATGGGCAGCCCGGTGACCACGGCGGCGGTCTGCGCATCCGACGCGGCCGTGTCAGTCCACGCTCGATTCCTTCGATCCTTCGGAGCACCCAATGGCCGCCCATGCGCGCCTCGATCTGCTGAACCTCGACCTGCGCGGCTGCGAAGCCCTGGCGCAGTCGCTCGGCTGCAAGCCGTTCCACGGCCGCAACCTGTTCAAGTGGGTGCACAAGCATGGCGTCGACGACTTCGATGCCATGACGGACCTGCCGAAGGCACTGCGCACGCAGCTCGCCGAGACCGTGCGCATCGGCAAGCTCGCCGTCGCCGCCGAGCAGCCGTCCGCCGACGGCACGGTCAAGTGGCTGCTGGAGCTGGACGACGGCCAGCGCGTGGAGACCGTGTTCATCCCCGAGGAGCGGCGCACCACGCTCTGCGTCTCCTCGCAGGTGGGCTGTGCGCTGGACTGCCGCTTCTGCGCCACCGCCCGGCAGGGCTTCAACCGCAACCTCGGCACCGGCGAGATCGTGGCCCAGGTGCGCCACGCGATGCAGCGGCTGGGCAAGACCCCGAGCAACATCGTGCTGATGGGCATGGGCGAGCCGCTCGCCAACTTCGATGCCGTGGTCGCCGCCACCGATGTCATGCGCGACGACCTCGCCTACATGCTGTCGAAGTACCGCGTGACCCTGTCCACCTCCGGCATCGTGCCGAATATCTATCGCCTCGCGGAAGTCAGCGACATCTCGCTGGCGGTTTCCCTGCACGCGCCGGACAACGCGCTGCGCGACGAGCTGGTGCCCATCAACCGTAAGTACCCGCTCGAGGAGCTGATCCCGGCCTGCCGCGCCTATCTGCGCGGGGACTCGCGCCGGCGCATCACCTGGGAGTACGTGATGCTGGACGGCGTCAACGACAGCATCGCCCAGGCCAAGGCCCTGATCCGCCTGCTGGAAGGCACGCCCTCCAAGGTCAACCTGATTCCGTTCAACCCTTTCCCCGGCAGCGGGTTCGACACCACCCCGCCCGAGCGCGTGGAGGCCTTCCGCCAGCGCCTGCTGCGCGCCGGCCTGGTGGCCACCACGCGCAAGACCCGTGGTGAGGAGATCGCCGCCGCCTGCGGGCAGCTCGTGGGCCGCGTGCAGGACCGCAGCCGGCGGCTCGTCGCACCGCCGGGGCCCATCGTGGCAGGGGCGAAAACTCCGCGCGGCACGGCAGTGCAACCGGCACGACCATGATCGCCCTCACCCGCGGCGCCCGCCCACTGCTCGGCCCATTGGTCTGTCTGGCGCTCTGCGCGGTCCTGCTGGCCGGCTGTGCAGCCGGCGAGGCCAAGCGCGAGGCGACGGGCATGGGCGTGGAGCCGAAGAGCAGCCCCGCCGACCTGTACGTGAACATGGCCGCTGCCTACTATCAGCGGGGCCAGCTCGACGCGGCCCTGGAGCGTGGCCTGCGGGCGCTGGACGAGGACAGGCACAGCGCGAACGCACACTATATGCTTGCGATCATTTACCGCCGCCTCGGCAAGCAGGTGGAAGCCGAGCACCACTTCGGCGAGGCGCTGGCCCTGGAGCCCGACAACCCCGAGTTCCTGAATGCACAGGGCACGATGCTGTGCGCGGACCAGCGCTACAAGGCGGCCATCGACCTGTTCCAGCGGGCGGTCGCCAACCCGCTGTATAAGACGCCGGAGGTGGCCCTGATGAACGCCTCCGACTGCTCGCAGCGCGCCAACCACCCCACCGACGCCGAGCGCTACCTGCGTGAGTCGCTGTCACGCAACGCCAACTATCCACCCGCGCTGCTGGCCATGGCCCGGCTCAGCTACGAGCGCGATGACGCGCAGACGGCGCGTGACTACCTAGCGCGCTACGGCCGCGTCGCGCAGCCGACGCCCGCGGCGCTGCTGCTGGCCTATCGCGTCGAGCGCAAGCTCGGCGACAAGGCCGCGGCCAAGACCCTCGCCGATGTCCTGCGCAAGCGGTTTCCGGATGCGCCACAGGTGATGGAGCTCTGACCCGCGGCCCCGAGCACAGGCCCCGACGAACACCCGCCTTCTGACTGACCACGGAACCCGATAACCCATGGCCGAGCGACTGCAAGCCATCCGCGGCATGCACGATGTACTGCCCGAGCGCGCCCCGTTCTGGCAGCACCTGGAAGACCACGCCCGCGCGGTCGTCGAGGGCTACGGCTATCGCGAAATGCGTACGCCGCTGCTGGAGCCCGTCGAGCTCTTCAAGCGCTCCATCGGCGAGGTCACGGACATCGTCGAGAAGGAGATGTACGCCTTCGAGGACCGCGGCGGCGACCGGCTGGCGCTGCGCCCGGAAGGCACCGCGAGCTGCGTGCGTGCGGCTATCGAGCACGGCCTGCTGGACCAGCCGCAGCGCATCTGGTATCGCGGGCCCATGTTCCGGCGCGAGCGCCCGCAGCGCGGCCGCTACCGGCAGTTCCACCAGATCGGCGTCGAGGTCTTCGGTCTCACCGGGCCGGACATCGACCTCGAGGTCATCGCCATGACCCGCCGGCTGTGGCAGGCGCTCGGCCTCACCGGCCTGCGCCTGGAGCTGAACAGCCTCGGCGACGCCGACGAGCGCGCGCGCTATCGATCCGCCCTGGTGGCGCACCTGCGCGCCCACGAGGCACAACTGGACGCCGACAGCCGCCGCCGGCTCGACACCAACCCGCTGCGGGTGCTGGACTCCAAGAACCCGGACCTGGCAGAGATCATCGCCGCCGCCCCGAGCCTGCTGGATTACCTCGGTGAGGCGAGCCGCGCACACTTCGAGCAACTGTGCGCCGGGCTCGACGCGGCCGGCATCGGCTACAGCGTCAATCCGCGCCTGGTGCGCGGGCTGGACTATTACAATCGCACCGTGTTCGAGTGGATCACCGACGCCCTCGGCGCCCAGGGCACGGTCTGTGCCGGCGGCCGCTACGACGGGCTCGTGGCGCAGCTCGGCGGGCGCGACACCCCGGCCGTGGGCTTCGCGCTCGGGGTCGAGCGGCTGCTCGACCTCATCGACACCAGCACCGTGGAGACGGGTCCGGATGCCTACCTGGTTGCCCTCGGCGATGCCGCCGCGGCCGCGGCGCCGGCCATCGCCGAGCGATTGCGCGACGCGGTGCCCGGACTCAAGCTCGTCACCCACTGCGGCGGTGGCAGCTTCAAGAGCCAGTTCAAGAAAGCGGACAAGAGCGGCGCGCGGCTGGCGTTGATCCTCGGCGACGAGGAGCTGGCGGGCGGCACCCTCGGCTGCAAGCCACTGCGCGGCCAGGGCGAGCAGCGCGCGCTCAGCTTCGACGAGCTGGTCACGACCTTGCGCGACGGCCCAAATATCGGCGTATTGCGCACGGATACGGCCAGCGGTAGGTCGGGTTAGCGCAGCGTAACCCGACGGGTCGCTCGCGTAACCCACCGAAAGTCGCGGTACGCTATTGCCAACCCGACCGGCACCGAATACTTCTCCAGCCGCCGCGTTCCACGCACGCCCGCGCTGGTCAAACGGGCAATCAGGTCAGCCGGGCACCCTGCACCGGCAACAGCACCGACAGCACCCAACCACGACGGAGCAGTCATGGCAGATCTGGACACAGACGAAGAAAAGGTCGAAGCCATCAAGAAATGGTGGAAGACCAACGGCGTGTCGGTGGTCGCCGGCGTCGTCATCGGTCTCGGCGCCGTGCTCGGCTGGCGCACCTGGGTGCAGCATCGCACCGCGGTCGGCCAGCATGCGAGCATGGCCTTCGAGCAGTTGCAGATGTCCGCCAACGCCGGCAAGACCGAGCAGGCAGAGAAAGAGGTGAAGGCCATCGTCGATGACTATGGCTCCACGCCCTACGCCATGTTCGCCCAACTCACCGCCGCCAGGCTGGCCGTGGACGCAGGCGATGAAGCCGCCGCCGCCAAGACCCTGAAGGCGGCCATCGACGATGCACCCGTCCCGGCACTGGCGAGCCTGGCGGCGCTGCGGCTGGCGCGCGTGCAACTGGATCAGGGCGACCTCAAGGCCGCCGCCGCCACCATTGACAAGCATGCCGGAGACAAGGCCTTCGCCGGCGACTTCGCGGCGCTGCGCGGCGACATCGCCGCCGCCGAGGGCCGTGTCGAGGACGCTCGCGCGGCTTATCGGCAGGCGCTGAGCGAGGGCGCCGGCAATGTCCGCCTCATCGAGCTGAAGCTCCAGGATCTGCCGGCGGACGGGGCATCATGAGGCAGTCGCGCGTGCACCGGGACAGCATCCCGCAACAGGCCCGGCGTCCGGGGCGCGGTCGGGCACTGGCACTTGCCGCCGCCATGGCGCTGACCACGGCGACCCTCCTGCTCGGCGGCTGCGGCAGCCTGCCCGGGCTCGGCGGCGAGCGCGACCCGACGCCACCCACCCGCCTCGACAAGAAGCTGGTCCAGCGCGCCACGCCACGGGTGCTATGGACGACGCGCATCGGCAAGGGCACCGACGGTCGCGAGCTGCGCCTGCAGCCGGCGGTGGCGAACGGCCGCGTGTTCGCGGCGGACCCCTCAGGCGTCGTCGCGGCGCTGTCGCCCGCGGACGGACGGGTGGTGTGGGAGCGCAAGACCCGCTTGCCCTTGAGCGGCGGCCCCGACGTGCAGGGTGACACCTTGGTAGTCGGCTCCACCGACGGCGACCTGCTGGCGCTGTCCACCCGTGACGGCGCCCAGAAATGGCACGCCCGGCTCGACAGCGAGGTGGTGTCCATCCCGCGTATCATCCGCGACCTGGTTTTAGTGCACACCGTGGACGACACCGTCTACGGCTTCGACCTCGCGAGCGGCGAGGAGCGCTGGCGCTACAATTTCCCGGCCCCGGTGCTGACCCTGCACGGCGCCAGCTCGCCGGTCGCCACACCCGACGGGGCCATCGTCGGCGTCTCCGGCGGCCGGCTCGCGGAGTTGGAGCTGGAGCGCGGGCTGCCGCTGTGGGAGGCCGTCATCACGCCACCGCGCGGGCGCAGCGAGCTGGACCGCATCGCGGACCTGGACGCCGATCCGGTCGTGGAGGGCAACACCGCCTATGTCGCCACCTACAACGGCGACCTGGCCGCCGTCGATGTCACCACTGGCGATGTGCTGTGGCGCCGCGAGCTCTCCGCGCAAGCGGGTCTCGCCGCCGACCGGGACGCGCTCTACATCACCGATTCCGACGACAACATCTGGGCCGCCAACCCGGCGGACGGCGCTGGTCTCTGGCGTCAGGAGAAGCTCCGGTATCGCAAGGTGACCGCGCCCGCGCTGGTGGGCGACTTCCTGGTCGTCGCCGACCTGGACGGCTATGTGCATCTGCTCTCACGCCGCGACGGGGCGCTGCTGGGCTTCACGCGCGTCACCAAGGCCCAGATCGGGCATCAGCCGGTGGTGTCCGGCGGTGTCGTCTACGTCTACGCCAACAACGGTGTCGTCGCGGCGCTGCGCCCAACCGGCTCTGCCGCCGGCGGGGCGGCCGCGCAGCGGGCACCGCAGCTCGGTGCCGATCAGTTGCCGGACCTCTCGCCGGTGGTGAACCCGGGTCTGCCGCCGCCGGCGCCATCGAGCGAAGCGCCGCCGGCCGACGCGGAACCGCCCTACCCGACCTCCCCCTGAGCACGCCGCTATGCTGCCGGTCATTGCGCTGGTCGGCCGACCCAACGTCGGCAAGTCGACGCTGTTCAACCGCCTCACGCGCACCCGCGACGCCCTGGTGGCGGACTTCCCGGGCCTGACCCGCGATCGCCAGTACGGCATCGGCAGAGTCGGCCCGGCCCGCTACGTAGTGGTGGACACCGGCGGCATCAGCGGCGGCGACGGCGTCGAGGCGCTCATGGAACGCCAGGTGCAGCAAGCCATCGACGAGGCGGACCACCTGTTGTTCCTGCTCGATGCCCACGACGGCGTCACCGCGGGCGATCTGGATATCGCGGCCGCGCTGCGTCGCACCGGCAAGCCCCTGACGGCGGTGGTGAACAAGATCGATCACCTGGCGGAGGATCTGGCCGGCGCCGAGTTCCACAGCCTGGGTCTCGGTGAGCCGCGGCTCATCGCCGCCGCCCAGGGCCGCGGCGTCAAGGCGCTGATGGATCGGGTCTGCAAACTACTGCCACCGGCCGCGGAGGCGGCGGGAGAAGCCGACGAGGACCGCGTGCGCATCGCGGTGGTGGGCCGCCCCAACGCCGGGAAGTCCACGCTCATCAATCGCATCCTCGGCGAGGAGCGCGTGGTGACCTTCGACAGCCCCGGCACCACGCGCGACAGCGTGTCCATCCCCTTCGACCTCGGCGAGCGCCGCTACACCCTCATCGACACCGCCGGCGTGCGGCGCCGGGCGAGGGTCACGGACGCCGTGGAGAAGTTCAGCGTCATCAAGACCCTGCAGGCCATCGAGGCATGCAACGTGGTCATCCTGGTGCTGGATGCCCGGCTCGGCATCGGCGAGCAGGACGCCACGCTCGCCGGCCACGTAGTGGAGGCCGGCCGCGCCCTGGTGGTGGCAGTCAACAAGTGGGATGGACTGGACCCGGAGCAGCGCAGCCGTATCAACGACGACTACCGGCGCCGGCTCGGCTTCCTGGACTTCGCCGCGGTGCATCGCATTTCGGCCCTGCACGGCAGCGGCGTGGGCCTGCTGCTGGACGCCGCTGACAGCGCCTACGCCAACGCCATGCGTGACTTGCCGACACCGCTGCTGACGCGGCTGCTGGAGCAGGCGGTGCAGGCGCACCAGCCGCCGCTGGTGCGCGGGCGCCGCATCAAGCTGCGCTACGCCCACCAAGGCGGCCGCAATCCGCCCATCATCGTCATCCACGGTAATCAGACCGACGCCCTGCCGGCGGCCTATCGGCGTTACCTGGTCAATCGCTTCCGCGGAGCGCTGGACCTCGCGGGCACACCGCTGCGCCTGGAGCTGCGCTCCGGGGAGAACCCCTACGAGGGCCGCCGCAACCCATTGACAGCGCGCCAGGTCCGCAAACGCCAGCGTCTCAAGGACTTCGTGCGCCGCAAAGGCTGACGCAGGCCACTCCGCACCGAGCCGGCGCCCGGCCACAATCCGGAACGCCGCGCATATCTGTGCGTCAGCCGGATTCCTAGTTGGGACACCGCCGAGTTCTTACCCTGAACTACCAACGGCGGCCGTGTCCGACTTTTTGCCGACGCGACATACTGCCAGCAAGAGGCTGACACCCACGCCGCAGGCCGACATACGGATGCAGCGACTTGACGGCTTGCGGCGGCCTGTCCGGCTCGGCGTATCAACGACGCGGCGTACCCACTGCGCAAGGCGCCCCCGAATAGATCCAACCTTGACGATGCTGTTCGACTCTGAGGTGCTCCCCCCATGCACAGGCTCCTGATTATCGACGACCGGCCCATCTTCGCCCACGGCATCGCGCGCGTTGCCACAGATGCCGGCCTCGAGCTCGCCGGCATCGTCCACGCGCGCACGGACAACTGGGAAGCCGTGTTGGCGGACGACACTTTCGATGCTGTCGTCATCGGCATCGCCGCGCCCGACGACCCCGCCACCACCGCCCTGCGGTGTCTCGCAAGGCGGCCCGCCGCACCGCCGGTGTTGGCCGTGTGTGCGCCCTGCGAGAGCGTCTATGGTGTGCGCCTGCTGCGGTCGGGGGCACATAGCGTCATCAGTGCCAAGGCGTCGCCGGAAGCAATCGCCACGGCGTTGGCGCAGACGCTCGCGGGCCGACGCCACCTGAGCCAGGCCCTGGCAGAACATGTGGTGGCACACGTCATTGCCGGCGGCACGCCCGAGGAGATTCGGCTGCGCGATGCCGTCGCGTCGCCGGAGCAACTGCGCGTGGTGCAATTGCTGGCGCTTGGCAAGCCCATCTCGGTCATCTGCGAGACCCTAAACATCAGCGCGGCAGACGTCCACGCGCAGCGCCACGACATTCTGCGCCGCACCGGGGTCGCCGACGAGCAGGAGCTGAAACGACAGGCCTTCGAGCAACGCCTGGTGCCGGATCGCCGTCGCTGCGCGCCGATGCAGCCGACAACTCCGGAAGCGCTGAGAGCGGCGGCTCGCCCGGGTCCACTGCCGCAGCGCAGGCGCAGAACGGGCTGCATCGTGCAGGCACGCGAGGGCGCCTTGGCCTGAGTCACGCCGCACCAGATGGCGGCGCACCGCCCGCGCGTCACTCATCGGGCCTGCCGCCGCCCGCCCCCGGATCCGGGGACCCGGGGCATCAAGCCTCGGCAACCACGAGCAACTGCGCACCGCACCCCTGCCGGAGCGCGGCAAGTCCGAGTGCTTTGCGTTAGCATAGCTGCTTGTCATTGCGATGCCGCAGCGCGCGCTGTCGTATTCCTATTTGCCGCAGAAAGCCCTGGTGACGGATCAACCCATCGATGTTTGCCTCACCGTGGACGTCGAGTTCACGGTCAACAATTCACTCACGCATCCCGACCGTGCACCGCTCGGCACTGAATGGATCGACGGTGTCGCCGGCGGCCACTCCCACGGCTTGGGCTTCCTGCTCGACTGCCTCGACCGCCACGGGCTCAAGGGCACCTTCTTCACCGAGGTATTCAATACCTATCACTTCGGCGACGAGCCCATGGCGGACATCATCCGCCGCATACAGGCCCGTGGACAGGATGTGCAACTACACCTCCATCCGGTCTGGCTGTATTTCAAGTTTTCCGCGTGGCGAGAGGCGCTTTCCCGCGAGCCGCAGCCACGGGACATCTTCACGGACCGTGCGGAGAAGGAAATCGGTGCCTGGCTCGAAGACGGCGCCGGCATCCTGGAACGGCTCGCGGGCAAACGCCCCATCGCCTTTCGCTCCGGCAACCTGAACGTGGGCCGCGTGCTGTACGCGGGCATGCGCCGCGCCGGCATCCGGCTTGCCTCCAACATCGGTGTCGGCCTCAGCGACCCGGCGGAGCCGGAGCTGCGCTTCTACGCCGGCTTGCAGCGCATTGACGGCGTCACGGAGGTGCCCGTCACCACCTACCGCGCCCCCCTACCCGGCAATCGCCTGCTGTTACTCACCGCCACCGGCTCGGCGTTCGCGGAGATGCGGGCAGTGCTGAACGCCGCCCATCGCCGCCGCATCGGGCCGGTCGTGGTGTTGCTGCATCCCCACGACTTCCGCATGGCGCTGCCCAATGGCCACGATTGCTGCCTGCGCTACCGGCCGGACAGCGTCCGGCAGTCACGGCTGGAGCGGCTCTGCGCCTTCCTGGCGGCCCACCCGGAACGCTTTCGTGTCACGACCTTCGCCGAGGCCGCGGAGCGCTGGCATGCCACCGCGGTCACGGACAATCCGCTGCTGCGTGGCTCCGTCGGGGGGCTGGGCACCCGACTCATCGAGAACAAGCTGCTGCCCGGCCTGCGCGGGTTGCCGCAGTAGCGACCGCCCTGCGCTCCGCCGACCCACCCGGCGCCCGTAGGTCGGGCCGACGCCAGGAGGCCCGACACCGCGGCGAGCTCGCCAGGTGCCCTGGATCGCGGCGCGGCTCAATGCACCCGAATGTCGTGCACTGTGACGCTGTCCACCGATGCACCCACCTGCCCGTAGACGGTCGGGCCGGATGCCGCCGCATCGTCGTCATCGTGCGCCGTGCGCGCGCCGCGGTCGGACGCGCACCCGCCGAGACCGAGGATCAACATAAGCGCCAAGGTCAAAGCGATGCTCGGCACCGGGACAACGCACCGGATTATCGACGAGCGAGCGGACCTGCGAGGCGGCTTCGGGAGTGGTTTCATGCTGGTGGCTCCGGCTGGTGGGTTTGGCCGGGTGCTTGTCGGCGTGCACTTGCCGGGGAGAAGCGTGCCCTTGGCAAGACTTAGTGACGCTTCAGTTTCAGTGGTGGATGCGCTTCGCTTCATCCACCCTACTTCCGCGACGTTTCAGTTCCTTTTTGAACCGTTCCTTATCGCCCCGATCCATCACCCTGGACTCACGGACAGGTGATCGTGCAGTTCCAGGCGATAGACATGCTCCCTAAGCCGATCGAGGCCACGCTCCCCGAATCTGGGGTTCTCAGCCAGCGCGTCAAAATCCGCGACCAGCTCGATGCGGAAATCAGCCCCGAACAGGGTCTGCACCTCCGCTTCCGCCACCGCAAAAGGCGGCCCGGGCATGCACGCTTGATCGTAATCCAGCGTGATCAACAACGACACCGGCACCGCCGCGGTGCCGCCTGCTGCACGCAACAGCGCGGCGAGGTTCCTGGCGTAGGCCGGGCGCAGCGCCGGCGGCAAGGCGATGAGCGACGCGCGATCATAGACGGCATCGATGCCGGCACCGCCGGCACCGCCGGCACCCTGCAATAGCTCGGGGGACAGGTCGAAGAAGTCGCCAGCCAACAGCTCCAGCTCGTCCACCGCCCAGCGCACGAAAGGCCATGGCGCCAGGTCCGTCACCTGCGCACTGAGGCCGTTGTCCTCGAAGAACGCGGCAACGGCAATAGGGCTCAGCTCCACGCCGAGCACCTGGTGACCACGGCCCGCGAGCCAGAGCATGTCCAGGCTTTTGCCGCAGAGCGGCACCAGCACCCGTCCCGTCGCGGGGACACCGAGCGCGGGCCAGTGCTCGGCCAAGTGGCGATTGATGTCGTCGCTGTGCCAGCCGATTTCGCCCTGCTGCCAGCGCTGATGCCAGAACTCGGGTGTCATACCGGTGGTCAGTCTCCCAACTTGCGGAAGCGCAGAAAGTAGTTGGCGCGCAGCTTCACCGGCTCATCCAGGTACTCGAAGCCCGCATGCTGCACCTCTTCGATCACCTGCTCGCGACCGGCGCGCACATGGCCCAGCACCCAGGGATTGCTCAGGCCCGGCTGACGGCGGAAGTCGACGATGGCCAGCACACCGCCGGGCACGAGTGCGGTGTGGATGGAGGTGAGCATGCTGCGCGGATAGGCGAAATGGTGGTAGGTGTCCGCGAGGAACACGAGGTCCACACTGCCCGGCGGCAGTTCGGTGCTGTGCTCGTCGTTGACGATGCCCACCACGTTGTCCACGTGATATTCGGCGGCGCGGTCCTTAATGGAGGCCACGAAGGTGGGCGAGATGTCCACTGCGTACACCTTGCCGGACGCGCCGACGGCACGGGCGAAGAGCATCGTGTAGAGCCCGGTGCCCGCGCCGACATCGGCCACTCGCATGCCGGGGCGCACGTCCAGCGCCGCCACCACCTGAAAGCGCCGGTCGAACACCTCCCGCCCGGAGCTCTCGAAGATGCTGCGCCACTGCTGGACGTCGGCGTCCAGGTAGTGGGCGTTCATGCTGCGTGGCACCGCGGGCGCTTCTGCCGGTTGGCTCAGAGGCGCGGGCGCATCCACCACGCCGGCGACCTGCCCGCCGCAGAGCAGGCCGGCCAGCAGCAACGGCATAGCGCGCGGCAAGTGGAAGTGCCTGAGATGACTCGCGAATGCGGACATGTGCCTGGAGGACACCTGCCTTCAGTGGATGCCGGATACATCGCCGGCGACGGCCGGCGGGTCCCGGGAGTGCTCAGTTCAAGCGCTTGATGATACGCCGAACGTAGCGCTGCGTCTCCGCATAAGGTGGGACGCCGCCATGGCGCTCCACGGCGCCTTCACCGGCGTTATAGGCAGCGAGCACGAGTTCCAGATCGCCATCGAAATAGCGCATCAGCCAGTGCAGGTAGGCCATGCCGCCGCGGAGGTTCTGCTCCGGGTCCCAGACATCACGCACGCCGAAGCGCTCGGCGGTCTCCGGCACGAGTTGCATGAGCCCCTGGCCGTTTTTCGGCGAGCGCGCGTGCGGATCGAAGTCGGACTCCACCTCGATCAGCGCCAGCACCAGGTTGGGGTTCAGCCGATATTGCGGCGCCAGCCGCCTAACCATGCGCACAACGCGGCCCCTGGCAGGATACTCGCGGGTGATGGCGACATGACGCACGCCGCCGCGGCCGGCATGGCGGCCCGAGCCACCGACGACGGCGCCGTTGGCGCCGGCGCGACCGCCGTCGGAGAGCAAACAGACGGCCTCCTGCCGGGGCCTGCCCTTGTAGCCGAGGCGATCGAGCATGCGCTTGGCGTGCAAGTCGTTCTTCTGCGCGGCCCGATAGAACCAGGCCGCGGCCAGGTCGTCGTCGCGCTCGCCGGCGCGCCCCATCGCGTAGATCCAGCCCAGGTAGTATTGTGCAGCGGCATCGCCCTTTGCGGCAGCCTTGCAATACAGGCGGATGGCGTAATCGATGTCCTGCTCCACGCCCTCGCCGTGCTCGAAGCGCCGCCCCCAGGTCGCGAGGTCACGGGCATCGTTGCCCTTGATCACCGACGCGAACGACTCGGCGTGCGCGACGGGGACCAACGCGCCGGTGGCGGCGACCAGCAGACCGGCCCAAAGCGCGGACCGGAGCGCGGACCGGAGCGCGGACCGGAGCGCGGACCGGAACAGGGCGGCAACAATCGGGAATGCTTCGGACGCGCGCATCCGGGGCTCCTGCGGCTGTGGCGAGCGGCGACGCCAGCCTCCACTGCCGAGCGCACGACGGAGTCGGGGCCTCCGCCGCACACCGCCACTCGGGAAGACCTGGCCAGCGCACGCCTCCGTGTTCGGCGAACGCCAGCGACCAGGCAATGGCCGCGGTGGATCGTCGTAGCGACGTCAAGACCTTGCGAGGATGAGATGATACCTGCTCTAGGTTCCCTGCACACGGGACGGCTGGTGCTGACGACCGTCGATCCGCTACAGGCGGTGGCTCAACCGACAATCGTAGGGCTATTGACGGAGCTCGGCCTGGTCGGCCCACGGCGTGACGCCGTGGCCAGCTTCGACGCAGGCCCGGCGCTGGGAGCTCTGGTGGGCTTTACCGGTTGCGCGGTGCAGTTCGACGGCGCCGGTGCGCCCGAGGCCACGCACGGTCCCTGGCTGCACGTGCCGCCGGCCACCATGGAGCCGCGGCTGCGTTGGGGCCGCAATACCCGGCCACCACGCTGCCCGACCTGCTCCGCGGCGCTGCATGCCTGGCGCGAGCATCTGCCGGCGCCCGAGCCGGGGGCAGACGACCCGCGCGGGCTGTGCTGCGATGCAGACCTGCCGTTGCGCTGCGATACCTGCGGCTCGGCACAGCCCACGCACCGGTGGCGCTGGGGGCGCCATGCCGGGGCCGGACGCAGCTTCGTGCTGATCGAGGAGGTCTTTCCTGGCGAGGCGCGGCCGCTGTCAGCGCTATTGCAGGCGCTGGAGCAACTCGGTGCCGGGACCTGGGACTATTTCTATGTGCAGGACTAGCAGCCCCGGCGCGATGCCATGAGCAAGGCGTCGGGTTTGGGATCGATTGCGATGCCGATACCGATTTCGAGCTGGCGTGGGAGCACCACTGCCTTTTGTGGCGCGACGACGGCCGCGAGGTTGCCTGCCGCCTGGCAGTGACTCGGGGCATGGTGTGCCGCCTTAGCGCCGGTCGCGGCACCGAGCATGCCGCTACCACGAAGTCGCGTGCGGTGTCGGGCTTCGTTCCTCAGCCCGATCCACACAGCATTCTTTCGCCGTCTATCTGGCGCCCGCCCCGGGCGGTCCTCAGCGGCTCAGACCTTCCACGTAGGAAGCCACCGCGGCGATCTCGTCGTCGGTCATGTGGGCGGCGACGCCGCGCATCATGCCGTTGGGATCGTTCGCGCGCTCCGACGCGCGGAAGAGCTTCAGCGTCTGCGCGATGTACTCCGAGTACTGCCCGGAGATGCGCGGGAACCTGGCCAGGTCACTGCCCACGCCGGTGGGGCCGTGGCAGCCGCTGCACGCGGGCACGCCGGTGGCGGGGTTGCCGGAACGGTAGATCTGCTCGCCCTTCTGCACCAGATCCGCATCGGCGGTGCCGGGCTTCTGCGGCAGCGACGCGAAGTAGACAGCGACGTTCTTGACGTCGTCCTCGGTGAGCGGCATGGCCATCGGCGTCATCTGGATGTTGTAGCGCTCATTGTTCTTGAAGTTCATGAGCTGCTTGTAGATGTAGCGCGGATGCTGACCGGCGAGCTTCGGCCACACCGGTTGGCCGGGGATGCCGTTGCCGTCCATGCCGTGGCAGGCCTGACAGATCTGGTTGGCCTTCTCTTTGCCTTTTTCCGCGTTGCCGCCAACGCCGCCGATCTCTTCTGCTGCGAGCGTGGTTCCGCCCGCGAACAGCGCGGTGGCGGCGAGTGCTGAAATCAGCGAAATCTTCATGGCACCTTCCGAGTCGATAGTCGTTGTGTGTCGTCTGGCCCGTGCTCGGCTGGATGCCGAAACTGACCGATGGTTAAAGCCTTTCATGTATATCAGTAAATAGCGATATGGGTCAATGTCATGCGCCGGTCGGTGGCTGCCGATATGGATCGATCCGGCAACGGGAAGTTCCTGTTCGAGCGGTGACGGACCCGACTGCCGCCCGGGGCCGGCATGTCAACCCTCGCCGCGCAACAGCCGGCGCACGATGCGAAGGATCTCCTCTGACGCCGTGGCGTGCGGCAGCGTCTCCACCCAGCGGCCCTGCTGGTCGATCACGTAAGTGAACGCGGAGTGGTCCACCAGGTAGCCCATCGCCGAGTCGGGCTCCTCGACGCGCCGATAGGCGGCGCCGTAGCGCGCCGCCGCGGCGGCGACCTCGGCGTCACTGCCGGTGATGCCGAGGATGCCCGGGTCGAAGTACGCGGCATATTCGGCGAGGCGCTCCGGGGTGTCCCGCGCCGGATCCACGCTGACGAAGAGCACCTGCACCCGCGCACGCTCCGCCGGCGTGAGCTGCTTCAGTGCATAGGCCATGATTGCGAGGTTCGTCGGACAAATGTCCGGGCACGAGGTGTAGCCGAAGTAAAGCAGCACCACCTTGCCGCGAAAGTCCGACAGCGCCACCGAGCCATCGCGCCCCTCCAGCGCGAAGTCACCACCGGTGGGGGCATCAGCGACATCCGGCCCGCGTTGCACGATTGCGTCGGCGCCATCGTCCGGTGGCTGCCAGAACCAGAGCAGCCACGCCAGCAGCACCGCCAGCGCCACCACCAAAAGCAGCGGCAGAGCGATTCGAGGCCGGATGCGCGGGCGCGAGGGCGACAAGGTTCTGGTTCCTGGGGCGGTTTCCTGGGGCGGTGGCCGGGGATTCAGCGCGCGCCGGTGCCGCGACGGTCCAGGCCCGATCAGCCGGCCGTAGCGCGATACTTCACCGCGAGCTCCATGTAGTGCAACGCGACGTAATCCAGGTACTCCAGTTCCAGGTCCGTCAGCGCTCGCGCGCGCTTTGCAGGAGCGCCCACGTAGAGCCAGCCGCCTTCCAGGATCGTTCCCGGTGGCACCAGGGCGCCCGCGCCGAGCATGACCCGCGGCCGCAGCACGGCGCGGTCCAGCACCCGGGCGCCGATGCCCACCAGACAGTGGTCGTGCACCTCGCAGCCGTGCAGCGTAGCCTGGTGACCGACGGTGACCCGCTCGTGCACGATGGTGGGCGCACCGCCGGGCAGGAAGCGGCTATCGTGGGAGACGTGCAGCACGCTACCGTCCTGGATGTTGCTGCCGGCGCCGATGTGGATGCGATGAATGTCGCCGCGCACCACGGCCATGGGCCAGATGGAAGCCTGTTGGCCGATTTCCACCTCGCCGATGACCACGGCCGCCTCGTCCACGTAGGCGTCGGGCGCGACGTGCGGCTCCAGTCCCTGGTAGCTGCGGACGTTGTTCATGAGACCCTCGGGACGAGCTGCTGCGATGTGGCCGCAGATGCTAACACGGCACCGCGCCCGGGCCTTTGATCGTTGTCCCCCGTTCCGCCGCCCGCGCGGCGAGGGCACCCGTGCCGAGGCGCGCACCCGGCGCGGTGTCGCGGCCTGAGCGCGGCATGGGCGCGGCCGGGCTACGACGCCAACTGGCTGCTATCATCCCGGCCATGATCGGAGCCCTAGTGCACTCATGCGGAAGTATCGAGGCCACTCTAAATGCCGCCTGCGACGCAAATTCGTGTCGACATGGAGGCCGACACTCCGGCCGTGGGTCGCGATGGCCGGAGTGTCGCCCTCCAGGGCGACACTCACTTGCCCCGGACAGCGAACGGTATCGACAATTCCAAGGCAGTGCACTAATGCAGCGTTGCACCTAACTTTGCTTTCGTTGTCGTTGTCGTTGTCGTCATCGAGTATCCGACCACGACCACGACCACGAGCAGAGACTTCGACCTGGTTCCTCGGCTCCGGCCCCACCCGGGTTGGCGCCCTGCAAGATTGCCTGACACGGAGCCCCAGGCTCGCGCCCGACCCGAGCCCTCCGACCTGAGACCCCCGACCCGAGACCCCCGACCCGAGACCATCGCCATGCGCCCACCTCGCTGCCGACTGTCCCTGCCTCGAAGCATCGCCGGTCTCCTGCTGCTGGCCATCGCCTGCACCCCGCTCGCCCTGGCCCAAGGCTATCGCGACACGCCGTTCAAGCCGGACCCGGAGCCCGTCAGGCCGAAGACCACCAAGCCCGGCCGCAAGTGGCACGAAGCCGAAGTCAGCCTGCCCGCCTGGCCGCGGGACGGCGATCTGGTGCAGGTCAAGCTGGACGGCCCCGCGCCGCGGCTGACCAACTATATCGACACCCGCAGCCTGAGCACGGGACGCGACGGCGTGGTGCGCTACACGCTGGTGACCAAGTCGCCAAGCGGTGCGCGCAACGTCAGTTTCGAGGGCCTGCGCTGCACCCCGCGGGGCCGCTGGAAAACCTATGCGTTCGGCATGAATGGCCACTTCGAGCCCACCACCGTCGCCGATGAATGGCAGGAGATTCGCGACCAGGACGCTGATCCGCTGCACTACGAGCTCTGGCGCAACTACCTCTGCCTGTATCGGAACTTCACGGCCCGGCCCAAGCGCGAACAGGTGCGCCTGCTGAAGAGCGGCCGGATGCCGCAGGTGGAGAACGAGGGCTTCCTCACCAACTGACCGGCGCCACCGCGCCAACACGGGCACGGCTCGCCGTACCGGCCCAACCAAGGCTCCGGAACAATCCACCGCCCGGTTGCCAGCCCCCTGCCGAACGCTTGAAAAGGCGCAACCGGCACCGAGTTTTCCTGCCCAAACCGGCAACATTCGGCGTCGCGCAAGCCGCGGCCGCCCCGTAGGCCGGCTGCGCCAACGGAACACGAGACCTCCAGCAGATGACCAACCCGCTCCTCGAAGATCGCACCCTCCCCGATTTCAACCGTATTCGCCCCGAGCACATCGAGCCGGCCATCGACCAGCTCCTCGCCGACGGTCGCGCGCTGGTGTCCGAGCTGGCAGCGCAGGCGGACAGCGCCACCTGGAGTAGCTTCGTCGAGCGCATCGAGCTGGAAGACGACCGCCTGTCCCGCGCCTGGTCGCCGGTGAGCCACCTCAACTCCGTGATGAACTCCGACGAGCTGCGCGCGGCGTACAACGCCTGCTTGCCCAAGCTCTCGGCCTACGCCAGCGAGGTCGGCCAGAACACCGACCTCTACCGCGGCTACAAGCACGTCGCGGAACAGCCGGGCCTGAATGCCGCGCAGCAGAAAATGCTCGCCAACACCCTGCGCGACCTGCACCTGGCCGGTGTCGATCTGCCGGATGAACAGAAGGCCCGCTACCGCGAGATCACCCAGCGCCTGAGCCAACTCACCAACCAGTTCGCCGAGAACGTGCTGGACGCCACCAACGGCTGGCACAAGCACATCACCAGCGACGACGCCCTGGCCGGCCTGCCCGCGGGCGCCAAGGCGCTCGCCCGCCACGAGGCCGAGTCGCGCGGGCTCGACGGCTGGGTGCTGACGCTGGACTTCCCGTCCTTCGAGCCGGTCATGAAGCACGCCCAGGACCGCGCCCTGCGCCGGGAGGTCTATGAGGCGTACAGCACCCGCGCCTCCGACCAGGGCCCGCACGCCGGCGAGTGGGACAATACGCCCGTAATGGAGGAGATCCTGGCGCTGCGCCACGAACAGGCGCGGCTCCTGGGCTTCAGCAACTACGCCGAGCTGTCCCTGGCGCCGAAGATGGCCCGGGACACCGACGAGGTCATGGGCTTTCTCAATGACCTCGCCGGGCACGCCGTGCACCAGGCCCGCGAGGAGCTCCAGGAGCTGCGCGACTTCGCCCGCGACGCCGACGGCCTGGACGACCTCGCCCCCTGGGACCTCATGTACTACGGCGAGAAGCTGCGCGTGGCGCGCTTCGACATCAGCGACGAGGTGCTCAAGCCCTACTTCCCGCTGGAGGGTGTCATCGCCGGCATGTTCCGCGTCGCCGAGAGGCTGTTCGAGGTGCGCTTCGAGCAGGCCGAGGCCGACAACACCTGGCACAAGGACGTCCGCCGCTACCGCGTGCTGGACCCGTCGGGCAGCCCCCGCGCCGAGTTCTACCTCGACCCCTTCGCGCGGCAGAAGAAGCAGGGTGGCGCCTGGATGAACGGCGCCGTGAGCCGGATGGTGATGGCCGGCCGCACCCAGCTCCCCATCGCCTATCTCGTCTGCAACTTCACGCCGCCGGTGGCGGGCCACCCGAGCCTGCTGACCCACAGAGAAGTCGAAACCTTGTTCCACGAATTCGGCCACGGCCTGCATCACATGCTGACGCGCGTGGACTACCCGCCCGTGGCCGGCATCCACGGCGTGCCCTGGGACGCCGTCGAGCTACCGAGCCAGTTCCTGGAGAACTGGTGCTGGGAGCGCGAATCGCTGGACCTGTTCGCCCGCCACCACGAGACCGGCGCGCCCATCCCCGAGGATCTGTTCCAGCGCCTGCTCGACGCCAAGCACTTCCAGTCCGCGATGCAGATGGTGCGCCAGCTCGAATTCGCACTGTTCGACTTCCGTATCCACATGGAGTACGACCCGGACCGTGGCGGGCGCATCTACGCAATCCTCGATGAGGTCCGCGACCAGGTCGCCGTCCTCAAGCCGCCCGCGTGGAACCGCTTCCCGCACGGCTTCTCGCACATTTTTGCCGGCGGCTACGCGGCCGGCTACTTCAGCTACAAGTGGGCCGAGGTGCTCTCGGCGGATGCCTTTTCGCTGTTCGAGGAGCGCGGCGTGTTCGACCCCGATACCGGCCGCGCCTTCCGCGAGCTCATCCTGGAGCGCGGCGGCAGCGCCGACGCCATGGAGCTCTTCACCGCCTTCCGTGGCCGCGAGCCCCGCGTCGACGCCCTCCTCCGCCACAGCGGCATCGGCACCGGTCTGAAGCCGGCTGACGCCGGCGGTGACGACATGCAGCGCGTCGCCTGAGGAGGGTGTGCAGAAACGCTGTGGCGCCTTCGATTCAGGCGACCATGGGAGCAGCTCTTGTGGGAGCGGCACTCTCGGTGTCGCGACCGGCGGCAAGGCCACACATCATGTCCCGAGTCACCGCCAAGCGGCAGGCAGCCTCCCAGCCGCCGTCGCGCCACAAAAGGCAGTGGCGCTCCCACGCCGGCGCGCCTGGAGCAGCCGTCAGGAAGGTCGGGCCGACGCAGGAGGCCCGACAAGCAGGCGCTGATGTTTTGCTGCGCTGCCGAAACCGCGCCGCCGCCGGGCATAGGCAACAACTCGCGCAACCGTTATACTGCCTGGCTTAGCTTGGAGAGGTGCCGGAGTGGCCGAACGGGCTTGACTCGAAATCAAGTGTACCCTTGCGGGTACCGTGGGTTCGAATCCCACCCTCTCCGCCAATATTCAAGCAGTTACGTGGCATCGCGTAACTGGCCGAAGTTTCCCAACGTGACTCGTGTTCCCCCTGGCGCCGTCCAGGATGTCCACGGCGTGCTTGCTGCTGTCCGGCGCCAGGTGCGCATAGCGCTCCGTCATCGTTACCGTGGAGCATCGTGGTCGGGTTAGCGCAGCGTAACCCGACGATGGACGACGATGCGCCGTTGATTGTCGGGTTGCGCTATCGCTAACCCGACCTACACCCAATATTTGCCCAATCTCGCGGGCGCCGGAGCGCCCGCTTCGAGGAGGGCCCTGCGCCAAGCCTTCAACCTCGCTCCCTACAGAACGCCCTTGTTCTTCTCGCGCACGCGCAGATAAAGGTCCTGCATGACCTCGATGAACGAGGCGTCCTTATCCCAGAACGTCGGGTAGTCGCCCCCCTTCCTGATCAAGATGGCCGGCGCCGCGGCGGGTGCGGCCGGCTCGATCTCAGTCGGCAAACGTTTCTGGCCCTGCCAGAAGGCACGATAATCCGGGGGCGATGTTGCTACCAAAGGACGGGTGAAGAAGGACTCCGCCGGCGCGAGGTCCGACGGCTCCTCGACCATGAGCGCGGCCAGCGCCTTGCCCAGAGGTGTTGTACTCAAGGCTTGGTGCAGCCGCTCCCGCGAGAGACCACGCAGCTCGAACAGCAGGAAGGGATCGCTGTCCAGCCGGCCCGCCAGGCGGTAGTACGCCCCGGCGATGTGCTTGCAGGGATTGGCGTAGTCCGGGCAGGAGCAGTCGGTCAGCGCGAAATCCTGGCGACTGCGAGGCAGCAGGTGAAGCTTAAGATCGGCGAAGGCGTCGTCGATGTTATCGGGCATCTCGTTCATGAGGAGCTTCGAGACCAGGGCCGCATTGCTTCCCAGATGAGCGATGGCCTTGTCCCAGTCGCCGGCGGGAATCGGCGCCATCCGGAGCCTGGTCTTGTAGTGGGGCTCCTTGTAGACGCCGAAATAGGGGTTAACGTTGCCACGCACGGTGGCGGTTACCGTGCCGTCGGTGATGGCGAAGTCGAGGATGCGCCCATCGCCGCTGTAGCCCCTGCCCCGCTGCAAGCGGCCGCTGTCGGTGAAGCCCTCCAGCGCCTCGATGAAGCGCTGTCCCCACCAGGTCCTGCCAAGCCTCGGTCTACTCATGATCTGGGCCGTCAGTCCATTACCGCTTCGCGATTGAGGCGGATCAGCGCCTTGAAGCGGTCGTTGTCGAGCTGGGTCAGCCAGGACTCGTCGTTGCCGACGATGGCGCCGGCCAGCGCCTTCTTCTCCTCGATCATGTCGTTGATGCGCTCCTCCAGGGTGCCCAGGGTGACGAACTTGTGCACGAAGACGTTCTTCTGCTGGCCGATGCGGAAGGC
>NZ_JAJDNQ010000153.1 GCF_022340605.1 Thiohalocapsa sp.
CGGGCACTGCTGGAGCGGGCCACCGTCGGGTCTTCGCCGGGACCGGCGTTGCGGCCGCCGTCGGGTTTGCTGCAAGACTGATCCGCGCTACTCCGGCAACCGGAGCACCTTCCAGGCACCCTCGACCTGGCACATGTCCGCAGAAAGCGGCGCACGGGCATGGCCGCGGCCGGTCGGCTTGGGGATGGTCTCGTCATGGCGTCGCGGTAACTGAGAAGACGGTGGACGCCGGCGCAGTATAGCGCGGGGGCCACGCCGCGCCGGTGGGACCGCTATCCGTGCGGCGGCTGGGCCGCGTCGACCAGCGTCGGCCGCAGCACCCGCAACAGGTCTGCGGTGGCGAGCGAGACGATGTAGCCGCGCTTTCCGCCGTTGACGTAGAGCCTTGGCAACTCGGCGATGGCGCGCTCGCAGTACATCGGCATCCGCGCCCGCGTGCCGAACGGCGAGGTGCCACCGACCTTGTAGCCGGAGTGCTTGTCCGCCACCGCCGGCTCGCACGGCCGTACCCGCTTGGCGCCGATGGCCCGGGCCAGTAGGCCGGTGGCCACCTCACGGTCGCCGTGCATGAGCACGATCAGCGGCCTACCGGCGTCATCTTCCATAATTAGCGTCTTGATGACCAAGTGCTCGTCCACGCCGAACTGCGCCGCGAACTCCGCCGTGCCGCCCTGCTGATAGTCATAGGGATGGCCGTCGAAAGCCACCCCCGCGGCCCGCAGCACCCGCACCGCCGGCGTTACCGGCTCACGCTTGGCCATGCACTACAACCTCGCTCACTCTGCCTTGGGGCGAGAAGTCTATCAGTGGCCGGTGCCGGGCTCTCCCTTGAACGGGCCAAACACGTCATCCGTGATCCTACCAAAGCGGATACTTTAGACCACTGTTTCGCAATACCGGCCGACTCCCCGGGTACCAGGCAAAATCGGGATGGCTGGAGACACTGTACCCGGTCCAGTAGGCTGAGCTTGAAATGACGTCGCCGTTTCCATCAGTCTCCGCGCGAAACGTATAGGTCTTGGTGATCTTGACAATGCCCACCACATCAGGCCGCACGTTGTCATTTGCGGCGACTACTGTCAGCCTACAGTCGTTCGTTCGACGCGGCCCGCCCGAACACGCCAAGTCGAAGGAATAAACGGGATAATTCCAGACCTCCTCATCGGCGGAAAAGTCAAGGATTATCGGGATGCCATTATTCACATACTTGTTCAGGAGGTCCAGCAACTGGCCAGGGTACAAGTCCTCAAACGATCCATCATTGTACCCCTTGTATCGCTTGCCGACGAACCAACCATCCCCGGAAGTCCTGTACCACGCTTCCGACAAGAGCCCTTTTTGATCGCCGACCCGAAAATTCACTGACCCAACATTGATCGGACGGGTAGGCTCAGGCTCCATGATGGCTGCCGCCGCCCATCCGTTGCAAAGCCCAGACCACGATTCAGCTCTGCGGCTGTAATTAAAGCCGTTGTTATAGCTTTGGGAGTATGCCGGACCGGGGGAGTAGCCGTAAGTCGCCTGATCGTACTTTTCGAAGGGAGACATGCCGGAGGTATAGCCAAAGAGCAGCTCACCCGTAGATAGTGGCCACCAATAGCCGGACCAAGGTTTTGCCGCAAGGCACAGGGGCGCGGCCAGCGATAACATGATCGCGGTCCCGCAGGACCAAAATAGATGCCTCTTCATGGTGCACCCGTCTCCCCTGAATCGTTGTTGGGCACGATAAGGGTGGTCGTCGTTTGGGCGCTTTCTTCGTTCCACCACGGCTCGCCATTCTTAAGTGTCAGTACGTGGGCATCTTCCTTGCTCTCTCCCTGTCTACCGATCCCGATCTTGACCTCCGTGCTGCCCTGTGGGAATTCGCTCGCGGCGCTATTCGTAAGAGGCTCTGGGGGCATTTCCTCCCCCGACACGAGCGGATTGGTCCCCTCTTCCGGTAGAACTTCTTGATACACTTCTCCCATCGCCGTTGCCGCCGGGGTATCTCCGTTCTCGGAGTTCAACACGACGGGGCTAGGCGCTGTGACTTGGGGCGTATCCTGCAGAGGAAAGCTTGGAATCACCAATGCGAAGGGCGCGTCCTCTTCGAGGATAGGCTTGTCGGTGTTCACCTCCTCCTCCAGCGTCTGCAGCCCATCTGCCGTGGCCACGACCTTTCTTATGGTTAGAACCCGCCAAGGATTGGTGCTCACAATGACATCGACGCCGGTTGGCGGTCCGGAGAGGGTTCTAATCTGTAATGACAGACGATCCGGACCTTCGTCGCACATGACCTCGCAGCGCCAACGCAGGGGCTCCTTCCAATAGGGGGTCGGCGCACTGATATCGAGTTTGGTCTGTTCGAGTATCCAGCTGTCGCCACATTGCCACGCCGGGGGTTCCGCGAGAGTCGCCTCTTCGTCCGCGATAACGATTGCCGAGTATAGGCCGGAAATCGATACGAGAACAGCGGCGGGAAGCGAAAGCCTAAGATGGGGAGAGAAAGCCACGTTACACCTCTTTCAGGCAAACAAACAACCTGAGCTTTTACCAGTGCTCTCGTCGGAGCCGTGCGCGAGCGTGCCATGGAGGCTGCATAGCCAAACCATACAGCGCGCGCGCACCACTCCTTGTGAGAGTCATACATATGTTGTCTTGGTCACTACGAAATCCAGCCACCTTGTAGCGGTGACCAAGCCTTGCGTGGTTATTTCGACGATCTTAACGTCGGACTGCCCTAGGTTCGAGCGGCGTTCTTAGCTCTAGCCGCTCCGGCGAGTGATCGTGGCAACGATGGAAAAAGCATCCGTAGGAACAGTGACTTAAAAAGCAGGGGTTGGCGGGATCTTGTTCTTGATCGGCTATGCTTTTGACTTTCATTCTGTCATTTTTTTCACTTTCCCAAGGCGGAGAAGCGTCGAATGAAATGCAGTCTCGATCGTGTGCCAACACGTGTGCAGGATACTCGAAACCCGATATTATGTCGTTTCAGACAGTCAGCCGGAATGGACCGTTTGTCCTCGCGTGCCTTGGAGTGGCGGCGACTGATTGAGAACTCAGGCGAAGCTGTGATCGCGAGGTCAATGCCTTTCCCGTAGGGCGATAAGGGGAATGACTCAAGCGCCGGCCGCGACCATGCAGCAGATGGGTGCAAGCGGCCATTTGCGTCGGCGTTGGATGACGGTAAACACCAAGACCAGCGCGGTATTCAAAGAGGTCGTTTTCGGATGCCTTCATCGCGAGTATGGCCACGCAACACAGATGTCTACTCGGGGCTGATGGGCGGATACTTGGGATTGGATTTCTGCTCGTTACCGGGCTCATCAGCTTGATTGATAACGCGAGTTCCGGGCGCGCTGATACGCTCGGCGAAACCGGACGCGTCAGATGTGTATAGGCTGGAGTTTCCGGGCTCGGAAAGTGGCGCTTGTGACTCGTCCGGAGGCGCTGATTCGACGATGGCGGCATGCGCACCGCCCTCGGCGTCGTCAATTTTCAAGAGCGTGTTTTCCGGAACCGCTTGCTTATCGCCGTTGGGGAAATCGACAGTTGCGCGGCTGTCGTCGAGTACGTAGATGCGAGTACCGGCCTGCAATGGCATCCCGGCGTATGCGGCGGTAAGTCCGCTGTTGCCGGAAATGAACACGGATCCCTGGGAAGCAGCAATAGTCGCAGTAGATGCCGTCGGTGGCGGGGGAGCCGCGATGCTCACCAGACTCGTTGATGCCACGACAGCGTTAACGGCGAAGGCGATGTAGTGCAAGCGATTCACAGGCGTACCTCGCACGGTTAAGGGACGTACCTCGGGAGACGCTGATTGGTTTGCCGATCGGGGCAACATCGGCACGGCGTTCGAAGGCGCCCACTCGCGGCCGTCAAGCCCCCGCTTGTCGGTGGGGCCTCGGATGGTCGTCGGTATGGCGGGTGGGTTATGTAGACTTCGAGAAAACGCCGTCGGGCGCAATCGTCGGGTTTCCTTGAAGGGGGCTGGGGAACCTCCGGATGTTGCGCCTCAAGGCGGTGGCTAAACGGCGGACCGCGAGACAAGGCTGGCGGCTCGGAGCAACTCGCGTGGCTGGCGCCGGTCGGCGGATTGGGCGGGTTCTCCGAGTCCTGGTTGTTGAGCGAGCGGCATGCAGCTTCGACACTAGAGGGTGCCTGCTGGTGGCGTAGCGCATCTTCGGGCGCAAGTTGCTCGGCCGTGAATCAGCGACGGAAGGCGTATTGACGGTCCAGGACAGCCTCACCGTCCACTGCCTGCCCGCCTATGCGAAAGGGGCTGTGCACCTGGGTGATATCCAGTAGGGAGTGCTCAGGCGTTGGGTAGTTGGTGAGCTTGCGAATCCGTACGCCGATCTTGCCGTGGTCCTTCCGGCGAGTCGGCCGGCCCGGGGGTTCACGCTAGGGAAACGCCGATTGATCGGGGGTTCCGTGCGGCTCAGGATGCCGCGCCATTGTCAAGCGTCTGGCGACAAGACGGTGGAGGAGCCCGGAACCTGCCCGGTTTCTGAACAGGTTCGAGCTCGCTGCCGATCTTGGCCAGGCTGGCCAACAATGGGCGTCTCCCCAAGGGGCGGGACTCGATATGTCGGCGCGCCGATGTCTCAGCGGCGACGCCAAATCAGGGTGCGGTTGTTCACCGGCATGGCGATGTCGTCGGCAAGTGCCAGGCCCGCGGCCTCTGCCATGCGGGTCAGGTCGTCCAGGTCACGTACGCCGCTCAGGGGTGCGCGGGCGCGGAGCCAGCGGTCGAAATTGGCGTTGCTTTGGCTCGTGTGACGGCCGCCGTAGCTGAAGGGGCCGTACAAGGCGAACGGCGCGCCCGACGGCAGCGCGGCGCCGACGCCCGCGAACATGTGCTCCACCTGTGCCAAGGACATGATGTGCGCGGTGTTGGCGCTATAGACGGCATCGTAGGGCGCGCTCGAGCCTGTCTCCGGCCAGGCGCCGTCCACGTCCAGCGCGATGGCCGGCGGCAGGTTGGCGAGCCCCGCCTCGGCGATCCAAAGGTCCATGCCGGGCAGGTTCGCCGGCACGTCGCTGCACTGCCAGACGAGGTGCGGCATTGCGGCGGCGAAGTGCACCGCGTGCTGGCCGGTGCCGGCGCCGATCTCCAGCACGTGGCGGCGGTCCGCGAACAGCGGCGCGAGCACGGCGAGGATGGGTGCCTTGTTTTCTTCGCAGGCGGCGGACACGGGCTTGTCCATGGGATTTGATGGAGGATCGGTTGGGCTTGGAGCTGGATGCGTCAGTGCGAGGGCTCTGCCGCGTCAGCGGCAACAGCCGGAGCAATGCCGGGAGCAATGTCGGAAGCAACAGCGGGGCGGGTGCGAAAGGCCGTTGCAACGGCGAGGCCACCGCAGGAGGCGAGGTTGCGGGCGGGCGGGCGATTTCAACCGCGGGGCGCGCAGGCTGTTGTCGGAGCCTGACCAGCGCTGCTGGCCGCACCGAGATTCCGCTATCATCGCAGCGTTGCGCCAGCTCGCCTATCCGGCGGCGGCAGCTTCGCGCACCCGCCTCCCTGGTCGCCCTCGCACGCTGATTCTCGCCATGCGTCCATTGCTGATCGCCCTGCCGTTTGCGGCCACCCTGGCGATGGCCGCCTGCGCGCAACTGCCCGGCGGTGCCGGCGACGACGTGCCGCCCCCCGGTGCCGGTGCCGGTGCCCGGGCCGGAGCCGGAGCCACGGTCGAGTCGGAGCGCGCGGCCGCCGTTGTCGGCAACTCGCACGTTCCGGTGGCCGGCAGTGGCGATGCGGGCGCATCTTCGGACCTCGGCGTGGATCTGCGCCAGCCGCCGCGCTGGCGCGCGCCCAGGGATTTGGTCACCCCGCTACCGGGGCTGGACACGGCCGAGTCCGAGCCGACAGCTTCCGAAACCGGGGGCATCGGTGAGCTCCCGGAAGGCGACCTCATGCTCCGCGAGCGGGTCGCCGAGCGCTGCGCGAGCCGGCCGGCCAACGTCACCGAGGACTCTCTGCTGCGTAACATCGTTGCTGACCTCGACGCCGATGGCGTGGACCCGGCGATGGCGGTGGATGCGCTGATCATCGGGCGCTGTGGCGAACTGGCAGACATTGTCACCGAGGTGGTTGCCCGGGGCGGCGAGGAGGCAGCGATGCCCGTCATCGAGCGTGCGGTTGCGCTGACAGGCCCTGGCTCGGAGCTGATCGTGGAGCGCGCAGCCGCCGAGGGCCTGATGCTCGCCGGTCGCGCGCGCGTGATGCCGCAGTCCGCGGCCCCCCCGCCGCTGGATGGCGGCAGCGGCGACTATGCGATGCTCTATTTCCCGCTTGGCGGCGAGACCGCAGAAGGCTCCGCCAGCCTGGGCCTTGCGGAACTCCTCGGCAACGCCGAGCCTGGCTATGGCATGTACACCTACATCTTTGGCGGCGGCGATGACAGCGCCGATGAGGAACGGCTCGCCGCCTATCGCGAGCTGCTGCGGGTTATAGAGACCTATGTGCTCGCCGAAGGTGCCCGCGCGCGCGGGCCGGACCGCAGCGCGCATACCTTCCTGGTGCCGGTGCGTGCCGGGCAGGAGGGTGCATCCCTGGCGGAGCGCACCGGACCGGAGCTGTCGTCGGCGATGCGCGGCGAGCTGGCCGCCTACCTGAACCGCGGCGGCCAGCCTGAACTGGCCGCGCGGCTCGCGAGCGCGCCGGGACCTTTTCTGGTGTCAAGCCTGGAGCCGCGGCTGGTGCCCGGCAGCCCGCAGGCCGTGCGTTTGATCGTGGACTTGAGTGGCGTCGGCCCCGAGTTCATGTACAGCATCGTGGATGCCTACGACCGGGACATCCCACGCAACATCAGCGGCCGCGCGGAGAGCCTGCAGGCGGTGCGTCAGCGGTTGCTCGACGTGTTCCCGCGCAACGCCATCGAGGGCGGCGCGCAGCCGCCGGCCGGCGACTGGGTGTTCCTGCTCGGTCGTCGGAATACCACGCAGACCGACCGACACGCACGCGTGCGTGTCGCGGCCGCAGAAAGCCGCCGCTGAGCGGCAGGAGCAACCCATGCTCGGACCTCGTATCGGCGGCCTGTTCAGGTTCCTGATCGGCATCCTGCTGCTGCAGGTGGCTACGGTGCTGCTGACCTATACCGCGCTGAAGACCGACCTGAATCAAACCGGCTGGCTGTTCGGCGCGCTGGGCGTGACCCTGGGTGTGCTGGTGGCGCTGTGGTTCGACTCGGTGATTGGCAGCGTCAAGGAACATGCCATGGCGCGGCAGCAGAAGCGCCACGCCCGTGAGCGCGAGAAGCTGCGCCTGCAGGCGGAGAAGGATAAGGCCAAGCTCGTGAGGCAGCGCAAGCGCCACTCCGGCGGTGCCGCGCTCAAGACCGGTGTGGCCGTCGGTGGCGCGGCCGGCGTGGGCGTCGCGCTGATGTTCGCGCAGCTGATGACCCTGGGGCTGCTCACCATCTCCGCTGCCGGCGGCGCCGCGCTGGGCTACGGCATTCGCTCCCGGCAGGAGAAGATGATCCGCGCCCGCGAGCAGAAGCACGCTGAGAAGCTGGTCTATGCCCAACAAGACCTGCCGGCACTCACCGCCGACGCGCCACGCAAGGGCAACGCCGGGCGCTCGCGTAAGCAGCCAGAGGCTTAGGGAAGCGTTTCACGTAACTTTGCCTTCGTTGTCGTTGTCGAGTATCCGATCACGATTACGACAACGACACCGAGCAGAGACTTCGACCTGGTTTCTCGGCTCCGGTCCCGCACGGGTTGGCGCCCTGCAAAGCTACCAGCCGTGGAAGTACCAACCGTTGTTCCATTCCGGCGGTTGCGGTGCCGGCGCCGCGGGGCCTTCCGGCGTCTGCCCGGGCTCGGAGCCGGCGTCCGGAGGCATGGTGCCGGGCGGCGATGGCGAGGCGCCCGGTGATGACGGCAACGGCAGCATCCATGGGCCGAAGTTGAGGAACCACCAGCGGTCCTGGGCCATCTGGTCGCGTATCTCCTGGCGGCGGCGGAAGAATTCCTCTTCGAGGGCCTCGTGGTGCGCGGCGCCGACGGGGTCGATGGCGCGGCGGCGGGCCTGATGCTCCGCACGCCGTCGTTCCTGCAGGGCGCGGCGCTGTTCGCGCACCGCATCCAGCCAGCGTGGGGCACCGTCAGGCAGGGCGGGCGAATCCGGCGGGTTTGCCTCGATGGGTGCGGCGGAGCCATCAGGCTCGGTCGTGTCGGCGGCAGCGACCTGCAACTCGTTGGCCGGACTCGCCGCGGGTGTTTCGGGCGCCGTCGCCGCGGCCTGGACACCGAGCGCTGTCAGTAGTGCCGCGGCCAGCAGCGGTCCATGGGCGGGCGGCGTGAAAATGGCGGCGCGGCGCGCAGCCGAGACGGCGGCACCGGACCCGGCCGTTGGATGCGCGAGTGACTTGGTCGAGGCTTCGCGGGCCATACTGGCCGTTCCGCTCCTGATCGCAGATTGCTACTGATCGGTTTTAGGACAGTCCGCAATACACGTCAATATTGCAGGGGTTTGCGGCCTGACTACCGCTGCCCGACCACCGCCGCCCGGCGCTGAGGTCGGGCGCGGCAGCTCGGCGTTGCGGCAAAGGGGGCGGAGGTCCCGAGGCTGCGGCGCTGGCGCTTGGTCCGGTCCGAACGATCGATGGCGATGGGCCGAGGTGTACCGGGGCTTCTCAGGAGCGCTTTTCGGCGCTGGATTCGAGGCGCTCGTGGATCGCCTTGCGCAGACAGGTGAGTGCTGTCTCGCAGGTGATGGGGGCGCCGTCTTGGGTTGAGATGAAGAAGACGTCGTCCACCTCGGCGCCAACGGTGGCGATCTTGGCGCTCTGCAGCCGGATGTCGCAGGCCTCGAAGACGCTGCCGATCTCCGCCAGCAGGCCGGGCCGGTCCAGCGTGCTGAGCCGCATCATGGTGCGCTGGTTGCGCGTGTCTTCCGAGAAGCTGACCCGCGTTTCCACCGGGAAGTGGCGGTGCTGCCGCGGCAAGCGGCGATTGACCACCGGCTGCTGGCCGTCGCCGCGGCGCAGCGCGGCCAGCAGGGACTCGCGCAGCGCCTCGGTGTCGTCGCCCTGGTCGATGGGGCAGTGGTCGGGACCCAACACCTGGAAGGCGTTGACGGCAAAGCCGTCGTCTGTGGTGGTGATGCGTGCATCCATGATGTTCAGCGCGCGCTGGTCGAGCAGCGCGGTGATGCGCACGAACAGATTCTTCTCGTCGCGGGAGAACAGGAACACTTCGGTGCAGCCGCGGGAGGCGAGCGGACGGATCACCACCAGTGGCAGTTGATCGGGCGCGGTGACGAGGATACGTTGGGTCTGCCAGGCAATCTCCTCCGGTGAGCTGGGCGTGAAGAAGTCCATGCCGAAGCGGCTCCACAGGTCGCGGCAGTCGTCGGCGTCGATGCCCTCGAGGGCCAGCAGGCGCATGGCCTCGCGCTGTTTTTGCTCGATCAGGTCGTCTTGCGCCTGGGGGTTGTCCAGCCCGCGCATGAGCGCCCTGCGGGCGGCGTGGTAGAGATCTCGCAGCAGCGCATCTTTCCAGGAGTTCCAGCGCTTGGGGTTGGTGGCACGGGAGTCGGCGACGGTGAGCAGGTAAAGGTAATCCAGCCGGTTGAGGTCGCTGACCTGCTCGGCAAAGGCCTGGATGACCACGGGGTCGGCGATGTCCTTGCGCTGGGCGGTCATGGACATCAACAGGTGGTGCTCCACCAACCACGCCACCAGGCGGCTGTCGTACTCGCTCAGATAGTGCAGCTGACAGAAGTCCCAGGCCTCGCGGGCGCCCAAGAGCGAGTGGTCCCCGCTGCGGCCCTTGGCGATGTCGTGGAACAGCCCGGCCAGGTACAGAAGCTCTTGTTTGGGGACGCGCTGGGCGATGGCGGAGCAGAGCGGGAACTCGCCGTTGTGCTCGGGGATCGTGAAACGGCGCAGGTTGCGCAGCAGCCTGAGCGTATGCTCGTCCACCGTGTAGACGTGGAAGAGATCGTACTGCATGCGCCCGACGATGTTGGCAAAGGCCGGCACGTAGGCGGCCAGCACGCCGTAGCTGTTCATGCGCCGGAGCGCGGCGGTGACGCCACGCGGCTGGCGCAGGATCTCCATGAACAGACTGCGCGCGCGCACGTCTTCGCGGAAGTCGTCGTCGATGCGGTGGCGGTACTCGCGGATCAGGCGGATGGTCCTGGCGCGCACGCCAAGCAGCTCCGGACGCTGCTGCAGCACCAGAAAGATCTCCAGCAACGCGAACGGTGAGCGGGCGAACACCTGCGGATGGGTTACCTCCAGGTAGCCACTGCGCACCTGGAAGCGCTTGTTCACGGGCTCCGGCGGGCCGATCTGGTCGTGCAGCAGGATGGCCTCCTGGAACAGTTGCATCAGCATCTCGTTGAGCCGGTTCAGCTCCATGACCGCGCGGTAGTACTGCTGCATGAACTGCTCCACCGCCAGGTTGTCGCCCTGGTCCGTGAAGCCGAATTCGTTCGCCAGCGTGCGCTGATAGTCGAACAGGAGCCGGTCCTCGCGCCGGCGCGTGAGCCGGTGCAGCGCGAAGCGGATGCGCCACAGCAATGCCTGGCCTTCGCACAGTGCCAGGTACTCGGTCTCGGTGAGGAAGCCCTGCTCTACCAACTGGTGCAGCGAGTCGGCGCCGAAGTGGCGCTTGGTGACCCAGGCGATCATCTGGATGTCGCGCAGGCCGCCCGGGTTTTCCTTGATGTTGGGCTCCAGGTTGTAGGCGGTGTCGCCGTACTTCTGGCGGCGCTTGCGCTGCTCCTCGCGCTTGGCGGCGAAGAACGCCTCACTAGGCCAGATGCTGTCCGGGCCGACGGCGGCGCGCATGCACTCGAACAGCGGTGCGTCGCCGTCGATGAGCCGCGCCTCCAGCAGGTTCGTGACGATGGTGATGTCGTCGGCCGCCTCATGCCGGCACTCGTCGACGGTGCGAACCGAGTGGCCGATCTCCAGCCCCAGGTCCCAGAGGAAGATCACCAGCGCCCCGATCGCCTCGCCCAGGTATGCAGCCTGGCCTTCGCCGACGAGGATCAGCAGGTCGATATCGGAGTTTGGGTGCAGCTCTTCGCGCCCGTAGCCGCCAACGGCGACGACCGCGGCCTCGGACCCATCCGGCATGAAGCGCCGCCAGGTGGCGCTGATGATCGCGTCGATGTCGTTGCTCCAGCGCCGCACCAACTCGGTGACGGGCTCGCCGCGATCGAAGCGGGCGAACAATGCCTCGCGCGCCGCCGACAACTGCGCCTTGAATGCGGCGATGTCGGCCGTTCCGGGCGGCGCGGCCGTGGTTGCCGGGGGGATCGTGTGCTCCTGGACCATCAGTCGGGTGGTGTAGGGCGGCGCTGAGGGCGGTGGCGACCGGGCGAAGTTGGCTGGGCAAGGTTGGCTGGCCAAGTTTGGCTTGGGCAGCGGCGCCGGGCCTCGGCCGTGCGCTCAGGCGGCCGCGCTGGAGCGCTCTTCGTCCCGGAGCGTGAGGATCTCGTAGCCGTCGGGTGTCACCAGAATGGTGTGCTCCCACTGCGCGGACAGGCTGCGGTCCTTGGTGACGACGGTCCACCCGTCAGGCAGCAGCTTCACCTGGCGCTTCCCGGCGTTGACCATGGGCTCGATGGTGAAGCACATGCCCGGTTGCAGCGTCAGGCCGTCCGCGGGTCTGCCGTAGTGCAACACCTGAGGGTCCTCGTGGAACTCGCGCCCGATGCCGTGCCCGCAGTACTCGCGCACTACCGAGTAGTTGTGGCTCTCGACGAAGCTTTGGATGGCATGGCCGATGTCGCCGAGCGTTGCTCCGGGCCTTACCGTACCGATGCCGACGTACAGTGCCTGCTGGGTCACGTTCACCAGGCGACGCGCCAGCACCGACGGCTCGCCGATGAAGAACATCTTGCTGGTGTCGCCATGGTAGCCGTCCTTGATGACGGTGACGTCGATGTTGACGATGTCGCCCTTCTTCAGGCGCTTGTTGCCCGGAATGCCGTGGCAGACCTGGTTGTTGACCGAGGTGCAGATGGAGCGCGGAAAGCCGCGGTAGTTGAGTGGCGCGGGGACGGCGCCCTGCTCGTCGACGATGTACTCGTGGCAGATACGGTCCAGCTCGTCGGTGGTGATGCCCGGCACTACGTGGGGGCCGATCATCTCCAGCACCTGGGCCGCCAGGCGCCCGGCGACGCGCATCTTGGCTATCTCGTCGTCGGACTTGATACTTACCGCCATCTTGCTGTTTGAGGCATCCACGAGTTCGGCTCGGTGTCAGGTTGCGATCGATGCGATCGCCGCTGGTCGATCGCGTCGATCTGGTCAGGTTGATCCGGTCTGCGGGAGTTCAGGTCCGCGATCGGTTGTCAGTTCAGGGCACAAGCGCTCGGCCGCGCAACATTGCTCGGGTAAGAGGCTCCATGTTATAAAACGCGGCGCGGCCCGGCAAACTTCCAGTGGTCGCTTCTGCCCTTGGGTAGGGCAGGCGTGGCATCGTTCGGGGGCAGCATGGCCTTGCGCTTTACCTAAGGATTGGGCGCAGCAGGATTGCCAGCAGCCGTCCCCGGTGCGCCGCGCCTCCGCAACGCTCCTCGATGCGATCCGCCGATGCGGTCCGACGATGCGATCCGATGCTGATCCGGCTCCGCATCCCATAGGTGGAATATGGACCCATTTGCCGGAGTCAAGCGGGATCAGCACACCCGACACCCTTGCGCGCCGATGTCGGCCCGGCAGACGGGCAGACGTTGGGTGCGCACGACATCGCCACACGCATGCCGACACATGCTGCCGGGTGCCCGCGGTTGCGGGTCGCAGCATGGGGCACGCGGAGGCTCAACCCAGACCGAGGAACCATCATGAGCGAAGTCTCCATGCGGCAGATGCTGCAGGCAGGTGTTCACTTTGGACACCAAACCCGTTACTGGAACCCGAAGATGGCCGCGTACATCTTCGGCCAGCGCAACAAGATCCACATCGTCAACCTGGAAAAGACCCTGCCGCTGTACCAGGATGCGATGAATTATCTCGGCAAGCTCGCCTCCAACGGCGGCCGCATCCTGTTCGTCGGCACCAAGCGTGCGGCGCAGGAGGCCATCCGCGAGCACGCCAGCCGCTGCGGCATGCCCTACGTGAACCACCGCTGGCTCGGTGGCATGCTGACCAACTTCAAGACGGTGCGCCAGTCCATCCAGCGCCTCAAGGACCTCGAGGCGATGTTCCAGGACGGCAGCATCGAGCGCTTCGGCAAGAAGGAGGCGCTGACGCTGAGCCGCGAGCGCGACAAGCTCGAGCGCAGCCTGGGGGGTATCAAGAACATGGACGCCCTGCCGGACGCCATGTTCGTCATCGACGTCGGCCACGAGAAGATCGCCATCTCCGAAGCCAACAAGCTCGGCATCCCAGTGGTGGGCGTGGTGGACACGAATAACGATCCGAGCAAGATCGACTACGTGATTCCCGGCAACGACGATGCCATTCGCGCCGTACGGCTCTATATCGAGGGGGCCGCGGACGCTGTCCTCGACGGCCGTCAGACCGCCGCTGCCATGGCCGGGCGGCGTGGCGACGCGCCGGCTCCCGAGCCGGCAGCCGAGGCCGAGGCCGCCGAGGCGGCTGCCAGCTGACACCCGCCAGCTGGCACCCGCCGGTTGACACCCGCCGGTTGACTTCCACCGGTTGCTACCCGCCGGGTTGCGCCCCGGCTGGGGCCCACCCACGGCCCACATCGGCGGGTGACATCCGTCGGGTCACATCGGACAGCCGACCCCGCCGGGCGCATATGGCCCGGCGGGGTCCTGACAGTTTTGAAAATCATCGAATTCTGGAGTAGGCAATGGCGATTTCAGCCAGTTTGGTGAAGGAGCTGCGCGAGCGCACCGGCGCCGGCATGATGGAGTGCAAGCGTGCACTGCAGGAAACCGATGGCGACATCGAGGCCGCCATCGAGGCCATGCGCAAGTCCGGCCAGGCGAAGGCCGCGAAGAAGGCCGGGCGCATCGCCGCCGACGGCGTCGTGGAACTGTGCGTCGCCGAGGGCGGCAGCCGCGGTGCCATGGTGGAGATCAACAGCGAGACCGACTTCGTCGCCAAGGACGAGAACTTCCGCGGCTTTGCGGAGGCCGTCGGTCAGACCGTGCTCGCGAGCGACGCGGCCGACGTCGCGGCGCTGGCCGAGCAGCCGCTGGCGGGCGCCGGTGATGCCACCGTCAACGCCGCCCGCGAGGCGCTCATCGCCAAGGTCGGCGAGAACGTCCAACTGCGGCGCGTGGTGCGCTTCGACGCGCCCGAGGGCGTGCTTCACAGCTATCGCCACGGCGTGCGCATCGGCGTCATCGTCGACCTGGTCGGCGGCGACGAGACGCTCGGGCGCGACATTGCAATGCAGGTCGCCGCCACCAATCCCATGTGCATCAGTGCCGACGACCTGCCGGCGGAGGCGCTGGAGAAGGAGCGCGAGATCTTCCGCGCGCAGGCGTTGGAGAGCGGCAAGCCGCCGGAGATCGTCGACAAGATGATCGGCGGGCGCATGCGCAAGTTCGCGGAAGAGGTCACGTTGCTCGGCCAGGCGTTCGTCAAGGATCCGTCGATGAAGGTGGAGCAGTTGCTCAAGCAAGCTGGCGCCAGGGTGGCGGCATTCGCGCGGTTCGAGGTTGGCGAGGGCATCGAAAAAAGGGCCGATAACTTCGCCGAGGAAGTCCAGGCACAGGCCAAGCAGGCGGAGTGACGCACGTGCCGCGGGCTCGACCCCGCCTGGCTGGCATGCGCAGACCCCCCCAGTGCCGCCCCAGTGCAGAGCTGGTGAAGGCTGCGCGGCCGGCGGCGGCGCCGGCCGGGCCGCGATGACGCTAGCCAGGCCGCGTGATCTCGCTCGGCACGTGTCTGCGGCGGCAGCGAGCCACGCCGGCCCGGCTCGGGTATCATGCGGCGCAGTTCCAGCGCTACTGCTTGAGGATTTCGGCTCGACCGTACATCCTCGGCTCCCTGTCACATGACTTGGTCACATGACTGAAGACTTGCCCCGGCCACGCCGGATACTCATCAAGCTAAGCGGTGAGGCGCTGCTCGGCGACGCTGCCTGTGGCATCGATCCGGACGTGCTGGCGCGTCTTGCAGGCGACGTCGCCGACTGCGCGCGCGCTGGCACCGAGGTCGCGCTGGTGCTGGGCGGCGGCAACATCTTCCGCGGTGCCGGGCTCGCCGCC
Organism: Thiohalocapsa sp.; assembly: GCF_022340605.1. Lineage (GTDB taxonomy): Bacteria > Pseudomonadota > Gammaproteobacteria > Chromatiales > Chromatiaceae > Thiohalocapsa. Next base: position 15,134 of record NZ_JAJDNQ010000153.1, read on the forward strand.
CGCGGTATGGACCGGGTCACCGGCGACCACATGGGCATGCTGGCGACGGTGATGAATGCGTTGGCGATGCAGGACGCCTTGGAGCGCGTTGGCGTGCCGGCCCGCGTCATGTCCGCGCTCAGCATCGAGCAGGTGTGCGAGGACTATGTCCGCAGCCGCGCCGTGCGGCATCTGGAAAAAGGGCGGGTCGTGATCTTCGCCGCCGGCACGGGCAATCCCTTTTTCACCACCGACTCGGCGGCCAGCCTGCGTGCCGTCGAGATCGGCGCGGACCTGATGATCAAGGCCACCATGGTCGACGGCATCTATTCCGCGGACCCCAAGCATCATCCGGATGCGGAGCGCTATCCGCGCATCACCTATGATAGGGCGCTGCGCGAGCGCCTCGGCGTGATGGACCTGACCGCGATCGTGCTGTGCCGCGACAACGGCATCCCGCTGCGGGTCATGAGCATTTTCGAACCCGGCGCGCTCAAGCGCGTCGCCGCTGGTGAGGACATCGGCTCGTTGGTCGAGCCTGGACACGAACAATGATCGATGACATCAAGAAAGACGCGGCCGAGCGTATGGGCAAGAGCGCCGAGGCGCTGAGCCACGAGCTGGCCAAGATCCGTACCGGTCGTGCGCATCCGTCGCTGCTGGATCACGTCCGCGTGTCTTACTACGGCAGTGACGTGCCCATCAGCCAGGCAGCCAGCGTCGCCGTCGAAGATGCGCGCACGCTGACCGTCACGCCTTGGGACCGCAACATGGTGGCCGCGGTGGAGAAGGCCATCATCCAGTCGGACCTCGGCGTGAACCCGAACACCGCGGGCACCGTCATCCGCGTGCCCATGCCACCGCTCACCGAGGAGCGCCGGCGCGACCTGCAGAAGATCGCGCGCGCTGAGGCCGAGCAGGCGCGGGTGGCCGTGCGCAACATCCGCCGCGATGCAAACCAGCAGCTGAAGGAATTGGTGAAGGAAAAGCTCATCTCCGAGGACGACGAGCGCCGCGGCGAAGAGATCGTGCAAAAGCTCACCGACCAGTTCATCAAAGAGGTGGACCGGATACTCGAGGAGAAGGAAGCAGACTTGATGTCCATTTGACGGCATCGCGCATGCGAGATGCTCTGCAAGTGACTAGTGAGATCACGGCCATCGGCGATGGCGAGCGCGCCAGGCGTGTGCCGGAGCACGTCGCCATCATCATGGATGGCAACGGACGTTGGGCCAATCAGCGTGGCCTGCCGCGAACCGCTGGCCATCGGGCCGGCGCGAAGAGCGTGCGTGCCGTGGTCGAGGAAAGCGTGCGTCATGGCGTGGGTGTGCTCACGCTGTTCGCCTTCAGCAGCGAGAACTGGCGGCGGCCCCGCGGTGAGGTCAATGTGCTGATGGAGCTCTTCATGAGCACGCTGCAGGTGGAGGTGCAGCGGCTCGTGGAGCATGACGTGCGCCTGCGCATCATCGGCGACCTGTCGGCCTTCTCGGCGCGGCTGCGGACACAGTTCGAAAAGGCGGAAGCCGCCACCCGTGACAATCGCCGCCTGATGCTTCAGGTAGCCGCCAATTACGGTGGACGCTGGGATATCACCCAGGCCGTGCGCGCCATTGCGCGGGAAGTGGCGGCCGGACGCGTGGCGCCAGACGCCATCGACGAGGCGCTCGTCGCCTCCAGGCTCTCGTTCCCGGACGTGCCGGACCCGGACCTCTTTATCCGCACTGGCGGCGAGAAGCGGATCAGCAACTTCCTGCTTTGGCAGTCCGCCTATGCCGAACTCTACTTCTCGGACCTGATGTGGCCGGAATTCGATGCCGCCGCCTACGGCGCCGCGCTGAACGACTTCGCCCGGCGCCAGCGGCGCTTCGGCCTCACGAGTGAGCAGGTCACGGCCAGTTCCAATGCCGTCGGTGGCTGAAGCGCCCGTGTCCAATCCCGCAGTCAGTCCGGCGCCCAACAACGCGCTGCGCGAGCGGCTGCTGACGTCCGCGTGGCTGATTCCCGCCGTCGTCGGCGCAGTGCTGCTGCTGCCGACTGCGGGCTTCGCCGTCTTCGTGGGCTTTTTCATGCTGTTGGCGGCCTGGGAGTGGGGGGCGCTGACCGGCGTCGAGCGATGGGCGCCGCGCGCCGCCACCGTCGCCGCACTGGCGTTGTTCCTGCTGCTGCTTTGGCTCTCCCGGGCGCAGCCCGTTTTCCTGTTGGCGCCCGCCGTGGTCTGGTGGCTGGGCTTCGCCGCGGCACTGCCCCGATTGCATGTGCATCCGGCCGCGGCGCGCATCGACCGGCTGCTGCTGCCGCTGGGGGGCTTGGTGCTGGCGGCCCCCTGGGTCGCCTTGGTGCATCTGCACGAGGACTTCGCGCATGGCCCGTTGTTGGTGCTGGGGCTCATCGCGCTGATCTCGCTCGCCGACACGGCGGCGTTCTTCGCGGGCAGCCGCTTCGGCCGGCGTAAACTGGCGCCGCGGCTCAGCCCCGGCAAGACCTGGGTTGGCCTCTACGCGGCGCTGGCGGCAGTGAGCATCGCGTTGCTGGTCACCGGTGTGCTGTTGGGCCTGTCGCCGGGCGCGACCCTGGCGCTCATGCTCCTGGGTGCGGTGACGGTTGCGCTGTCGGTGGTGGGGGATCTGTTCGAGAGCTGGCTCAAGCGGCGGCGCGGCTGCAAAGACTCCGGCAACCTGCTGCCGGGCCATGGCGGTGTGCTGGACCGCATCGACAGCATGACGGCGGCGGGACCGGTGTTCGTTCTGGGCTTGATCTGGTTGGGGTTTTCGGCATGAAGGGCATTGCGATTCTGGGCTCAACGGGCTCCATTGGCGTCAGCACGCTGGACGTCGTCGGCCGGCATCCTGAGCGCTTCCGGGTGGTGGCGCTGACGGCGCATCGCAACGCGGAGCGGCTGGCCGAGCAATGCCGGCGCTTCCGGCCGGCCTACGCGGTGATGGTTGACGCCGCCGCAACCGACGAGCTGCGCACCCGGCTGGCGGATATGCCCGATGCCCCGCGGGTGCTCGCCGGAGCCGAAGCGCTGAGCGAGGTTGCCGCGCTGGACGAAGTCGACTACGTGATGGCTGCCATCGTCGGTGCCGCCGGACTCATGTCGAGCCTCGCGGCGGCGCGCGCCGGCAAGCGGCTGATGCTCGCCAACAAGGAGGCCCTGGTGGTGTCCGGGGCGCTGCTGATGGATGCGGCGCGTGACAACGGCGCGACACTGCTGCCCATCGACAGCGAGCACAACGCCATTTTCCAATGCCTCCCACCTGCGCGCGACGGCGGCCTGCCGGCGGCCGGCGTGGAGCGCATCTTGCTCACGGCGTCGGGCGGCCCCTTCCGTGACGCGGAGCCGGAGAGCCTGGCGGCGGTGACGCCCGAGCAGGCCGTGGCACACCCCAACTGGAGCATGGGGCGGAAGATTTCCGTCGATTCCGCCACCATGATGAACAAGGGGCTCGAGATCATCGAGGCCTGTTGGCTCTTCGCCACCAGTGCGGACCGCATTCAGGTGGTAGTGCACCCACAGAGTGTCATCCACTCCATGGTGCAGTACACCGACGGCTCGGTGCTCGCGCAACTCGGCAACCCGGACATGCGCACACCCATTGCCCATGCGCTCGGCTGGCCGGAGCGCATCGGCGCCGGGGTGGCGCCGCTGGACCTATTCGGGATCGCGCGGCTCGACTTCGAGCCGCCGGCGCCAGAACGCTTTCCGTGCCTGCGGCTCGCCTACCGCGCCGCGGGCGAGGGTGGCACCGCTCCGGTGGTGCTCAATGCAGCCAACGAGGTGGCCGTGGCTGCCTTCCTGGAGCGGCGCATCGGCTTCACCGACATCGGTCGCGTCGTCGAGCAGACCATGGACCGCCTGCCGGCAGAGCCGGTCGACCTGGGCGGGCTCGAGCACGTGCTCGGCGTCGATGCCGAGGCACGCCGTCTCGCGGAACAGCAGGCCGCGGCGCTGGTCGCATAGCATATGCCGCCCATTCTGACCAACGTGGCCGCCTTCCTGGTGGCCATCCTCGTGCTCGTCACCATCCACGAGTACGGGCACTTCTGGGTCGCCCGCAGGCTCGGCGTCAAGGTGCGGCGCTTCTCCATCGGCTTCGGCAGACCGCTATTCACCTGGCGGCGGCGCGGGGACGACACCGAGTACGTCATCGCCGCGCTGCCCTTGGGCGGCTACGTGAAGATGCTCGACGAGCGTGAAGAGGAAGCGCCGATTCCGCCCGCGGATCTGCCCTTTGCGTTCAACCGCCAACCGGTCTGGAAGCGCAGCCTCGTGGTGCTCGCCGGCCCGCTGGCCAACTTCCTGTTGGCGGTCCTGATCTACTGGGGGCTGCTGATGGCCGGCGAGACCGGCGTGCGGCCCGAGGTCGGTACCGTCGAGCCCCACTCCGTGGCCGCTGAGGCGGGGTTCGCGCCGGGCGATCTGGTGACGGAAGTCGACGGGCGCCCCGTTGCCACCTGGGGCAATTTCTGGTTCGCGCTGTTGTCGGCCTCCCTTGGGCACGGCGACGTAACCGTCGACGTCACCACTGCCGATGGCGATGCGGCCGTGCGTACCCTGCCGGCGGCGGAACTGGCCCCGCTGGACCCGGGGCAGGGGTTCCTCGGGGAAGTGGGGCTGCAGAGCTACACGCCCAGTATCCCGCCGGTGATTGCCGAGGTCGTGCCCGGCGAGCCGGCGGCGGCCGCGGACCTGCGGCCGGGTGATCGGATTGTGTCCATTGACGGCGAGCACGTCGGCGATTGGGATGCCCTCGTCACCGCGGTGCAGGCGCGCGCCGGGCAGACGGTTTCCCTCGTGGTTGAACGCGGCGGCGCGCGGCAGACACTGACCCTGACGCCGCGGGCAGTGACGTTGGACGACGGCAGCGTCATCGGCCGCATCGGTGCCGGACCGGCGGTGCCGGAGGATCTCTACGACGACATCGAGGTGGTGGTACGCTACGGCCCGGCCGGCGGGCTGCTGGAGGCGCTGCGCCGTGTCGGTGACGTTTCGGTGATGACACTGCGCATCATCGGTCGCATGCTCGTGGGTAGCGCGTCCGTGCAGAACCTGAGCGGCCCCATCGGCATCGCCGACGCCGCCGGCAAGACGGTCCGCTTCGGCATCGCGCCCTACCTGGAGTTCATTGCGCTGTTGAGCGTCAGCCTCGGTCTGCTGAACCTGCTTCCCATCCCCGTCCTCGACGGCGGACATCTCCTGTTCTTCGCCATCGAAGCGGTGCTCCGTCGTCCCGTGTCGGAGGAACTCCAGGCGCAAGGGCAGCGCCTGGGGCTGTTCTTGATACTTTGCTTGATGACATTGGCCTTCTACGTGGATATTGCTCGAATCTTTGGCTAGACGGGCGGCTTGCCCTATACTGCACGGATTCGGGGATAGGGTGGCTGCTTGCCAGTCGTGGCGGGCTTTCGCACGGCCAACTTGCAGAGGGCCAAATTTCAGGCGCCCTACGTCTAACGAGTTTCCGGGGGGAGTTTCCGGGGCGAGGTTCCGAAACCCGGTCTGGAAACCAGTTGATAACACGGCTGCCTCCGTGGAAAGCAGCCGAGGATTGCAGTACTTGAACAACGGGCTTGCGGACCCTGCCGTCGCGCTGCCGTCCGGGCACGCCTCCAGCCTCTTGCCGCCTTGGGCATGATTGCGATGGCCGCGGGTCGCAAGCATCCGGTCAACCCGTCCGGGGGAAGAGTGACACAACCCAGATCCAGCACCCACCGCACCCGGCGGCACGTCGTCGCGGTGGCGCTTGCCTTGTTCCTGGCGGCCGGGGCGGCCTTCGCCGACAGCTTCCAGATTGCCGATATCCGCGTTGAAGGTCTGCAGCGCATCGCCGCGGGCACCGTGTTCAACTATCTGCCCGTGCAGGTGGGGGATACGGTCAGCGACAACATCACCGCGGACATCATCCGTACCCTGTACGGCACCGGCTTCTTCGAGGACGTTTCCGTCGAACGCGACGGTGACGTGCTCGTCATCGCGGTGCGGGAGCGGCCCGCGGTTGCCGAGATCGAGATCACCGGCAACAAGTCGCTGAACACCGACCAGCTCAAGCAGGGGCTGGAAGAGGTGGGTCTGGCGGAAGGTCGGGTCTTCGACCCGTCGGTGCTGGACCGCATCGAGCAGGAACTGCAGCGCCAGTACTTCGCATCCGGCAAGTACGGCGTCGGCATCGAATCCACCGTGTCCCCCCTGGAGCGTAACCGTGTCGCCGTGCGCATCGAGATCGACGAGGGCCTGACGGCGCGCCTGAAGCAGATCAACATTGTCGGCAACGAAGCGTTCTCCGACAAGGAACTGCTGAAGCAGTTCAAGCTCGGCACCACCAACTGGCTGTCGTTCTACACGAAGAACGACCGCTACTCGAAGCAGCAGTTGTCGGGCGACCTGGAGTCGCTGCGCTCCTTCTACCTGGATCGCGGCTATATCGAGTTCGAGATCACCTCGACCCAGGTGTCCATCAGCCCCGACAAGAAGGACATCTACCTGACCATCGGCGTCCATGAGGGTGACGTCTATCGCGTGAGCGACATCGAGCTCGCCGGTGAGCCGTCGGTACCGGCGGCGCGTCTGTTTCCGCTGATCCACATGCGCCGCGGCGAGGTCTTCTCGCGCAAGACAGCCACTGAGAGCTCCGATCGCATTTCGGAACTGCTCGGAGAGGAAGGCTACGCCTTTGCCAACGTCAACGCCGTGCCGGACGTGGACGAGAACGCCAAGACGGTGGCGGTCACCTTCTTCATCGATCCCGGCAAGCGCGTCTATGTACGCCGCATCAACATGCAGGGCAATACGCGTACGCGCGACGAGGTGCTGCGCCGCGAGATGCGCCAGTTGGAGACGGCCTGGTTCTCGACGGACTTGGTCAAGCGCTCACGCGAGCGCCTGCAACGTCTCGGGTACTTCGAGGAGGTTAACATCGAGACGCCGGCGGTGCCGGGTACGGCCGATCAGGTGGACGTGGACGTCACCGTCAAGGAACGGCCGTCCGGTAACCTAATGGCCGGTATCGGCTACTCGCAGTCGCAGGGGATCATCTTCAACACGAGCATTTCGCAGTCCAACTTCCTGGGCAGCGGCAAGCGCGTCGCCTTCGCCTTCAACACCAGCAAGGTCAGTCAACTCTACCAGCTCGCATACACCAACCCGTACTACACGATCGATGGCATCAGTCGGGGCTTCGACCTCAGCTATCGCTCCACCGACTTCAACCAGCTCATCGGTGCCGACTACACGACGGACGTCGGGCGTGCGGCGATCAATTACGGCTTCCCCGTCTCGGATACGGCTCGCTTCGGGCTTGGTGCCTACTACCAGTACACCAAGTTCTTCCCCGGCTACTCGCTGTTGGCGCAGGATTTCGCCGCCCAGAACGGCGAGGTCTTCAACGACTTCTTCCTGACGGCAAATTACCTGAACGACTCGCGCGATACCGCCGTGTTTCCCAACAAAGGCACGTTGCAGAGTCTGTCCGGCGAGATTGCCATTCCCGGTAGTGATCTGGAGTACTACCGGCTCACCTATCGCGGTCGCTACTATCTGCCGCTGACCCAAAGCCTGACACTGGCGCTCAAGGGCGATGTGGGCTACGGCGATGGCTATGGGGATACCGAGGCCATGCCGTTCTTCGAGAACTTCTATGCCGGCGGCCCCCACAGTGTTCGCGGCTTCAAGGCCAATACGCTCGGTCCGCGGGAGACCACATACAATCTCGATCCAGTGGGCGGCAATCTCGAGTTGACCGGTGGGATCGAGGTCTACGCGCCGCCTCCGCTGGGTGGCAATTTCGCGAATACCGTGCGCATCGGTGCCTTCTTCGATTTCGGCAACGTCTGGTATACCCATGACACCCCGCTGGTGGCGCCCACGGGCTTCGACCTCGGGGATCTGCGCTACTCCACCGGTTTGTCCTTTGCCTGGCTGTCGCCCGTTGGCGCCTTGGCGCTGAGTCTCGCCTATCCGCTCAACACGCAGCAGCAGGACGAAGAAGAGGTCTTCCAGTTCACCTTCGGCCAGACGTTCTGATGTTACTGCGCTGCTCTGCTCTGCTCGCGGTTCTGCTGCTGATGCCTGCATTGGTGGCGGCAGGTTCGGGCGTGACGCAGGATCTCAAGATTGCTGTCATCGACCCAAACCGCATTGTCGAGGAGTCCCCGCAATACGAGGAGGCGCGGCAGACCCTGAGCGCGGAAGTGGCGGAGCGGGAAGCCGATTTGGTGGACCAGCAACAAGGCCTGGACCGGCTCGGCGAGAAGCTGGAGCGCGACGGCGCGCTCATGAGCGAAGAGGAGGTGAAGCGGCTTCAGAACGACATTCGCGCGCGCAAGCGCCGCTTGCGCTACGCCAAGGCGGAGCTGCAGGAGGACTTTGCGCTACGACAGAGCGAGCTGCGGACCAAGCTGGTCAAGCAGGTGGAAGAGGTGGTCCGGCAGATTGCCAAGGAGCAGGACATCGATCTGATCGTGAGCGAGGGCGTGGTCTATTTCAGCGAGCGCATCGACATCTCGGCGGATGTCGTGGAGCGCCTCAAGGAAGAGTTCCAGAATCGAAAATGAGCGGCGACAGCGCAGGCCGTCGGTGCGACGGCGAGGTGATGACGGCAGGTCGGCTCGCAGCTGAGCTTGGCCTGGCGCTGGTGGGCGCCGATGTCCCGCTGTCGCGGGTCGCGCCACTGCATGCCGCGGACGCGTCTTGCCTGAGCTTCCTGGTCGATCGCCGCTACCGTCCCCGGCTAGCCGACACCCGGGCCGGCGCCGTGATTCTGCGGCAGGCCGATGCCGATGCCGCGCCCTGCACCGTCCTGGTGGCGGACAATCCCGAATTGGCCTTCGCCAAGGCGGCGGCCATGCTGCACCCGCGGCCGCGCCCGCCCGCCGGCGTGCATCCGACTGCGGTGGTGGACGACAGCGCCAGCATCGATCCCACTGCATCTATCGGTCCGCTCTGCGTCTTGGAGGCTGGCGTCAGGGTGGCGGCGGGGGTCGAGATCGGTCCCCATTGCAGCATTGGCGCCGGCACCAGCATTGGGGCCGAGACGCGGCTCGTCGCCAAGGTTACGATCTGTGCCGGCGCCGTTATCGGTGCGCGCGTGCTGTTGCACCCCGGCTCCGTGATCGGCCGCGAGGGCTTCGGCTTCGCGCGGGACGGCGAGCGTTGGGTGCGCATTCCGCAAGTGGGTGGCGTGCGCCTGGGTGATGATGTGGAGATCGGCGCCAATTCCACCGTCGATCGCGGCGCCATCGAGGACACGATCATTGCCGACGGCGTCAAGATCGACAACTTGGTGCAGATCGGCCATAACGTGTCCATTGGCGAGAACACCGCGATGGCGGCCTGCTCCGGCATCTCCGGCTCCACCCGCATTGGGGCACGTTGCACCGTGGCGGGTGCCGTCGGCATGGCGGGGCACCTGCACATCGCCGACGACGTGCACTTTACGGGTATGGCCATGGTGACGCGCTCGCAGTCCGAGGCCGGCGTCTACAGCAGCGGCATCCCCGCGATGCCGAACGCCGAATGGCGTCGCACCATCGGCCGGCTCCGGCGGCTGGAGTCGCTGCAGCAGCGTGTGCAGCAACTGGAGCGTGCCCTCGCAGAACCCGAGACCGGCGGCGCGCAGCCGCCGGCAGACTGAGAATTCCCCACCCGCTGCCTTGCCGCTTACCCGCACGGTCTTCGCTGCCTGGGCTCGCCGGCCATCTCCGGCCCCGGCTCACCGGCGTCGAGCGTCACTCAGGTCGGGGCCAACCCAATAACAATCGCAATCAGGGACCATGCTGCAATCAGTCCATCGCCGTCCGACAACTGCCACGCTGGACAATCAGCGCCGTGGCAGCCTTGGCGGTGAGCTCGGCTGAGTCGCCAGCATCGTCTCGTCAGGGGCCGTGGAGGCTGCATTGACTTCAATGGACATTCACAAGGTGCTGGATCTCCTGCCGCACCGCTATCCCTTTCTGCTGATCGACAAGGTGCTGGAGTTCGAGGCCGACAAGCGGCTGCTCGGACTCAAGAACGTCACCTTCAACGAGCCCTATTTCACTGGCCACTTCCCGGTGCGGCCGGTGATGCCGGGCGTGCTGATCGTCGAGGCCATGGCGCAAGCCACCGGCCTGCTGGCCATGCAATCGCGTCCGCAGGAAGTGGGCGAGAAGGCACTTTATTACTTCGTCGGCATCGACAAGGCGCGCTTCAAGCAGCCGGTGGAGCCGGGTGATCAGCTGTTCCTCGATGTCACGGTGATGCACGTCAAGCGCGGCATCTGGAAGTTTGCGGGCGAGGCCCGGGTCGATGACAAGGCCGTCGCCACAGCCGAGATCATGTGCACGGCGCGGGATTTCTGAATCTTGATTCATCCCAGTGCGATCATCGACCCGGCGGCTGACCTGGCCGCCGATGTCGAGGTGGGTCCCTACGCCATTATCGGTGCTGGGGTTCGCATCGGCGCCGGATGCAGCATCGGCCCACACGTGGTGCTGCGTGGGCCGACGACCATCGGGCCGGCGACGCGGATCTTCCAGTTCGCATCCATCGGTGAGGACCCACAGGACAAGAAATACGCCGGGGAAGCCACGTCGCTCGTCATCGGCGCGCGCAATGTCATCCGCGAGTACGCGACCGTACACCGCGGTACGGCGCAGGACAGAGGCGAGACGCGCATTGGCGACGACAACCTGCTGATGGCCTATACCCATGTCGCCCACGACTGCGTCATTGGCAACAACGTCATCATGGCCAATGCCGCATCCCTTGGCGGGCACGTGGAGGTGCAGGACTGGGCGATCCTCGGCGGCTTCAGCATCGTGCACCAGTTCTGCCAGATCGGTGCGCACAGCTTCAGCGCCATGGGCTCGGTCATCGCCAAGGATGTGCCGCCTTACCTCACCATCGGCGGCCATCCGGCGGTGCCGCGCGGCATCAATGCGGAGGGGCTGCGCCGCCGCCAGTTCTCGCCAGAGGCCATCGCCGCGCTGCGGCGCGCCTACCGGCTGCTGTACCTCGCCAACCTGAAGCTTGCCGACGCCGTGGCGCAGATCAGGGAACTCGCCAAGACACAACCGGAGCTGGAATCGCTCGCGGACTTCGTCGCTGACAGCAACCGCAGCATCGTGCGGTGAGCGCCACCCTCGGCATCGTCGCCAACGAGCCCTCCGGCG
>NZ_JAJDNQ010000156.1 GCF_022340605.1 Thiohalocapsa sp.
TTGAGCGCTTGTAGACCCTCGCCGACGATGTCCTCCACCAGCATGCGCGGGTTCATGGACGCAAACGGGTCCTGGAAAATGATCTGGAGATCCTTGCGATAGGGGCGCAGCCGGGCCGGCTTGAGCTTCGCGAGGTCCACGCCGTCGTGGTGCACGCTGCCACCCGTCGGGCGCTCCAGTTGCAGGATGCCCTTGCCGGCGGTGGTCTTGCCGCAGCCCGACTCGCCCACCAGCGCGAGCGTGCGACCGGCGTAGAGCGTCAGGTCCACGCCGTCCACGGCCTTCACATGACCCACGGTGCGCTTGAAGAGTCCGCGGCGGATGGGGAAGTGGACCTTGAGGCACGCGGTGCGGAGCAACTCGGCGCCGCTCCCCGCTGCGGTGTCGTTCTCGGTAACCACCTGCTCCGCGGCGGGCGCGAACTCGGGCGTCGCGTCGTCCCACAGCAGGCAGCGCACGTGCTGTTCCGCGCCGGCGTCGAACCAGCCGGGCACGGTGTCGTGACAGCGGTCCATGACCCGAAAGCAGCGCGGCGCGAAGCGGCAACCCGTGAACGCCTGGTCCAGGGGCGGCACCCGGCCCGGGATTACGGCCAGCTCGCCGGCGCGCTTCTTGGCCTCCGGCAGGCTCTCCATCAGCTTGCGGCTGTAGGGGTGCGCGGGCCCGGCGAAGAACGTCCTGACGCTCGCGTGCTCGACGATCTGCCCGGCGTACATGACGGCGAGCCGGTCCGCGGTCTCAGCGACGACGCCGAGGTCGTGGGTGATCAGCAGCACCGCCATGCCGCGCTCGCGCTGCACGCCCTTCAGCAGTTGCAGCACCTGCGCCTGGATGGTGACGTCGAGCGCCGTGGTGGGCTCGTCGGCGATGAGCAGCTCCGGGTCGCCGGCCAAGGCCATGGCGATCATGACCCGCTGCTTCATGCCGCCGGAGAGCTGGTGCGGATACTCCTCGGCGCGGCGCTGCGGGTCCGGGATGCCCACGGCCCGCAGCAGCTCCACCACCCGCGCCGGCACGCCCTTGCGCGGCATGCCCTCATGCACCCGCACGGCCTCGGCAATCTGTGCGCCGACGGTGAGCACCGGGTTCAGCGAGGTCTGCGGCTCCTGGAAGATCATGCCCATGCGCCCGCCGCGGATGCGGCGCATGTCCCGCTCGCTGAGCCTGAGCAGATCCGTGCCGCCGAGGCGCACCGCGCCCGACACCATGCGCCCGCCGAGCGGCAGAAGCCGCATCAGCGACAGCGCCGTCATGGACTTGCCGCAGCCTGACTCGCCGAGCAGCGCCAGCGTCTCGCCGGGGCGGATGCTGAAGCCGACGTCGTCGCAGACCCGCACCGGGCATTCGCCTCCGCGCGACGGCGGCAGCTCGGTGGTGAGCTCGGTCACTTCCAGCAGCGTGTCGGTCATTGCAGATACGTCAGTGCGGTCCATTCAGCATCGCCGAGTGTGGGATCACGCGACGGCACAAAGCCGCGCGGCAAGAAATCAGAAAGATTTGGGTCACGCGAAGCCGCGAAGCCGCGAAGGGAAGACGCGGAGCGAGGCGGTTACAAATCTTGGCTACAAGCATTTGGCGCCGCCAAGCAACCTAGTGCATACGAGGTTCGAGGTTTTCTGGAGTATGGCAAGACCAGCTCAGCTCGTGCTTCGATTGCATGGGAGTCCTCTCTTTCTTCGCGGCTTCGCGTCTTGGCCTGAGACCAAACCCTCCGCGTCTTCCCCTGAGACCAGCAGCGGCGTCACTTCAGACGCGCCAGCCGCGGATCGAAGGCGTCGCGCACCACGTCCGCGAACAAGTTGGCCGCCAGCACCAGCGTGAACATGAAGGCGAAGGCGGCGGCGAGCGACCACCAGACGATGGGCTCACGGGCCAGTTCCAGGCGCGCGCTGTTGATCATGTTGCCCCAGCTGTTCATGGTCGGATCAACGCCGATGTTCACATACGACAGCACCGCCTCGGCGAGCACCAGCCCGCTGAAGTCCAGCACCACCGTGATCATGACGATGTGCAGGACGTTGGGCAGGATGTGCCGCGCGATGATGGTGGCGTGGCGCACGCCGAGCGCCGTGGCCGCTTGCACGTAGTCCTGCTCGCGCAGCTTCAGCGACTCGCCGCGCAGCAGCCGGCACAGCCCGGTCCAGCTGGTGACGCCGAGAATGATGCACAGGAACAGCAGCCGCAGGTCCGCCCGCTGCACCAGGCTCTCGAACTGCTCGGCGTGGTTGGTCATGTACACCTGCAGCATCAGGATGGCCGCGGCGATGAGCAGCACGCCGGGGATGGAGTTGAGCGTGGTGTAGAGGTACTGGATGACGTCATCCGTGAGCCCGCGGAAATAGCCCGCCATTATTCCCAAAATCACCGCTGCCGGCAGCATCACCAGGGTGGTGAGCGTGCCAATGACGAGCCCGGTGCGGATGCTCTTGAGGCTCTGGTAGAAAACGTCCTCGCCCACCTTGTCGGTGCCGAGGATGTGATACGCGCCGGCGAGCTCGGCGGCGGCGAAGCCGAGCACCAACAGCAGCCCCAGCGCGAGGAGTCCCACGCGCCAGGGCACCTCGGTGCGGCCCTGCCAGATGGCCTCGGCGCCGGCGTCGAACGCCTCTCCGCGCGCGTGGGCCACCAGCCAGATCAGGCCTGCCATCAGCAGCCCCCACACCGCCAGCCCCCGGATGACGCCGAGGAGCGTGCGCACGGCGATGTCCAGGCCACGCTGGGACGGGTCCTTCAGGTGCGCACCGCCGTACTGGAGCCGCGGATAGTCGCGGACGATGCTGCCGTCCGGCCGCTCGATGGGCTCTTTGACAAAGGAATGGACCGCAAAGGGCGCCGAGAAGGTCTTCTCCTGCCGCTCCCGCAGCCCGGTGAGGATGACGTCCAGCACCGACAGAACCTGCGTCGAATACCGCGCCTGGATCGGAGACTCGGCCTCACCCTGTCCGTCTTTGCCCGAGCGCGCGGCCGCCTCCGCGGGCGACGTCGGGGCCTGCTCAGCCGCGACGACCGGCTCGATGCGCGGATGGAAGTGCAGCGAGTCCAGCAGTCCGATCAGCACATAGCACCCGATCACCACCAGCGCCGCCATGCCCACGCGCGAGCGGGCCACGCTGCGCCAGGGCGCACGCAGGTGCTCGTGCTGCGACGCATACACGCCGTAGCCGAGCGCCACCACGATCAGCAGGAAGATCAGCCCGTCCGTGGCGAGAATCACCGGCATGGGCGCTGCCTCCCCAAGTGCCTGACCCCGTCTTCAAGCAACGACCCAACGCAGTCCGCGAAAGTATTCGGCGTAGCAGTTCTTGTGGGAGCGGCACGCTTGGTGCCGCGACCGGCGGCAAGGCAGCGCACCACGCCCCGAGTCACTGCCAAGCGGCAGGCAACCTCCCAGACGTCGTCGCGCCACAAAAGGCAGTGGCGCTCCCACGCCGACGCGCGTGGAGCAGCCTTTGTAAGAAGTCGGAGCAGCGCGGCGTAAGCAGACGTTACGGCAGGATCAGCCGTTGATTGTCGGCTTACGCTGTCGCCAACCCGACCTACCCTGGACTGCCCTTCCGTGTGGAACACGCATGCTTGCGCAGCTACAGCGCCGCGGGCGTGGAATCTTCGCCGGTCACGCGTCCGCAGCAGGGCCATCATGACAACCGCACCCGCGGGTCCACCAGGGTGTAGGAGATGTCCGTCAGGATCAGCCCCAGGATGTACAGCACCGAGCCCAGAAACACCATGGCGCGGACGATGGCGAAGTCCTGCCGGTTGATGGCGTCGATGGTGTAGCTGCCGAGGCCGGGGATGCCGAAGAAGGACTCGGTGATGAGCGCGCCCATGAACAAGAGCGGCAGTACCGCGACGACGCCGGTCAGGATCGGGATCAGCGCGTTCTTCAGCACGTGGCGGAACAGCACCACCCGCTCGCGCAGGCCCTTGGCGCGGGCTGTGCGCACGTAGTCGCGGTTGATCTCTTCCAGAAAGAAGGTCCGGTACAGCCGCGTGCCGGTGCCGATGCCGCCGATGACGCCGACGAGGACCGGCAGGATCAGAAACTTGGTGGCATCGAGGCCGGTGTCGTAGCCGGAGATGGGCACCAGGTGGAAGAGCTTCCCGATCAGAAACTGCCCGCCGATGATGTAGAAGAGCCCCGAGATGGACATCATCGCCACCAGCAGCACCACGCTGCCGACATCGATGTAGGTGGCACGGAAGAAGACGATCATCAGCGCGTAGCTGATGTTGATGGCGAGCCCCACCAGCAGGACCGGGATGGCGATGGCGAGGCTCGGCCACATGCGCTGACTGATGTCGTAGCCGATGTCGCGGCCGCTGTCGGAGGTGCCGAAGTCGAAGGCGAAGAGCTTGACCGACTTCTGGAAGAAGATGGTATCGGTGAGCTTGGCGAGGCCCGCGGCATCGGCGTTGTAGAGCAGCGGGCGGTCGTAGCCGTGATCCGCCTTCCAGCCCTGCACGGCCTCCTCGGTGACGCGCTTGTCGCCGAGCTGCATCCGGGCCATGTCGTCCGGCGAGTTGACGACGAAGAAAAGCGCGAAGGTGATCAGATTGACGCCGATCAGAATCGGGATGGCGTACAGCAGGCGCCGGATGATGTAGGCACTCACAGCGCGGCACTCCGCTCACGCCGGCGGGCGATGACGACAGCCGGCACGGCGCCGACGGCCAGCACGGCCACGATGACCCCGACAGGCCAGAGGATGGGGGGGTTCCAGGCCGTGCGCAGTTGCTCCCGGATGCCTGGCTCGAGGCTGATGTACTTGAGCGTGTTGTTGGCCATCAGGTTCGGCTTCACGTTGCCGATCCACTGGTGACTCAGGCTGAAGGACTCGGGATAGAAGCCGAACGACCAGGGCGCGTCGTGGCGGACGATCTCGGTCATGCGGTCGATGACCGCCTGGCGCGCGGGGCCGTCCGGCATGTCCTTCATCTGCTCGAACAGCCGGTCGAGCTCGGGGTTCTGGTAGTTCGCCGCGTTCTCGCCGCCGTCGATTTTGCGATTCGGCCCGTAGAGGAGGAAGAAGAAGTTCTCCGGATCCGGGTAGTCCGCGTTCCAGCCCCACATGAACACCTGGCCCGTGCCCTCCCGGATCTTCTCCTGGAAGCGGTTGTAGTCGGTGGCGCGGACGATGAGCTCGATGCCGAGCTTGGAGAACTGCTTGCGCATCCAGTTGAGCTGCGCCTTGCCGTCGGGACCCGCGTCCATGGCCTCGTAGTAGATGCTGAGCGGTCGCCCGGTGGCCGGGTCGCGCCCGCCGGGATAGCCCGCATCCACCATCAGCGCGCGGGCGTCCTCGATGGACTTGCGCTGCGGGTGGTCGTTGACCCAGTCGAACACGTAGGGGTCGATGCCGGCCTCGCCGTCGCGGTGGCCGAAGATGCCGGGCGGGATCGGCCCCTGCCCCTGCACGCCACGGCCGTTGGCGAAGATCGAGATGTACTCGTCAAAGTCCACCGCGATGCTGATGGCCTGGCGCAGCAGCCGCGCACGCTCCGAGTCGCCGCCGATGACCGGATCCAGCATGTTGAAGCCCATGTACCAGATGGAGGCGTTGACAGCGGTGGTGAGCCGGATGCCCTTCGCCTTCATGTCCTCGGTGAGGCCTGCCTCGCCGGCGGCGTTGAACCGCACTGCCTGGTCGAAGGCGTCGGAGCTGATGCCGGAGGTGTCGTAGAAGCCCTGGAGGAACTTGTTCCAGTACGGGATGCTCTCCTTCTCCAGGCTGTAGATGGCGCGGTCCACGAACGGCAGCGGCTTGCCGGCATCGGCCAGCAGACCAGCGGCGCGATCCCCCGGCATGCCTTCGGTCGGATAGGTCTCGCCGTGGAAGTTCGGGTTGCGCGCCAGCACCATGCGCATGTTCGGGTTGTTCTCGGTGAGCATGAAGGGGCCGGTGCCGAGCGGATACCAGTCGAGCGTGATGTTGTTGGCCGCCATGCCGGGCTGGTCGGTGAGCGCCTCTGCCTCCCAGGGCATGGGCGCGAAGAAGGGCATCGCGAGCCAGTAGACGAACTGCGGATAGCGGCCCTTGATGCGCACCTTGTAGCTGTAGCGGCCCACCACCTCGGCGCCCGGGAAGTCCATCTGGCGCAGGTCGAAGAAGGGCCGCTCGCCGTTGACGGACGCGGGCGCGGCCTCGTTGAGGCGCTTGGAGTAAGCCTTGAAGCCCAGGATGTGCTCGCCCATCAGGCCGGCGATGGGTGAATGCAGCCAGGGCGCGGCCAGGCGCTTGATCTCGCAGACGTAGTCCTCGGCCGTGAGCTCGCGGGTGCCGGTCTCGGGCAGGTCGGAGAGCGTGTTCAGACGGCCGATCTCCGCCCGCGACAAGTGGTGGTACAGGTACGCACCGTCGGCGTCCTTCGCGAAGGCGGGGTGCGGCTGGTAGCGGATGCCGGGCCGGATGCGGATGAGATACTCGCTCACCGCGATGCGCGCCGGATCGGTATCCGCCGGCAGCGGGTTGCCGTCGGCGTCGAGATAGGTGGGCTCGGGCACCGCCTCGGCCGTCAGCGGCACCAGGGTGTAGGGGCGCTTCAGGAAGTGATACTGCAGGGGCGGCTCGTAGATCTGCGCGATGAATGCGTACTCGTTCGAGCTGTAGGAGCGCACCGGGTCCATGTGATTGGGGCGCTCGGTGAAGGCGCCGTAGAGGATCTTCTCGCCCGCCTGGCTCGCTGGATAGGGGTTGTTCCAGGGTGGCTGCCCACAGGCCGCGAGCAGCAGCACGCCCGCGAGCGCCGCCGGCAACGCGAGCGCCCGCCCCCGGCTTGGCACCTGCGATACCCATCGCGGCGCTTCCGCAGCCTGAAGGGTTTCGGTAATGTGACGCCGCCGCGAGCGCGCCAACCGGCGCATCGCCCACATCACCACTTCAATAGCCATTGACACCGGCAGACCACGGAGACCATCTGATGGGGTTTTTGACCGACAAGCGCTTTCTCATCACCGGCGTCGCGAGCAACCGCTCCATCGCCTGGGGCGTCGCACAGGCCATGCACCGCGAGGGGGCGCAGCTCGCGTTCACCTTCCAGGGCGAAAAGCTCCAGGGGCGCGTGGAAGATCTGGCCGCGTCGCTGGATTCCAACATCGTCCTGCCGCTGGATGTCACCAGCGACGAGCAGATCGACGCCTGCTTTCAGGCCGTCGGCGAGCATTGGGACGGCCTCGACGGCATTGTGCACTCCATCGCCTTCGCCCCCAAGGAAGAGTTGGAGGGCAACTACGTGGATGTGCTCACCCGCGCCGGCTCGGCCATGGCGCACGATATCAGCTCTTATAGCTTTGCGGCACTCGCCAAGGCCGGCCGCAAGCTCATGTCCGGCCGCAACGGCGCCCTGGTGACCATGAGCTACCTGGGTGCCGTGCGCGCGGTGCCGAACTACAACATCATGGGTGTCGCCAAGGCCAGCCTGGAAGCCAACGTCCGTTACCTGGCCGCCGCGCTGGGGCCGGAGGGCACCCGGGTCAACGCCGTTTCCGCAGGCCCCATCCGCACGCTCGCCGCCGCCGGCATCGCCGACTTCCGCAGCATGCTGAAGCAGGTGGAGGAGCGCACGCCGCTCAGGCGCAATGTCACCATTAACGAGGTGGGCAACGCCGCGGCCTTCCTGTGCTCGGACCTCGCCTCCGGCATCACCGGCGACGTGCTGTACGTGGACACCGGCTATCACATCCTCGGTCTGGGCTGAGGCGCCGGCGGCACTCCGAGTGTGCCGCCCACACACGAATGTAGTTCCACGGCCGCCTGCGCCGTGGGAGCGCCACTGTTGTTTGTGGCGCGATGAGGCCGCGGTGTTGCTCGCGACTTCAGGGCGTGTCGGATCTCTTGCGTGCTAGGGCACCGCCGCCGGTCGCGGCACCACGAGTGCCGCTCCCACACGCATGCTGTTCCGGGGCCGCCGGAGCCGTGGGAGCGCCACTGCTGTTTGTGGCGCGATGAGGCCGCGGTGCTGCTCGCGACTTCAGGGCGTGTCGGATCTCTTGCGTGCTAGGGCACCGCCGCCGGTCGCGGCACCAAGAGTGCCGCTCCCACAACATCACCGCCGCCGGTCGCGGCACCACGAGTGCCGCTCCCACGAGGGCGCGCACTCGGGAGATCAGCGTCGAGCAGGCGAAGGCTCACAAGAACCCTCGCTTGCCTGTCTTATGGCTCCTCGCTGGAGAGCTTCTTGCGCTCGATCTTGGCGCGGGCGACGAGGTCGTCCAGCACCGCATCGAAGCTATGCTCGGCGGAGACCCGGGTCAGGATCTGCCGCTCGGCGTCGCGCTGAGCGGACTTCAGCGCTTTGCTGTCGCCGTCCTCCACGGCGCGCACGACCACCACGAGCGCATCGCCATTGGGCTCCTGACCGGTGGCATAGCTGGCAGCGCCTTCCGCGGGCCGCGGGGCGTTGAAGGCCAAGTCCAGTACCGTCGGCGGCACACCCTGCTGGTTGCGGGTGACCTTGCCCGGCTCGTTAACGGCAGCGGGCTCAGGCTTGGCCTCCGCAGCCACCGCGGCCAGCTTCTCGCCGCCGCGCAGTCGCTTGGCCATGGCCTCGGCCGCTTTCAGCGCAGCCGTGCTGGCCTGCTGCTGTTTCAGCGTCTGGACGATCTCGTCACGCACGTCGTCCAGGGCACGCACGGCGGCGGGCTCATGCTCGTCAACCCGCACCACGATGGATTGCATGCGGTCCGGGTCCGGCTCGATGAGCTCGCTGTTGTTGCCCTGCTCCAGCACGTCCTCGCTGAAGGCGGCGGCGGTCACTTTCGGGTTGGCGAGGATGCCCTCGCCGCCTCCACGCTCGATCCAGTCGCTGGTTTGCACCTTCAGCCCCAGCGCCTCGGCGGCGGGAATCAGGCTGTCGGGTGACTCGTAGGTCAGGTTCGCGAGTTGCTCGGCGAGCTCGAAATAGTTCTTCTCCGCGTCGCTACGACCCAGTTCGCGGGCGAGTTGGTCGCGGACTTGCTCGAAGGGTTTGGGCTTGCCGCCCTCGACCTTCGTCACCTCGATCAGGTGGTAGCCGAAGCGGCTGCGCACCGGCTCGCTGATGACGCCTTGCTTCAGCGCGAACGCCGCCTGCTCGAAGGCCGGGTCCATCATGCCGCGCTCCACCATACCGAGGTCGCCGCCCTTCGCCGCGCTCAGCGGATCCTCGGAGTTGGCCTTGGCAACGGCGGCAAAGTCCGCGCCCGCCTCGATCTTGGCCCGCAGCTCGGCGATATGGTCCTTTACCTTTTGCGCCTTGGCATCGGAGGCGTCGGCGGGCAGCGTCAAGAGAATGTGCCGGATGTCACGCCGCTCCGGCTCCTGAAACTCGTCGATGCGCTCCTGGTAGGCGGCACGCAGCGTCGCCTCATCGACCTTGGCGGGCTTGGCCAGGGCGTCCGCGTCGAGCACGATGTAGGAGAGCTTGACGCGCTCCGGCGACTGGAACCGCTGCTGGTTGGCGTCGTAGTACGCCTGGATCTCCCCCGCGGAGGGCTCCGCATCGGGCACGAAACCGTCGCGCGGCAGCACCAGATAGGCAATGTCGCGCTGCTGGCGGAGCAAGCGCGTCGCCGCGGCCAACTCGGCGCCGGTGGTGAAGCCCGACTCGGTGACCGCGCGCGAGAGCTGGGTGGAGAGGAGTCCGTTGCGCAGCCGCTCCTCGTAGGCCATGGGGGTCATGCCCTGAAGCTCCAGCACCCGCTCGTAGGTGTCCTTATCGAAGACACCGTCGCGCTGGAAGGCCGGCTCGGTGAGGATTGCCGCCCGCACCGCCTCATCCGAAACCCGCATCCCCATGCCGTAGGACGCATCCAGCAGCACGGTGTCGCGAATCATGCGCTCCAGCACCTGTGCGCGCAGTTGGCCGGACTCGAAAAGGTCTGGATTGTACGCACCGCCCAGGCGCTCGCGGAGTTGCATCCGCGTGCGCTGCACGTTCTGGTCCAACTGGCGCTCTGTGATCTTGGTGCCGTCGACCTTGGCGACGACCGGCTCACCGCCGATGCCGAGGTAGGACTGGATACCCCAAAGCGCGAAGGGAATGGTGATGAGTATGACGATGGCCCACGCGACCCATCCCTGCGCGCGCTCTTTGATCTCCTGCAACATGGCTGAGCTCTGGATGTTCTGAACCGATGATGGGCGCCGCCGGGCGCGAGTGCGCGACGGCCCGATTTCGAGCGCCGCCGGCAACGCCTGTGCCTGACAAGAAAAAGGCGCGACCCACTATTACTGTGGGGCGCGCCTTGATCAAAAATTGGCGGAGTGGACGGGACTCGAACCCGCGACCCCCGGCGTGACAGGCCGGTATTCTAACCAACTGAACTACCACTCCATAAAATCATTCGCTCCGGCAGCCGCCTGCTCACAGATTGCTCGGCCACTCCTTTTGGCTTTGCCTTGTGCGCATCTTGCTCTCCCTGCTTTGGCTCCCTTGCTCTTAGGTCTGTCGCGCGGAGCCAGTCCCTTGGGTCGCTGCACCTTGGTGGGTGCTGCAGGGCTCGAACCTGCGACCCTCGCCTTGTAAGGGCGATGCTCTAGCCAACTGAGCTAAGCACCCGCTGCCTCAGCCGACGAAGCTGACTATTGTATGGCATCTTTCAGGGCTTTGCCAGCCTTGAATGAAGGCGTCTTGGAGGCTGCAATCTCGATGGCGGCCCCAGTCTGCGGGTTGCGGCCGGTACGGGCGGCGCGTTCCTTCACCAGGAAAGTGCCGAAACCGATGATGGAAACGGTGTCCCCACCCTTGAGCGCGACGGCGATGGAGTCCGTCAACGCGTCGAGCGCCCGACCTGCGGCGGACTTCGAGATGTCTGCACCCTCTGCCATGGCGTCGATGAGATCCGATTTGTTCATTCTCCCCCCGTTGTCTCGAAAGACCTTAAAAACCGCTCAGTCAATTGAACCGTGCACCGCAGCGGCGGCGCCAAGCCGGGCGCCGCTGCCTGCGCGGAATCTTGTCCAGTGCACGCTATGCTGTCAAGCGAATCGAGAGCCGCGGCCCTAAGCCGTCGGTTGGCGGCGTAGCACCTCGAACACCGCCCCGAATGTCGGCGTATCACGGCTTGCGCCGCTTGCACAAGGGCATCGCCGTGGGTTGCGCCCGGGACTCTAACACGCGTCGTGCCCTCATAACGGCACACACAGGGGTGCAGGGCACCCCTGGGCACCTCGCCGCCGTCACCGCCGTCGCTGCCGCGGCGACGAGCCACGACAACGGACAGACCAGTGGTCAGTGATGCGTCCGGGCGCCGGCAGGCTTGTCTTCGGCCTTCGCCGGCTGCGCGGGAGGCGTCTCTTCGGCCTGCGCGTCCTCCGGGCCCGCCGCGTCGGTGGCAACCGGGCGCGGCAGCTCCGTCAGGGCGACATCGAGCACTTCGTCGATCCAGCGCACGCTGCGGATGTCGAGACTCTGCTTGATATTCTTCGGAATCTCGACCAGATCGCGCTCGTTCTCGTACGGGATCAGCACCGTCTCGATGCCACCGCGATGCGCCGCCAGCAGCTTCTCCTTGAGGCCGCCGATGGGCAGGACCTCGCCCCGCAGCGTGATCTCGCCGGTCATGGCGACGCTGGAGCGCACCGGGATCTTCGTGAGCGCCGACACCAACGCCGTGCACATGGCCACGCCCGCGCTGGGGCCGTCCTTGGGCGTCGCACCCTCTGGCACGTGGATGTGCAGATCGTACTTCTGGTGGAAGTCCGGATCGATGCCGAGCGCCGCGGCACGGCTGCGCACCACGGTCAGCGCCGCCTGGATGGACTCCTGCATCACGTCGCCGAGCTGGCCGGTGTAGGTGAACTTGCCCTTGCCGGGGACCAGCGCGGACTCGATGCGCAGCAGCTCGCCGCCAACCTCGGTCCAGGCGAGGCCGGTGACCTGCCCGATCTGGTCGTGCTCGTCGGCACGACCGAAGCGGTAGCGCTGCACGCCAAGGTACTTCTCCAGCGACTTGGGCGTGATGACCACGGACGCCGTGCCACGCTTCTTGAGCAGCACCTCCTTCACCACCTTGCGGCAGATCTTGGAGCACTCGCGCTCCAGGTTGCGCACGCCGGCCTCACGCGTGTAGTAGCGGATCATGTCCCGCAACGCCGATTCGCGGATGGTGAGCTCGTCCTTCTTGAGCCCGTTGTTCTTCATCTGCTTCGGGATCAGGTAGCGCTGGGCGATGTTGACCTTCTCGTCCTCGGTGTAGCCGGCGAGGCGAATCACCTCCATGCGGTCCAGCAGCGCCGGCGGGATGTTCAGGGTGTTGGCGGTGCCGACGAACATCACCTCGGACAGGTCGAAGTCCACCTCCAGGTAGTGATCGTTGAAGGTGTGATTCTGCTCCGGGTCCAGCACCTCCAGCAGTGCCGAGGCCGGATCGCCACGGAAGTCCATGGCCATCTTGTCGATCTCGTCCAGCAGGAAGAAGGCGTTGCGCGAGGCGGCCTTGGCCAGGTTCTGGATGATCTTGCCCGGCAGCGCGCCGATGTAGGTGCGCCGATGGCCGCGGATCTCCGCCTCGTCCCGAACACCGCCGAGGGACATGCGCACGAACTTGCGGTTGGTTGCGCGCGCGATGGACTGTCCGAGCGAGGTCTTGCCGACGCCGGGCGGCCCCACCAGGCACAGAATCGGCCCCTTGAGTTTCTTCACCCGCTGCTGCACGGCCAGGTACTCGAGGATGCGTTCCTTGACCTTCTCCAGGCCGTAGTGGTCGGTGTCGAGCACCTTCTGGGCGACGCGGATGTCGTTGCGGATGCGCGTGCGCTTCTTCCACGGCACCGAGACCAGGGTGTCGATGTAGTTACGCACCACCGTGGCCTCGGCGGACATGGGCGACATAAGCTTGAGCTTGTTCAGCTCCGCGGTGGCCTTGTCCTTGACGTCCTTGGGCATGCCGGCCGCTTCGATGCGCTTGCCGAGGTCTTCGAGCTCGTTGGGGGCGTCCTCCAGCTCGCCGAGTTCCTTCTGAATGGCCTTCATCTGCTCATTCAGATAGTACTCGCGCTGGTTCTTCTCCATCTGGCGCTTCACGCGGCCGCGGATGCGCTTCTCCATCTGCAGGATATCGTTCTCGGCCTCCATCAGGCCCATCAGGTGCTCGAGGCGCTGCTGCACGTCCACCATTTCCAGCACGTGCTGCTTCTCTTCGAGCTTCAGCGACATATGCGCGGCCATCGTGTCGGCGAGCCGCCCTGCCTCGTCGATGCTGGAGAGCGATGTCAGCACCTCCGGCGGCACCTTCTTGTTGAGCTTGACGTACTGGTCGAACAGCGCCACCGCCGAGCGCATCAGCACCTCCTGCTCGCGCTCATCGGCCTCGAGCTGGTCGGCCAGTTGGCTGACAACCGCCGAGAAAGCGCCTTCGGTGCTGAGGAAGCGCTTGACCTTGGCGCGCCGATGTCCTTCGACCAGCACCTTGACGGTCCCGTCCGGCAGCTTCAGAAGCTGCAGTACGTTGGCCAGCGTGCCGATGCCGTGCAGGTCGCTCACTGCCGGATCATCGACATCGGCGTTCTTCTGGGCGATGAGCAGGATCTGCTTGTCCGCGCCCATGGCCGCGTCCAACGCCTTGATGGACTTGTCCCGCCCAACGAACAGCGGAATGACCATGTGTGGGTACACGACGACATCCCGCAGTGGCAGGACCGGCACATCCTGTTCGCCGAAGTTGGTTTCATTGTCGTCTCGAACGCTTTCGCCCATGGAATCTCTTCTCCGGTTGACCGTGTTTGGCCGGGGCAGCGCCTCCGCGACGGCGCGGCGCACACCCCTACGGCGGTTACAGATATCTTGATTGAGAAACGACGTTTGGGCGCATCGGCAATGCTTCAATCGGAGCCGCCGATAAATACGGCTGCGCCAAGAACACGACGCGATTGGAGCGTCGCGCGGTCTGCACGGACATCGCAGGGTGGCCGACGCGGCACGCCTCGGAGGGCGGCAGGCGGTGCACCCGGCCCGACTGCCTCAGGGCGCGCTCCCGACGACCGCGAAACGGCGTACGGATTGTCGAGCGAGGGTGGAGCGCTGGTGCGCCGGGCGGCGCACCAGAAGAGGACCGCATCAGTCGGACGAAGCCGCCCGCTGCTGCTCGCCACCGTCGTAGATGATGAACGGCGCGTTCTCCCCGGCGATCACCGAAGAGTCCACAACGACTTTGCTCACGCTCTCCATCGACGGCAGGTCGTACATGATGTCAAGCAGGACCTGCTCCATGATGGTGCGAAGCCCGCGTGCGCCGGTCTTGCGCTCCATGGCCTTCACGGCAATGGCGCGCAGGGCGTCGTCGCGCAGCTCCAGATCGCAGCCTTCCATCGAGAAGAGACGCGCGTACTGCTTGTTGAGCGCGTGCTTCGGCTCGGTGAGGATACGCACCAGCGCGTCCTCGTCGAGCTCATCCAGTGTCGCCATCACCGGCAGGCGGCCGACGAACTCCGGGATGAGCCCGTAGCGGATCAGATCCTCCGGCTCCACCAAGGCCAGCAGTTCACCGATCTGCTTGCCATCGTCCTTCGAATGCACCTCGGCGGAGAAGCCGATGCCGCCCTTGCGGGAGCGACGCTCGATGATCTTGTCCAGTCCGGCGAAGGCGCCGCCGACGATGAACAGGATGTTCGAGGTATCGACCTGCAGGAACTCCTGCTGCGGGTGCTTGCGCCCGCCCTGCGGCGGCACCGACGCGATGGTGCCCTCGATCAGTTTGAGCAGGGCCTGCTGCACGCCTTCGCCCGACACGTCACGGGTGATGGACGGGTTGTCGGATTTGCGCGAGATCTTGTCGATCTCGTCGATGTAGACGATACCGGTCTGTGCCTTCTCGACGTCGTAGTCGCACTTCTGCAACAGCTTCTGGATGATGTTCTCGACGTCCTCGCCGACATAGCCCGCCTCGGTCAGCGTGGTGGCGTCGGCGATGGTAAAGGGCACATTCAGCAGCCGTGCGAGGGTCTCGGCGAGCAGCGTCTTGCCCGAGCCGGTGGGGCCGATGAGCAGGATATTGCTCTTCGCGATCTCGACGTCCTCCTTGGCATCAGTCACCTCCA
The DNA here is from genome assembly GCF_022340605.1 of Thiohalocapsa sp. Lineage (GTDB taxonomy): Bacteria > Pseudomonadota > Gammaproteobacteria > Chromatiales > Chromatiaceae > Thiohalocapsa. The sequence continues at coordinate 15,015 of NZ_JAJDNQ010000156.1, forward strand.
ACCGCTTGTAATGGTTGTAGACGGCCACCGACAGGACCTTCTTGGCCTGCTCCTGGCCGATCACGAACTGATCGAGACTGTCCTTGATCTCGCGGGGCTTCGGCAGGCGGCTCGTGGCTTCGCCCATCCCCTCCTGCATCTCCTCACGGATGATGTCGTTGCAGAGCTCGACGCATTCGTCGCAGATGAACACCGATGGCCCGGCGATCAGCTTGCGCACCTCGTGTTGGCTCTTGCCGCAGAATGAACAGTAGAGGAGTTTCCCTTCGTCGTTCTTTCCGTGGTTGTTTCCGCTCATGGATGGCGAGGTCTCCGCGGGACGGTCCGGCGTGCGAGGGCCGCGCCGGGCAGCCCTCCTCGTGTTTTTATCATAACGATTCGCGGCGATATGGCAAGCCGACTGGGGGCACGCCCGAGCCGGCGTGGGCCGATGCCCTCGCCAGCCAGTCGCGTCCGGCCACGATCGCGTTCACGCAACATCGTCAGGCGCTCGCCGGACGGCTGCGCTCGTCCAGCACCCGGTCGATCAGACCGTACTCGACAGCCGCCTCGCCGCCCATGAAGCGGTCGCGCTCGGTGTCCTCGGCGATCTTCTCCAGCGGCTGGCCGGTGTGGCGGGCGAGGATGTGATTGAGTTGATCGCGGATATGCAGAATCTCGCGGGCATGGATGTCGATGTCGGTCGCCTGTCCCTGGAAGCCACCCAGCGGCTGGTGGATCATCATGCGCGAATGCGGCAGGCAGAAGCGCTTGCCGTGCGCGCCGCCCGCCAGCAGCAGCGCCCCCATGCTGGCCGCCTGGCCGATGCACGTGGTGCTGACGTCCGGACGGATGAAACGCATCGTGTCGTAGATGGCGAGACCGGCGGTGACGGAGCCTCCCGGCGAATTGATGTAGAAGTGGACGTCCTTGTCGGGATTCTCGGATTCCAGGAACAACAACTGCGCCACGACCAGGTTGGCGACGTGGTCTTCCACCGGCCCCACCAGGAAAACGACGCGCTCCTTGAGCAGCCGCGAGAAGATGTCGAACGAGCGCTCGCCGCGGGCGGTCTGCTCGATGACCATCGGAATCAGGCCGAGGGCGCGCGGCGACGGTGGGCTTTGGTCGAAGGTGTGGGTCATGTGAGTTAGAACCTCAGTGCATGCATCAAGGCGTAACGCGCTCGGCGCGCAACGCGCGCCGGCCGACGGAAGCTGGGGACTGGCGGGGCGCGTCGCAACGCCACCGCCATCGTTGCCGGGACGAATGTCAGGCGTCGCTCTCGGACTCGGTCAAGGCGTCGAAGGTGCTCTCCTCCTCCACCACGTCGGCACTCTCCAGCATCCGCTCCACGACCATCTCCTCCATGGCCAGCGCCTCTACGGACGATAGCCGCCGCGGATCGGCGTAGTAATACTCGATCACTTCCTCCGGGCGCTCGTAGGTGGCAGCCATCTCCTCGACGAGGGCGCGCACCCGCTCCGGGGCCGGGGTCAGATCATGCCGTTTGACGACCTCCGCGACGACGAGTCCGAGCTTGACGCGGCGCTGCGCGGAGTCGGCGAAGAGCTCGTCCGGCAACTCCATGCTCCCCGCACCGACCGCCTGTCGGGTCTGCCCCTTGAGCGCCTGGATCTCCTCGGCCACCAGCACCGCCGGCAGTTCCACCGGATTGGCCTCGATGAGCGCATCCATAACGGCATTCTTGACCTTGGCCTCGATGCGCTGGCGCAGCTCACGCTCCATGTTCGACCGAACATCGGCGCGGAAATGCTCCATGTCGCCATCGCCGATGCCGAAGGCGGCCATGAAATCGGCATCCACCTCGGGCAACCGCGGCTCGGCCACCGCCTCCACCGTCACCTGGAACTGGGCCGCGCGGCCGGCGAGCCGCTCGGCGGGGTAGTCCTCCGGGAAGGTTACCTCCACGACCCGCTCCTCGCCGGCGCCAGCGCCCTCGAGCTGCTGCTCGAAGCCGGGAATGAACTCTCCTTTGCCGAGCACCAGCGGACGGCGCTCGGCGCTGCCGCCCTCGAAGGGCTCACCATCGATGCTGCCGACGAAGGAGATGGTCAGCCGGTCACCCTCCTGGGCGCCGCGGTCCACGTCGGCGAAGGTCTTGCGCTGCTCGCGCAGGCGCTCGATCATGCGGTCCACGTCGGCGTCGGCGACCTCCGCCACGGGCCGGACGATGCGCATGCCGCCGAGGTCATGGAGCTCGATCTCCGGCAGCACCTCGAAGCTGGCGGTGTACGCGTAGCGGCGACCGTCGGCATCGATGTCCGGCTCGATCTCCGGGCGCCCCGCCGGCCGCAGTTCCTGCTCGGCGACGGCTTGCGAGAACGACGACTGCACCATCTCGCCCAGCACCTCGCCGCGGACGCTCTCGGCGAAGCGCTGGCGCAGCACCCGCATGGGCACCTTGCCCGGCCGGAAGCCGGGGAGCCGCGCCTGTCGGGCGACGTCCCGCAGCCGCTGGTCCACCTGCTGCTCGACGTCATCCGCGGGCAACTCCACGGTCATGCGGCGGGCGAGCCCCTCGCCGGCCTCGACGGTCACTTGCATCTCTTTGCGCTCCTGGAAATCAGTCGGCCACATCGCCGAAAAACGGCACAGTATAAGCTGCCGGCGTACCTCGCTCCAAGCTAGCGACGAGCCGTGGGAACGGGGCGCCGCCACGCCGCGCGGACCGCTTGCGTCGGTGCTGCCACGGGGGCAGCATCCCGGCCGCAACACAACGTCTCTCGAAGACCCATGCCATGGCACGCCCCACCCGCGCTCACATCGACCTCGCCGCCATCCGCGGCAACTACCGCCACGCCAAGGCACAAGCGCCCGGCGCCCGCGCGCTGGCGGTGGTGAAGGCGGACGCCTACGGCCATGGCGCGGTCAAGGTGGCACGCGCGCTGGCCGCGGAGGCGGACGCCTTCGCGGTGGCCTGTGGCGAGGAGGCGATGGAGTTGCGCGAGGCGGGCATTCGCAGTCCCATCGTGCTGCTGGAAGGCGTGTTCCACCCGGACGAGCTGCTCGACGTGGACCGCGCGGACCTGACGCCCGTCGTGCACAACCACGAACAACTGGAGTGGCTGTGCCGGGCACGCCCCGCGCGGCCGCTCCAGGTCTGGCTCAAGATGGACAGCGGCATGCATCGGCTGGGCCTGGCGCCGCTGGGGTTCGCGGCGGCACACGCCAGGCTCGCCGCCTGCCCGCACGTGAGCGCCATCGTGCTGATGACCCACCTCGCGCGCGCCGACGAGCCGACACATCCGGCGACGGCAGCGCAGCTCGATTGCTTCCGCACCCACGCCGGCGATCTACCCGGCAGCCGCAGCATCGCCAACTCCGCGGCAATCCTCGGCTGGCCCGCGGCGCATGGTGACTGGCTGCGCCCCGGCATCATGCTCTACGGCGCCTCGCCCTTCGGCGAGGCGCACCCGTCGGCGGCGATGCTGCGGCCCACTATGATGCTGGAGTCGCGGCTCATCGGCGTGCGCGACCTCGCCACCGGCGAGGCCATCGGCTATGGCGGGCGCTTTGTCTGCGAGCGCCCGACCCGCGTCGGCGTGGTGGCCGCGGGCTATGCGGACGGCTACCCGCGCCATGCCCGGGACGGGACGCCCGTCGCCGTCAACGGCAGGCCGTCGCGGCTCATCGGCCGCGTCTCCATGGACATGCTGACGGTGGACCTGTCGGACCAGCCGGCCGCGGCTCCCGGCGACCCCGTGCAGCTCTGGGGCGACCTGGTGCCCGCCAACGCGGTGGCGGCGGCCAGCGACACCATCGCCTACCAACTCTTTACCGGCCTGTCACGGCGGGTGCCGATGCACTACGAGGACGCGACCTGAGCCCGGCGGGAAGCGCCGACTTCTTCGGCGTCTGCCTGGTGCTTCACTGTGGAAATTCCGAAGGCTGGGTTTCGTCGTTGTCGTAATCGGAGTCGTAATCGAGTGTGCGCATGGTTGAGATCACGACCACGACCACGACCACGACCACGAC
>NZ_JAJDNQ010000157.1 GCF_022340605.1 Thiohalocapsa sp.
GCGGGGTTAGTGCCCGCACGTCGGCGAATCAGGAGCCGGAGCAGTCCGGCCGTGCTCCTGACGGAAGCCTCTGGTGGGCTTCCGTCAACAGGACAGGCAATTGCCGCGATAGTCGTTCACCGTTGGTCGCGCTAGGATGCCGGCTCGCGCCATCAACAGCGCCCGCGCAGCAAGCGGAGATGGCTCTGGCGCAAAGCTTTGGGAGGTCACTCGAGTGATGCAGGATCTCACCCGACTCTACGAGCATGACTACGCCGCGTGGGCGGAGCGAACGGCGGAGTTGTTGCGCGACGGCCGCTTCTCGGAGCTGGACGTGGAGCACCTGATCGAGGAGCTGTCCCGAAATCGAGCGGCTCGTAGGTCGGGTTAGCGATAGCGTAACCCGACCTACACCGAATATTTTCACAGTCTCACAGGGCTTGGCAGGCCGCGTGAGCCAACGAGACTGACACCGACACCGACACCGACACCGACGCCAACACCAACATGGAGCTCGAACCGATGGCCCATTGCGCACAGCGCCGCCCCGTTCTGCACTTGGGGCAGCTGCGGTCCGTGACACGCCCACCCTTGCTGCTGGTGCTCGCTGCACTGCTGCCACTCGCGGTGTCGGCCCAGCAGCAGGGCAGCCAGCCGCCGCCGGCGGTGGTGGTCGCCGCGGTCGAGACCCAAAATGTCAGCCGCAGCGCGCGCTTCATCGGCAACATTCAGGCCATCCAGTCGGTAGATCTAAAGGCGCGGGTGGAGGGGTACCTCGAGGACGTCGCCTTTGCCGAGGGCTCGATGGTGGACAAGGGCCAACTGCTCTACCGCATCGAGCAGGACCAGTACAAGGCGGCCCTCGAGCAGGCCGAGGGTCAACTCGCCGCCGCCAAGGCGGATGCCGCCGCTGCCGCCGCGGCCCTCGAGGACAAGGAGTCGGATTACCAGCGGCAGTCGGCGCTGATCAAGAAGGGCGACACGTCCCAGACCGCCTTCGACCAGGCCAAGGCCGCCCGCGACGAGGCCCTCGCCAATGTCGACAAGGCGAAGGCGAGCGAGCAGCAGGGCCAGGCACAGGTGGACAACGCCAAGATCAACCTGGGCTACACGATCATCAAGAGCCCCATTGCGGGCCGCATCGGTGCGACGGCCGTCACACAGGGCAACCTGGTGAGCAGCAGTTCCGGCACGCTGGCCACCGTGGTGCAACTGAATCCCATCCGTGCCGTGTTCTCGGTGCCGAGCGCCGATCTGGTGCGTCTCCAGAAGCGGGTGGGCGCCGCCACCAGCGAAAAGGCCCGCACGGCCTATGTGCCGGATCTGATCCTGCCGGACGGTACCAATTACGACCACCCGGGCAAGATCAGCTTCGCCAATAACCAGGTGGACACCTCCACCGGCACCGTGGCCATCTACGCGGACTTCGCGAATCCGCAGCACCTGCTGCTGCCGGGTCAGTTCGTCAGTGTCGTGGTGCACCAGGCCAAGGAGGAACGCCTGCCGGTGGTGCCGGCGGCGGCGGTCATGCGCACCCGCGAGGGCGTGCAGGTCTTCGTGGTGAACGGCAACAACCGGGTACAGGCGCGCAAGGTCGACCTGGGGCCGCGGGTGGACACGGGCTATGCGGTGAATTCCGGACTCACCGACGGTGAGCTGGTGATCGTCTCGGGCCTGCAGAAGGTCCAGCCGGGCATGACCGTCAAGCCCAGCGGGGCGGGCAAGTCTTCGGGCAGCTCGTCGGGCGGCTCGACAACCGGCTCCAATGCGGGTGCCGGTGCCAAGTCCACGGCGGGTGGGGTCGGCGCGGCGCCGATCGGCGATAGCGCCAGCGAAACCGCTGGCGATACTGGCAGCGATGCCGCTGGCGATAGTGGCGGCGACAACGCTCCGGGCACGACCGGCGACGCCGAAGACGGCGCCAGCGGGGGCAGCTCGACTGGGCGCAGCGCCAGCGGCGACGCCGGCGGCACCGACACCAAGTCCACCGGCAACGGGGGCTGACATGATCTCCAAGGTCTTCGTCGACCGCCCGCGGCTTGCCGCGGTGGTGTCCATCGTCCTGGTGGTGGCGGGCATTCTCGCGCTCAAGGCCATCCCCGTCGCCCAATACCCGCCCATCACGCCGCCGGTGGTGGTTGTGTCGGCCACCTACCCAGGTGCCGATGCCCAGACCATCGCCGACACCGTCGGCGGTCCCATCGAGGAGCAGGTCAACGGCGTCGAGGACATGCTCTACATGTCCTCGACGGCGTCGAGCTCCGGCACCTACACCCTCACCGTCACCTTCGCCATCGGCACGGACCCCGACATCGCGCAGGTCAACACCCAGAACCGCGTCTCCCAGGCGCTCGCGCAGTTGCCCACCGAAGTGCAGAACTTGGGCGTGACGGTGCAGGCGGAGTCGACGAATCTGCTCCTGGTCATCACGGTCTATTCACCGGACAAGTCCAAGGACGCGCTGTTCCTGTCCAACTTCGCCACCATCAACGTGCAGGACGAGCTGGCACGCGTGGAGGGCGTCGGCGAGGCCAGCCAGTTCGGCGCCGAGAACTACTCCATGCGCATCTGGCTGGACCCGGCAAAGATGGCGGCGCTGGGCATCGCCCCGCAGGACGTCATCAGCGCGGTGAAGCAGCAGAACATCGAAGCGGCGCTTGGACAGGTGGGCGGCCCGCCGATTCCGGACGACCAGGCCTTCCAGTACACCATTCTCGCCAAGGGACAGCTCAAGGAGCCGTCTGAATTCGGCCAGATCGTGGTGCGCACCAGCCCCGACGGCGGCATCGTGCGCATCAACGACATCGCCCGCGTGGAGCTGGGCTCCCAGTCTTACAGCAGCGACAGCCGCTTCAACGGCGAGCCCACCGCGGCCATCGCCATCTACCAGGCGCCCGGCGCCAACGCGCTGGCGGTGGCAAAGCAGGTGAAGGCGGAGCTCGAGCGTCTGAAGCAGCGCTTCCCGGACGGCGTTGCGGCTGACGTGATGTACGACTCGACGCTGTTCGTCCAGGCGTCCATCCAGGAGATCATCTTTACGCTCGCCGTCACCGCGGTGATCGTGCTGCTGGTGGTGTACATCTTCTTGCAAGACCTGCGCGCCACGATCGTGCCCGCGGTGACTATCCCGGTGTCGCTGATCGGCGTCTTCGTCGTGCTGCTGGCGGTGGGCTTCTCGGCCAACACCATCAGCCTGTTCGCGGTGGTCCTGGCGATCGGCCTGGTCGTGGACGACGCCATCGTGGTGGTGGAGAACGTCCAGCGCATCATGCTGGAGGAGGGGCTGGACCGCCGCGCCGCGACGCTCAAGGCCATGCAGCAGGTAACCGGCCCCATCATCTCCACCACACTGGTGCTGTTCGCCATCTTTGCGCCGGTGGCCTTCCTGCCCGGCATCTCCGGGGAGCTGTTCCGGCAGTTCGCGGTGACCATCTCCGCGGCCGTTGCCATTTCGGCATTGAATGCGCTGACGCTCTCGCCGGTGCTGACCTCGCTGTTCCTCGGCCAGCCGAAGGAGCCTAGACGTGGGCCGTTCGCATGGTTCAACAAGGGCCTGGAGAAGGCTCGCGGCGGCTATGTGTCGGTGGCGGGAATGCTCGCCCGGCGCGCGGTGCTGGCCGGGGTGCTGGTGATCGTGGTGGGTGCCCTGGCCGTGTTCGTGTTGGACCGGCTGCCCACCGGCTTCCTGCCCAACGAGGACCAGGGTGTGCTCTTCGCCGACGTGAGCCTGCCGAGCGGCGCCTCGCTGCCCCGCACTGCCGAGGTGGTGGACAAGCTGCGCGAGATTGCAGCAAACACCGACGGCGTCGCCAGCGTGCTGACAGTGGCCGGTTACAGCTTGCTCACCAGCTCGTCGTCGTCCAACGAGGCGCTGGCGGTCATCGTGCTGAAGCCCTGGGACGAGCGCAACACGCCGCAGACGCGGCTGCGCGGGCTGTTGGGCAATCTCATGGGGCAGGTCAATCAGATTCCGGGCGCCAATATCCTGATCTTTCCGCCGCCGCCGATCCCGGGGCTCGGCACGGCCGGTGGCTTCACGATGCAGTTGGAGGCCATGGGCGGCCAATCTCCAGCGGAGCTCACCGAGGTGCTGCAGGGTCTACTGGCCCAAGCCAACCAGGCGCCGAGCATTGCGCAGGCGCGATCCACCTTCAGCGCCGACGTGCCGCAGGTGTTCCTGGATCTGGACCGCACCAAGGCGGAGTACCTGGACGTGCCGGTAGCGACCTTCTTCCAGACACTCCAGTCCATCTTCGGCACCAGCTACATCAACAACTTCACCTACCTGGGGCGCACCTTCCAGGTGAACGTGCAGGCGGAAGAAGGTGCGCGGCGCACGTTGGACGACATCGGTGGCACCTACGTGCGCAGCGAGAACGGCTCCATGGTACCGGTGTCGGTGCTCGCGAACATGCGCCAGCAGCTGGGCGCTGACCTCATTTTCCGTTACAACCAGTTCCTGACGGCTCAGATCAATGGCAGCGGGGCGGCGGATGCCTCCACCGGCGAGGCCATGCAGGCCATGGAACAGGCGGCAAACAAAGCCTTGCCGGCGGGCTATGACACGGAGTGGACCGGCATGTCCTATCAGGAGGCGCAGCAGACGGCGGGTGGCGAGGTGGCCATCTTCGGGCTCGCGGTGCTGTTCGGATACCTGTTCCTGGTGGGCCTGTACGAGAGCTGGGCGATCCCGTTCTCGGTGCTGGCGTCCGTCACCGTCGCGCTGCTCGGTGCCGCCGCCACGCTCTGGTTCGTTGGGCTCGACAACGACCTCTACACCCAGATCGGCTTCGTGCTGCTGATCGGCCTCGCCGCCAAGAACGCCATCCTCATCGTGGAGTTCGCCAAGGAGCAGCACGAGGCGGGCTTGAGCCTCTACGAGGCCGCCCGCACCGGCGCCCGCATGCGCTTCCGTGCCGTGCTCATGACCGCGCTCGCCTTCATCATCGGCCTGCTGCCGCTGGTGCTCGCCACCGGCGCCGGCGCCAACGCCCGCATCCATCTCGGCTTTACGGTGCTCGGCGGCATGTTGGCGGCAACCTTCGTCGGCATTCTGCTGATTCCGGGGCTCTACGTGATGTTCCAGTGGATCGGGGATCGGATCGGGGGGCTGATTGGGCATCGGCGGGCGGTGGATGCGCAACCGGCGGGGAGCGAATCCGATCGCTAGTGTCTCGGCGCGCAAGTCCCGAGACCATCTCAGGTCGTTGTCGTTGTCGTTGTCGTTGTCGTTGTCGTTGTCGTGATCGTGGTCGAAACCGTGTGGATCTTCGACTACGACTCCGAATGACGACAACGACAACGACGGAGCCCGGTCGCGGAATATCCGCAGGCTGTAGGCCGTAGGATGGGCAAAGCGCAGCGTGCCCATCTCTTGGGCGCCTAACGCCAGCCTTGGCCGGCGCGCGCGCCGCGACATCGAGGCCCTTCAGCTGTCCGTCTTCGGCGCGGCCAAGCAGGAACCGCGCGTTGCATCCTCAACGGCTGCTGTCCGGTGGCCACTGTTGCGCACCGTGCAGGATACGCAGAATGACGATCTCGTCATTGGCGACGGTGTAGGGCACGAGATACGGCGTTCCGGTCACGATTAGCTCGCGGGTGTCGATGACGCGTCCCGGTCGGCCCAGGGCAGGATTGTCAGGCAGGCGCTCGATGGCCGTGCGAATGCATCGAGCGATGTTGGCGGCAGCCTTTGGGTTGTCCCTCGCGATGTAGGCACGAACATGCCGCAAGTCCTGCCGGGCGAGCCGGTGCCATTTGATCTTCATTCAGCCATTGTGGGCTCGCCGTCGGTGCCCCAGGCGTCCAGCTCTTTGGCCACTGTCGCATGATCGACCAGGTCGGCGTCTGCGCGGGAGAGTACGCTCATCGCTTCCTGAATCGCCGCCACCTGCCAGGCCTCGGATTCGGCATACCGCTCGATCGCATGCGACATCAGGGCGCCGCGTGAGCGCCCCGTCGCCTTTGCGATGGCGCTCAGACGCTCCAGGGTCTTGTCGTCCAGGCGCACGGAAATGGTACCTTTCGGCATCGTGAACCTCACGTGTTGCGATGTAATCTTGCGAGTACAGCACGACTGAACCGGGTCGACAAGAATATTCTGGGATTCGGCATTTGTCGCAGCGCTGCACAGGCAACGCTTTCCTGATTCCCTACGCCGCCGACGATCGGGCTTGCTTCGAGCACCCGGAACAATTTTTGCTGCTCAGCACAACGCCAGGGCGCTAGAGTAAGCGCCAATGCCTTCTTCCACTCCCGCTGTCCCGGAGCCAGCGCCGCATGTCCATCCTCGTCGCGATCAACCACAAGACCGAATACCGATTCGACCGCCCGGTGGGCATGGCCCCGCACAGCATCCGGCTGCGCCCGGCGCCGCACTGCCGCACGCCCATCCGCTCCTACTCGCTGCGCATCGAGCCGGAGCAGCACTTCATCAACTGGCAGCAGGACCCCTTCGGCAACTACATGGCGCGGCTCGTGTTTCCGGAGAAGGCGCGCAAGCTCGGGGTGGAGGTGGACGTCGTCGCCGAGATGGTGACCATCAACCCGTTTGACTTCTTCGTCGACGAGCATGCCTATAACTATCCCTTCGGCTACGATCACCAACTCACCAGGGAGCTGGCGCCCTACCTGGAGATCAAGGAGCAGGGGCCGCTGCTGAAGCGCTACCTGGCCGGGATCGACCGCACGCCACGTGAGACCGTGTATTTCCTCGTCGACCTCAACCGCAAGTTGAACGAGGACATGGGCTACGTGATCCGCATGGAGCCGGGCATTCAGAGCTGCGAGGAGACGCTCACGCTCGGCCGCGGCAGCTGTCGGGACACGGGCTGGCTGCTGGTGCAGATCCTGCGGCACTTAGGGCTAGCGGCGCGCTTCGTCTCCGGCTACCTGGTGCAGTTGACGCCGGACGTGAAGGCGCTGGACGGCCCGAGTGGCCCGGAGCGCGACTTCACGGACCTGCACGCCTGGGCGGAGGTTTATGTGCCCGGCGCCGGCTGGCTCGGGCTGGACCCCACCTCCGGGCTCTTCGCCGGCGAGGGCCACATCCCGCTCGCCTGCACGCCCGACCCCATCTCCGCCGCGCCCATCACCGGTGCCACGGACAAGTGCGACGTCAGCTTCTACTTCCACAATCGGGTCAAGCGCATCCATGAGGACCCACGCGTCACCAAGCCCTACACCGACGAGCAGTGGGCGGCCATCGAGAGCCTCGGCCACCAGGTCGACGCGGAACTGCGCGAGAACGACGTGCGCCTCACCATGGGCGGCGAGCCCACCTTCGTCTCTATCGACGACATGGAGGGCGCCGAGTGGAACATCGCCGCGCTCGGACCGACCAAGAAGCTCCTGGCCGAAGACCTGCTGCTGCGGCTGAGGAGACGCTTCGCGCCGGGCGGCATGCTGCACATCGGCCAGGGCAAGTGGTATCCGGGCGAGCAGTTGCCGCGCTGGGCGCTGGCCTGCTACTGGCGCAAGGACGGCGAGCCCGTGTGGCAGGACGAGACCCGGTTCGGCAACGAGAAGGAGACTTACGGCAACGAGCCACCGGATGCCGAGCGCTTCATCCGCACGCTCGCGGACAAGCTTGGCGTCGAGCCCGAGCACGCCCAGCCCGCCTTTGAAGACGTCTTCTATTACCTGTGGAAGGAGGCGCGGCTGCCGGTCAACGTGGACCCCTTCGACAACAAGCTGAAGGATCCCGTCGAGCGCGCCAGGGTCGCGCGCATCTTCAGCCAGGGGCTGGAGCGCACCGTCGGCTACGCGCTGCCACTGCGCTGGGCGGGGCTTCCGGACCGCGAGCAGGGCGGCGGCTGGGTGAGCGGCAAGTGGACGCTGCGCGACGGCAATCTGTTCCTGATGCCGGGCGACTCGCCCATGGGCTTCCGGCTGCCGCTGGACGCGCTGCCCTATGTGCCGGACGTGGAGCTGGACACCCATCCGGAGCGCGACCCGTTCGAGCCCGTCGCGCCGCTGGCGCCGCGCTACGACGCGAAAAGTGACGAGATCGCCCGTCGCTACGGGCGCATCGTCGAGCCGGACCAGCCCCGCGAGCCCTTCCAGGAGCAGGGCTCGCGCCCGGAGCAGACCGCCCGCCGTTACGGCCGCGCGACGCTCGCCGAGGACCACCGCCAGCCGGTCGCTGAGCAACAGACGCTGCCAGACGAGTACCCCGCCGAACTGGTGCGCACGGCGCTGTGCATCGAGGTGCGCGACGGCCGGCTCTATTGCTTCATGCCGCCGCTGACCCACCTGGAGCACTGGCTGGACCTGGTGGAGCGCATCGAGGAAACCGCTGCGGAGACGGGCTTGAAGATTATCGTCGAGGGCTACGAGCCGCCGCGGGACCACCGCCTCAACAAGCTGGCCGTCACGCCGGACCCGGGCGTCATCGAGGTGAACGTGCACCCCGCCTACGGTTGGGACGAACTGGTGCGCGACACCGAAATCCTCTACGAGGAGGCGAGGCTCAGCAGGCTCGGCACCGAGAAGTTTATGCTCGACGGACGCCACACCGGCACCGGCGGCGGCAACCATGTCACGCTCGGCGGCCCGACGCCGGCAGACAGCCCGCTGCTGCGCCGCCCGGACCTGGTGCAGAGCCTCATCACCTACTGGCAGCACCATCCGAGCCTGTCGTACCTGTTCTCCGGCACCTTCATCGGCCCCACCAGCCAGGCGCCGCGGGTGGACGAGGCCCGCGACGACAGCCTCTATGAGCTGGCCATCGCCTTCCAGCAAATGCCCAAGGGCCGCGTCGGCGAGCAGCAGCCCTGGATCGTGGACCGCGTGCTGCGGAACCTGCTGGTGGACGTCACCGGCAACACCCACCGCACCGAGTTCTGCATCGACAAGCTCTACTCGCCGGACTCCGCGAGCGGCCGGCAGGGTCTGGTTGAGTTCCGCGCCTTCGAGATGCCGCCGCATGCGCGCATGAGCCTGGCGCAGATGCTCCTGCTGCGCACCCTCGTCGCCCGCTTCTGGAAGCAGCCCTACACCCGCTCGCCGGTGCGCTGGGGCACCGAGCTGCATGATCGGTTCCTGTTGCCGCACTTCGTCCGGCAGGACTTCAACGACGTGATGTGCGACCTGCAACGCGCCGGCTATACCTTCGACCCGGCCTGGTTCGACCCCTTCTTCGAGTTCCGCTTCCCGCACTATGGCGACATGATTGCCGCCAATGGCGTGCGCATGGAACTGCGCGGCGCCATCGAGCCCTGGCACGTGCTGGGCGAGGAGGTCACCGCCCAGGGCACCGCGCGCTTCGTCGACAGCGCCGTGGAGCGCATGCAAGTGAAGCTCGACGGCATGCTCGGCGAGCGCCATGCGCTCACCTGCAACGGCCGCCGCGTGCCGCTGCGGCCCACCGGGCGGCGCGGCGAGTACGTCGCCGGCATCCGCTTTAAGGCCTGGAACCCGCCATCCGGCCTGCATCCCACCGTACCGCGGCACAACCCGCTGGTGTTCGACCTCGTGGACCTGTGGAACCGTGCCAGTCTCGGCGGCTGCACCTACTACGTGGACCACCCTGGCGGCCGTGCCGAGGAGCGCTTCCCCGTGAACAGCTATGAGGCCGAGAGCCGGCGCATCGCCCGCTTCCGCGTCATGGGCCACACCCCCGGTGACATCGATCCGCCACCGGAAGAGCCCGCCGGCGAGCATCCCTATACGCTGGATCTGCGGTGGCGGCCTGGATGCCTTTGAAGAAGGGCCGAGGGCCGAGGGCCCATGGCGTTGCCTCCCGTTGGCCGCCTGTGGGGGCGCGCCTGGGAGCGCCGGCGTCCCGCCGGTCGCGTGGGATGATGCATGCCGAAGCGCTTGCGAGGTCTCACCCTGTACCGTGAGCCGCCGGCCACACGCCATCCAGGTAGCGGGTGCCGCCGAGCTGGCGCATCTGCCGCAAGATCCAGCGGGTGCGACGCTGCACCGTGGCGGACGGCGCCTCGACCCGGTAGCGCTCCGGATTCGGCAGCACGGCCGCGAGCTGCGCTGCCTCGGTCGCGGTGAGGGCGACGGCGGGCCGGTCGAAGAAGCGCCAGCTCGCGGCGCCCACGCCGAAGGTGTGCGGCCCGAACTGGGCGATGTTGAGATAAACCTCGAGGATGCGCTGCTTCGGCCAAAGGGTCTCGATGACCCAGGTGAGCCAGACCTCCAGCACCTTGCGCACCGGGTCCCGGCCCGGCCACAGGAAGAGATTCTTGGCGGTCTGCTGGCTGATGGTGCTGGCCCCGCGCAGGCGCCCGCCGGCCTCGAAATCGGCCAAGGCCTTCTTCACCTGCACCAGATCGAAGCCGCCGTGCTGCGGAAAGCGCTGGTCCTCGGCGGCGACGGCGGCGAGCGCCACGGCCGGCGGGATGGCGTCGGCGTCCACCCACTCGTGGTGGACGCGGGGCCTGGGCTCGCCGGCCCAGGTGGCGGCGGCCCAGTGTTCCAGCATGAAGGCCGACGTGGGCGGGTCCAGCCAGCGCAGCAGGCCCACCACCAGCACCGACAGCAGCGCCAGCACGACGATGACCGCGGCGAGCGCCTTGGCGAAGGTCCTGAGCCCGCGGCCTCGGCCGCGCTTTTGGGTCGGCAAGGGCTGTTGCTCCCGGTGGTGGGCCGCGGGCTCGCCGCCGGCGGGACCGCCAACGGGGCTGTTGGCGGTCTCTGGGGCACCGGCGCGCCCGGTCGTCGGTTCGGCACGCTCGGTCACGCCAAGGAGCTCAGTCGCGCAGCAGATCGGCGTTCATTTGCCGCAGCAGCAGACTGCGGAACTTCTTTGCACTCAACAGCACCGTGTCGCTCCAGGGCTCGGCGCAGCCGGTCTTGGTCTCCAACCAGGCAGCGAAGGAGCTGCGCGGCGAGAGCGTCTGGCTCTGAGCGTCGAACAGTGTGCTCTTGCGCGGGTCGCCGGCCCAGTACACCGTCTGCGGCTGCTCCGGGCGCAACCAGACGAAGCTGCGCTCCACGCGCTCGGCACCGCGGTAGGTGCCGATGCGAACCGCCAGCAGCCCGCTGGCGTCGCGCTGGTAGCTGGCGGCGGGTGCGTACTCCGCGGCCAGCGCGTCGGTGACATAGAGCGGCTCCGGATGCTCGTCCGCAAGCCATTGCAGCAGTCCGTCCAGCTCCGCCGGGTCCGGCGTGCGGCCGAAGGTGGCGACCAGGCCCGCGTGGGTGTCGGCGAGTACTGCGCCGTCCGCCTGGACCAACGCCAGCAGGGCGTCCCCGATGTGGAAATCCTGGTCGCCGCCGGCCTCCAGCTCGGCGATGCCCGCCGCGAGCCGGGCGATGTCGCGGTCGCTGTCGCTGACCGCCGCCAGGCGCAGGTTGGTCTGGTGGCCGGACACCCCCAGCGTGAACACCTGCACCAGGTCGGCGCAACGCTCGCGCAACTGCAGCGGCACGGGCCGCGGCTCGTGGTGGTGGCAGGCGATGAGTCCCCAGAGGTCGTTGTTCAGCACCACCGAGAAGGACAGCGACGCCGTGACCTCCATGTTTTGCAGGTACTCGATGTGCACCGGCGACACCGCGCGCAGGTCCGAGAGACTCAGGTCCGGCTCGAAGCCCGGCTCGGCGACGATGGGCACGGGCAGGGCTCCTACGTCCGGGATCTGTCGGTGGCGGTTGGCCAGGTAGAGCCCGCGCGCGATCTGCGGGATGTCCGAGGCGGGGTAGCGCAGACCCAGGTAAGGGGCCAGACCGGGTGCGGCCACCTCGGCGATGACCTCGCCGCAGCCATCCGGCAGGAAGCGGTACACCATCACCCGCTCGAAGCCACTCAGAAATTGCATCTGCTCCGCCAGCAGCCGGCAGTGGGCCTCCCACTCCCGCTGCGTACGAGGCATGCGGTAGAGGGCGTGCGCCACCGGCCGCAGGGCGTGTTGCTGCTGGTCGGTGGGCAGCGCTGGCTCCAGCTCCAGCAGCCAGGCCTCGGCGGTCTGGGAAAGGATTGCGTCCAGCGGCCCGCGTGCGCCTGCAACCAGGTCCACCAGCACCAGCTTTTCGGCGTGTCCGCGGCGCGCCTCGGGCGGCTCGGCGAGGGCCTGGTCCAAGTCGTCGAGCTGCTCCGGGCGTGGCGGCGCGCCAGCCTCGGCGCCGGTGCGGCTGCCGATCTGGCCGAGCAGGCCCCGCAGGGTCTGACCCAGCGCCCGGTCGGTGCCGACGCCGAGCCAGGTGTCCAGGTCGGCACTGGCGCAGCGGATAGTGGCATCGCCGCTACGTCCGCCCAGCAGGCCACCATAGGGTTGGATGGCGCCGATGTGATGCAGTGCCTCGCGCTCGCACGCGTCGATGAAACCTGGGTCCAGTGTGGTCATCGGGCCTCGTCGTCGTTGGGCCTGTTGGGGGAGGGTGCGAGTTCAAGTCGCGCGCCGCAAGCACTGACGGCGCGCCGGCTGGGACACGCGCCGGGACCCGTGCCGGAATTGAGCGCCGGAATGAGCCCTGGAATCAGCGATTGCAGTTCGTCGATGGGTCGACGTCGGCAAATGCCTTGTGCATGAGCCTGAAGACGCCCATGGCGCCATCGAGTATCGCACGGTCGCTGCCCGGATGCCGCCCCGCCCAGCGGTCGAGCGCCGCGCCGAAGCCGCGCCAGCCAAGACCCGGGTGCTCGAGCCGAAACTCCAGGAAAGCAGTCGGCAAGTTGACTCCCGGGGGCCATTGCGCCCGCAGGTGCCGGGCGATTACCTGCCCGCCCAGCGTCGCGCCTTCCAGCACGTAGAGACCGCCGAGTGCCGCGGCGACGCGAGACTCGGCGGGGCCGTTCAGGAGCCGGTGCACGGCGGCGCGGGTGTCCGGGGCCGGCCGCGGTGGCGGGGCGGCGGGTGCTGCACCCAGGAGCGCCTGCAGGTCCTGCTGCAGCGCGGGCAGCTTGGGCTCGATGCCGAGCGTGGTGATCACGGACGCGGGCGTGGCCGCGTACAGGGCGGGCTCCACGGCCAGATAGACGCCCTGCAGCGCGGCCAGGTACTCGGCGTAGCCTGCCGCGGTGGGGTGATCGGTGAGCACGTGGCGCATCAGCGGCAGCGCCTCGGTGGCCCTGTGGGTGGGCGCGGTGTGCTCCCGCAACCTGCGCATCAGCGGCGGTGTGGAGGACAGTGTGGCGGCGGTGTCAGTGCCCGCCGCAGGTGGTTGATGTGTCTGACTCATGTGCATCAGCGTGCTCCGCCCCGGGTCGCGGTGGGTGCCCGGGGGTGGGCTTGTGTCGGGGGTTGCACCGGTAGCCGAGCTGCGCCGGTCGGCCGTGCCAGTGCGCTGGGTATGACGTGGGGTCTTGCCTGGGATCCTACATGGGGTCCAGCATGCGTGCTGGCTCGATGCTCGCCGGGGTGCACGCTGGCGCGTCCGCGGGAACCGTGGCCGGTCGATGCTCCGTGCACCAGGTGAAAGTGTCGCGCGACGGCCCCATGACAGCGTGCGGCGCCCGGTTGACAGCGGCTCGGGCATCGCGGGCGGAAGCGCTGGTCAGTAGACATGGGAGGCGTCCACCGCGTGTGCATTACTTCCCAGTATAGCGGTGCGGGAAGCACGGGGCGCCCGCATGAACAAGCGGTAACGCCGCGGACGTTTCCGAGTAAGGCATCCCACCGCAAAATCGTACACTCGAAGCGCCGGCATCAGGAGACGGGGCACTGCCGACAGCACGATGGTGCCAACGATGGTGCCGGCCCCCAGCGAGACCCCAACGAGGTCCAGTCAGCATGAGCCTTCCCGAACCCCAAGCCGCCCCCGCTGCGACGCCCGCGGGTGGCACCGCAACGACCCCCAACCAGGCCGCCTTCGCACGCCTGCGGGCGGACCTGCGCGGGCGCATCGTCGGTCAGGATGCGCTGATCGAGCGTCTGCTGATCGCCTTGCTCGCCGACGGCCATCTCCTGGTCGAAGGTGCGCCCGGGCTTGCCAAGACCACGGCCGTGAAGGAGCTCGCGGCACGCATCGAGGGCAATTTCCAGCGCGTGCAGTTCACGCCGGACCTGCTGCCCGGCGACCTCACCGGCACCGACGTGTACCGCGCCGAGACTGGCAGCTTCCAGTTCCAGCGGGGGCCGCTGTTCCACAACCTCGTGCTCGCCGACGAGGTGAATCGCGCGCCGGCCAAGGTGCAGTCGGCGCTGCTGGAGGCCATGGCCGAGCGGCAGATCACCGTCGGCGGGCACACCTATCCGCTACCGGAGCCCTTTCTGGTGATGGCGACGCAGAATCCCATCGAGCAGGAGGGCACCTATCCGCTGCCGGAGGCGCAACTGGACCGCTTCCTGATGCACGTGCGCGTGGACTATCCGGACCCGGCCGCGGAGCGCAGCATCCTCGACATCGCCCGCGCCGAGGCGCGCGGCCGGCTGCGTGGTCCCGGCGATGATGCCGAGCCGCTCATCGGCCACACGCAGATCCACGCCGCCCGCAACGAGGTCATGGACCTGCACATGGCCGAGCGGTTGGAGGAGTACCTGATCCAACTCGTTCTAGCCACCCGCGATCCGGCCCCCTACGACCTGAACCTGGCCCGCCTGGTGGACTATGGCGCCAGCCCCCGTGCCACCATAGCACTGGACCGTTGCGCCCGCGCCCACGCCTGGCTGCGCGGTGCCGAGTACGTGACCCCCGAGGACGTGCATGCGGTCGCCTTCGATGTGCTGCGCCACCGCGTGCTGCTGAGCTACGCCGCCGAAGCGGAGGGGATGGACCCGGACGGCTTCGTGGCCGAACTGATCCGGCAGGTGCCCGCCGTTTGAACGCAAGACGCAATGACGCCGCCAATCGACAACCCCGCCATCCGCGTCGACGCCGACGACCTGATCGGGCTGCGCGCGCGCGCCGAGCGCATCAGGCTCCAGCGCGCCGGTACGGCGCGCTCGGCGTTGGCCGGCGCGCATCGCTCGCGCTACCGCGGTCGCGGCATGGACTACCGCGAGTCCCGGCACTACGTGCACGGTGACGACATCCGCAACATGGACTGGCGCATCACCGCCCGCGCCGGCGATGCACACGTCAAGGTCTTCGACGAGGAGCGCGAGCGGCCGGTGGTGGTGCTGGTGGACTTCGGTCCGAGCATGTTCTTTGCCAGCCGCGGCGTGTTCAAGTCGGTTCAGGCCGCCCGGCTCGCGGCGCTCATCGGCTGGTCGGCGGTGGGCCGCGGCGACCGCATTGGTGCGCTGCTGTTCAATGGCGGCCACACCGAGCTCTCGCCCCGCGGCGGACGCCGCGGGCAGATGCGGCTGATCCGGGCGCTGGTAGATGCCGGCGACCCGCGCCGGCTGCTCCACGCCGTCGGCAGCGAGCGACCGCACGCGCCGGGTGGCCTCAGCGACGCGCTGGTGCGGCTGCGCCGGGTCAGCAGACCCGGCAGCCTGGTATTCGTGCTATCGGACTTCTACCGGCTGGATGCGGACAGCGAGCGGCACCTGGCGGGCCTCGCCCGCCATAGCGATCTGTTGGCCGTGCAGATTCTGGACGCGCTGGAGCTCGCGCCGCCACCCCCCGGGCGCTACGCGATCAGCGACGGGCACCGCCGCGGCCTGTTCGATGCCGTCGATCGGCGCGAGCGCGCCCGCTACCAGTCCCACTTCACGGCCCATCAGGCGGCCGTCGAGGCGCTCACGGAGGGGCATGGCGTGCCGCTGGTGCGGTGTATGACCGACGCCGATCCGGCCGCGATCCTCACCGAGCTGTCGCGGGCACAGCGACGCATGCGCGCCACGGCCGCTACCGGGCAGCGGGAGTCGGCGGCGTGAGCGCCCCTGACCCGTCTGTCACCGCCGGCTCCGCGCCCACTGCCACCGGCGGCCGGCAACCGGCGGCATCCACATCCGTTCCGGGGCACGCGCCGGCGGCGCCGGGGCAGGTGGCGCAGCTCGACCTCCACGACATCCATCTGCCGGGCTCCCCGCCACTGTGGCCGCCGGCCCCGGGCTGGTGGCTGCTCGCGGTGCTGGTGCCGGTGGCGCTGGGCGCAGCCGCGTTGCGGCTGCGTGCCGCCTGGCGGGCGCGGCGCCGGCGCGAGCGGATCATTGCCGAGCTGAACGCGCTGCCGGCGGCGGGTTGCGGCCCCGAGTTGCTGGGCGCCGTGTCGGCGCTCCTCAAGCGGGCGGCACTCAACCGCTTTCCCCGGGTCGATGTGGCGGCGCTCACCGGCTCCGGCTGGCTCGCGTTCTTGGACCGCACCGGCGGCGCGGGCGATTTCGCGCACGGCCCCGGACGCGTGTTGGACGACGGCGCCTATGCGCGGGAGAAGGACTGCGACGCCGCCGCCCTCATCGCGCTCGCGCGCCGCTGGCTGAGGCAGAACCTATGAACTGGACCCTGGCGTTGCCGTGGGCGTTGGCCCTGCTGCCGCTGCCGCTGCTGGTGCGCCGCGCCCTGCCGCCGGCGCAAACGGGCGGCGGCGGTGCGCTGCGCGTGCCCTTCTTTGCCGCGCTGATCGAGGAGCGCCGACCCGGCGCACGTGGTGCCCGCTGGCCCGCCTGGGCCGGGATCGCGGCCTGGGGGCTGCTGGTGCTGGCGGCGGCGCGCCCGCAATGGGTGGGTGAGCCGATGACCCTGCCGCTGTCCGGCCGCGACCTGATGCTAGCGGTGGATATTTCGGGTTCCATGCGCGAGCAGGACATGGTCATCGGCGGGCGCGTCGTGGACCGCCTGACCGCGGTGAAGGCGGTGGCCGGCGACTTCATCGAGCGCCGCCAGGGCGACCGCCTGGGGCTCATCCTGTTCGGCCAGCAGGCGTATCCGCAAACCCCGCTCACGTTCGATCGAGACACGGCCCGCACCTTGCTGTTCGAGTCCGCCGTCGGTCTCGCCGGCCGCGAGACGGCCATCGGCGACGCCATCGGCCTCGCGGTCAAGCGCCTGCGGGACGCCAAGACGGACGAGCGGGTGCTGATCCTGCTCACCGACGGCACCAACACCGCCGGCACCATCGCCCCGCTGAAGGCCGCGGAGCTGGCCGCGCAGGCGGGCGTGCGCATCTACACCATCGGCGTCGGCGGCGATCCACGCAGCGCCTTCGGCCTCACGCTGGGGCGCAACCCGCTGGACGAGGCGACGCTGAAGGCCATCGCCCAGACCACCGGCGGGCGCTACTTCCGGGCGCGGGACGTGGAGGAGCTGCAGTCCATCTACGCCATGCTGGACGAGCTCGAGCCGGTGGAGTCCGACCAGGCCATCTTGCGGCCCGTGGACGAGCTTTACGCGTGGCCGCTGGCGGCGGCGCTGGCGTTGAGTGCGGTGGCCGTTGCGGGTCGGGCGGGGCTCACGCGGCGGTGGATCTGATGATGCTTGCGGCGATGCGCCGCCCGGCGCGCGGCGCCGGCCGGGCCTTGGCGGGAGGTGAAGATGCCGGCTGATTTCCATTTTTTGCATCCCGGCTGGTTCCTGGCGTTGCTGCCGCTCGCGCTGTTGCTGGTCGCACTGGTGCGCGTCCGGTCCGGCGCCGGCGCCTGGCAGCGGGTCATCGAGCCGCAGTTGCTCGCGGCCCTCACCGTCGGCGCCGACGGCCGACGGCGGCGCTGGCTGCCGGCGCTGCTCGGCCTCGGCTGGCTGGTGGCCGTGCTGGCGCTGGCCGATCCGACCTTCGAGCGCGTACAGGTGCCGGCCTTCCACGACGCGGCGGCGCGCGTGGTGGTCCTGGACCTGTCGCAATCCATGCTGGCCGACGACCTGGCGCCGTCGCGTCTGGAGCGTGCCCGCTTCAAGGTCGAAGACATCCTGCGCCGTGCCGACCGCGGGCAGGTGGGGCTGGTGGCCTTCGCCGGGGATGCGTTCACCGTGGCGCCGCTCACCGACGATGCCGATACCATCCGCGGCATGCTCTCGGCGCTGTCGCCGGAGGTCATGCCGGTACCGGGCAGCCGGCCGGACCTCGCCATCGGTCGGGCTCAGGAGCTCTTGCACCAGGCGGGCGTGCGCGGCGGCGAGGTCGTGCTGATCACCGATGATGCCGGCGGGGCGCGCGCGCGCGCGGCCGCGGCCGGCCTCCGGCGCGCCGGACATCGGCTGTCCGTCATCGGTGTGGGCACGCAGAAGGGCGCGGCGGTGCCTGGCGTGCGCACCTCGCGCGGTGCCGTCATCGCCCGGCTCGACACCAGTGCCCTGCGCTCGCTCGCCCGCGCCGGTGGCGGCGAGTACGCGCCCATCACCGCGGACGACGGCGACCTGCGCCAGGTCTTGCGCGGCGACGCGATGGGGCAGGTGCGCCGAGACGACCACCCGCAGCAGGCGGAGATCTGGAAGGAGCTCGGGCCCTGGATCGCCCTGGCGCTGGTGCCGCTGGCGGCGCTCGGCTTCCGCCGCGGCTGGCTGATGCTGCCCGTGCTGGTGGCGCTCAATCTCAGCGCCACCGCACCGGCGCCGGCGCTGGCGCAGCAGGTGGACGCGCCGGCGCCCGCGCCGTCACCTGCCGCCACGGGTGGTCTCGCGCAGCGTTGGCACGACCTCTGGCAGCGCCGCGACCAACAGGCCGCGAGCGCCCTCGAGCGGGGCGCCTTCGATCGCGCCCGCGATGTGGCGGATGATCCGGCCCGCGCCGGTGCCGCCCGCTACCGCCTCGGTGACTACGAGGCCGCCGCCGACGCCTTCGCCGGCGGCGGCACCGCCGACGACGCCTACAACCTCGGCAACGCCCTGGCTCGCGCCGGCCGGCTCGAGGACGCGCTCGCCGCCTACGACGCGGCGCTCGCGCGCCAGCCGGACATGCCCGATGCCCTGTACAACCGTAAGCGCGTCGAGGAAGCGCTGCGCCGGCGTCAACAGCAGCCCCAACAGCAATCCCAAGGGCAGCAGTCGCAGCAGTCAGACCGCCAGCAATCCGAGCAGCAGTCCTCGCAGGGGCAATCCGGGCAGCAGCCCAGTCCAGGCGCGGATGGCGGCCAGGCCGATAGTGGGGCCAACCAGGAGCAAGATCGGCAGCAGGAGCAGCAGGGCCAGCAGCAGGCAGGCGCCCAGCATGATTCCCCCGGCGCGCAGGGCGGACAGTCGGCCACGCAGGATGACACGCAGAAGGCCGGCGACGACGCGTCGCCGTCGGCCCAGGGCAAGCAAGCCCAGCCGGATGCCGCGCAGCAACAACAGCGCGCTGGCAGCGCCAGCGGCGACGACAACGGGCAAGACGCGCAGCCCGACGACGAAGCCGCGGCACAGGCCGAGCAACGCCGTGCCAGCGAGGCGCAGGCGGCCGAGGACTATCGTGCCGAGGCCGGCGCCGCCGGTGCCCACGGCGGTCAGGCCAAGGAGTCCCCGGAGCAGGCCGCGGCCGCGGGTAGCAGCGCCGAGGCGCCGGACACCGCGGCCCTGGAGAGCCGCCAGGCGGCGGACCAGTGGCTGCGCCGCATCCCCGACGACCCGGCCGGCCTGCTGCGGCGCAAGTTCCTGTATCAATACCGGATGCGCGCCGAGGACGGGCGCGGCGGTCCGCCGGAGAACCCGTGGTGAGCCCGGCCCCGCGAAGGCGTGCTCGGCCGGCCCTGCAGCGCCGCACCGCCGGCCGCTGCCGATGACGGAGGTGACACCATGAACTGCAGTCTGCTGCGCCGCCTCGGCCCCGCCGAGCGCGTGCCGCGCGTCCTCGCGGCGCTGCCACTTGCCCTGCTCCTGCTCTGGTCGGGCGTCACGGCGGCCGCGGTCAGCGCGCGCTTCGACCGAGACCAGGTGTACGAGGGTGAGAGCGTCACGCTCACCATCGAGTCGGACGATCTTGGCGGCGGCACGCCGGACCTCAGCGCCCTGGAGCGGGACTTCGACGTCCTCGGCACCAGCAGCGGCAGCCGAATCGAAATCGTCAACGGCCGCCAGAGCGCCACGCGGACTTGGCAGGTGAGTCTGTCGCCGAAGCGCCTCGGCACCATCCAGGTGCCGCCCGTCGAGGTGGGCGGCGAGCGGACCAAGTCATTGGTGCTGAGCGTCAGCGAGATGCCGCAAGGTGCCTCCGGCGGCCCCGGGGACGACGTCTTCGTGGAAGTCAGCGTCGGCGCCGCTGGCGACAAATCCGTGTACGTGCAGCAGCAGGTGCCGGTGACGGTGCGGCTGTACTCGGCGCTGCCGCTGCGGGGTGGCGATCTCAGCGACCCGCGGCCGGACGGTGCCGTGCTGGAGCGCCTGGGTGACGACGTCCAGTACCAGGCCAACCGCAATGGGCGTCAATACCAGGTAATCGAGCGGCACTTCAGCCTGAGCCCGGAGCGCAGTGGCGAGTTGCGCATCCCACCCGTGACCTTCACCGGCGAGCTGCGCGGCACCGGCACCGGCGCCGCCAGTCCCTTCGGTGGCGACCGCCTGGCGCAGCTCTTCCGCGACCCGGTGTTCGACCGCTTCGGCAACGGGCTGTTCGACCGCGGCGAGCCCGTGCGGACCCGTTCGCGGGCGCTGACCCTGGATGTGCTGCCGCGACCGAAGGGCCTTGCCGGCTCCAATTGGCTGCCGGCCACGGCGCTCGCCATCGACGATTCC
Source organism: Thiohalocapsa sp. (assembly GCF_022340605.1). Taxonomy (GTDB): domain Bacteria; phylum Pseudomonadota; class Gammaproteobacteria; order Chromatiales; family Chromatiaceae; genus Thiohalocapsa. The sequence goes on from NZ_JAJDNQ010000157.1 coordinate 20,401, forward strand.
TGGGCGCACGACCCGCCGCATCTGACCCGCGGCGAGCCGGCGGAGCGGGTGCTCACCGTCACCGCCACCGGGCTGGCCGGCTCGCAGATCCCCGAGATCGAGATGTCGGCGCCGGCCTCCGTGCGCGTCTATCCCGACGATCCCGAAACCGAAACCCGCACCGACGGCAAGCGGCTCTTCGGCGTCAGTCGCCAGCGCGTCAGCGTCATACCCACCTCCGGCGGCACGCTCGAGTTCCCGGAGATCCGCTTGCGCTGGTGGGACATCAACGCCGGCAAGGAGCGGGTTGCCGTGGTGCCGGCGCGGGAACTCGCGGCGGCCGGTACGGTGGACGCCGCCGACGTGCCGGCGGCGCCGGATCAGGCGCGCTCCGCCACCGGCAACATGCCCGCGCCCGACGCGGCGGCCGCCCCCGATGCGCCCGCTGCCGGCGGCGGCGCCGTGCCGGCGCCGGCCGATCGGCTCCACGCGACACGGCGACCGATGCTGTGGCTGCTGCCGGTGCTGCTCGTGGCCGGCGCCGGTCTGTTTTTATGGCGCCGGCGGCAGCGCGCCGCCGGCTGGTGGCGCGGCGCGGCCGGCCTGCTCGGCAGGGCGTGGGCCCGCGGTCCGCTCGGCAGGGCAGGTGGTGCCGGCGCCGGGCGGACCGTCGACGACAGCAGTCTCGCGCGCGCCGCCGCCGTGGCGCCGGGCGGCACCGGGGAGCGCCGCGGCAACGTCCGCAAGCAACTGCAGGCCGCTTGCAGCGTGAACGACGCCCGTGCCGCGGCCGCGGCGCTGCTGGCGCTGGTGCGGGATGTCCATGGCCCGGCGGCGCCCAGCAGCCTCGGCGGCGTTGCCGCGCGCTTCGCGGACATGGGCACACCGGCCGGGCGCCGGGCGGGCGCGGCGGTGCGGGGTCTGGAGGCGAGCCTGTACGGCCCGAGCCCCGGCGAGTGGAACGGCGGGGAACTGGCCGAGGCGGTGTCCGCCGTCCTCGTGGCCGCGCGCACGCAATCGCCGGGGAACGGCGACGCCGCGGAGCCGTTGGCGCCGCTCTATCCGCACCGGGGCTGACGTCGTCGCCAGCGCGTCCGGCGCCGCGCGGTCAGCAGCCGGCGGCGGCCGCGGCGTCGCAGCCTTCGACCACCGCGCTGGCCGGCGTCGCGCTCTGCGTGCTGTGGGTGCCGGGCCGCAAGCGGGTATGCACGCGTGCGCTGAGCCGCTCGCTGCCACGCCAGACGTCCAACAGGATCTCCCCGCCGGCGCCGGCTGCCGTCACCGCCTCGCGTAGCGCCGGCGAGGAAGCGACGGGCTGGCCCCCGGCCTTGACGATGACATCGCCCACGCGCAGCCCCGCCGCCGCGGCCGGGCTACCTTCCAGCACCCGGGTCACGAAGACGCCGCCGGGGGCGCGGACACCGAAGCGTTGCGCGAGGGTCGCGTCCAGGGTGCGGGCGCCGATGCCGATCCAGCCGCGCACCACGGTGCCGGTGGCGGCGATCTCGGACACCACGTGCATGACGCGATCCGCCGGGACCGCGAACGCGACGCCCTCGGAGTAGCCGCTGTCGGACATGATGGCGGTATTGATGCCCACCAGCCGCCCGCTGGTGTCGATGAGCGCGCCACCCGAGTTGCCCGGGTTGATGGCGGCGTCGGTCTGGATGAAGTCCTCGATCTCGGTGAGGCCCAGGTGGGTGCGCCCGGTGGCGCTGACGATGCCGAGGCTGACGGTCTGGTCCAGACCGAAAGGGTTGCCGATGGCGAGCACCACGTCGCCGGGGCGCAGCCGCGCCGGATCGCCGAGACCGATGGCGGGACCGGCGGGCTTGGCGAGCCGCAGCACGGCGATGTCCGTGGCCATGTCGATGCCGAGCAGCTCGGCCGTCACGATGCCGGTGTCCGGCACCTGGGTGCCGATGGCGTCGGCGCCGGCCACCAGGTGGGCGCTGGTGACCAGGAGGCCGTCATCCGACACCACCACCGCCGAGCCGCGGCTCAGGCCCGGTGGTGCCTGAGGTGTTGCCGGCTTTGCGGACGGGGGTGCGTCCTCCTCGGCCGCGCTCGGCGCCGGCACGCGGTGCTGGGCGAACACGCGCAGCACCGACGGCGCCGCACGGGCCACGGCCTCCGCGTATGAAGCGGTCGCGGCCGGGCCGGGCGGGGCCGGTGCCCGTGCCGCGCCGTCCAGCCGGCCGCTGACGGCCGTGGCCATGAGCACGGCGGTGGCGCCGAGGCCGAAGCCAAGCGCGCCGGCCACGAGCATTTTGAGCCGATCGGTCATGGCCGTTAAGCTAGCACGCTGCCGCGGCACCCGCATGGATGCCGCGGCGGGTGACCGTGCGGTCCATGCCGCTCACCCGCGCCGCGAGCCGGCCGTCATCCCGCAACAGACCACCAGGCGAGCATGAGCCGATGACCGACAGCACCGACATCGCCCGCTACTGTGACAGCCTGCTTGGGGCAGCGGCAGTGAGCGACTATTGCCCCAACGGCCTGCAGGTCGCGGGCAGCCGCCCGCTGCACCGGCTGGTGAGCGGCGTCACGGCGAGCCTGGCGCTCATCGAGGCCGCGGCGGAGCAGGGCGCCGACGCGCTGCTGGTGCACCATGGCTGGTTCTGGAAAGGCGAAGATCCGCGCCTGGTGGGCATGCACGGGCGCCGCGTGGCGGCCGTGCTGGACGCCGGCATGGCGCTGCTGGCGTATCACCTGCCGCTGGACAGGCACCCCGAGTACGGCAACAATCGCCGGCTCGGCGAGGTCCTCGGCATCGGCGGCGCCGAGGCGGCGGGCGAGGACGAGCTTATCTGGACCGGCGAGCTGCCGGCCGCGCTGCCGGGGTCGGACTTCGCGGCGCTGGTCGCCGCACGGCTCGGGCGGCGGCCGCTGCACGTGCCGGTCATCGACCGGCCGGTGCGCCGCCTCGCCTGGTGTACCGGTGCCGCGCAGCGCTTCATCGAGCAAGCCGCCATGCTCGACGTGGACCTGTACCTGAGCGGTGAGATCTCCGAGCAGACGGTGCACCAGGCCCGCGAGCTGGGGCTCGACTACGTGGCCGCTGGGCATCATGCAACGGAGCGCTACGGCGTGCAGGCGTTGGGCGCCCATCTGGCAGAGCGCTTCGGGCTGACGCACCGCTTCATCGACATCGACAATCCGGCGTGACGGCGCCGCGAGACTGGGCAAGCATGCGGTTTTTGCGCTTTGTCGTCGTCCCGGGGCGCACTTTTTCGTTCAATGGTTGTCTCTTCTGCCGGGTTGCCGGGACCCTTGAAAAGGCGGCCATTTCCGCGCCAGAAAAGGGTTTTCCTTGACCCGACGGCGATGGATCGCGGAAAATGCGCGATTCGTCGAGAAGAGCTTTCCGATATTCTGATTTTCTTTTGCCGCCCGACGCTTCCACGACGCCGGCGTACCTTTGCGCCGGAGTGTTTTGCATCGGGCCCAGCGGGGGTCTAACCGACTATGAACGCACAAGGTGTGGATACAGTGGATTCACATGCCGTGGATCAACCAGCTGATCCCAAGCGCAGGCGTACGCTCATCGCCGCAACGAGCGCCCTCGGCGCCGTCGGCGTTGGCTTCGTGGCTGTGCCATTCATCGCTTCCATGAACCCGAGCGCCAAGGCCCGTGCCGCTGGCGCGCCGGTGCAGGCCGACGTGAGCAAGCTCGAAGACGGCGCGTTGCTGCGTGTCAAGTATCGCGGTCAGCCGGTGTGGATCGTCAACCGCACGGACAAGATGCTCGCCGCGCTGCCCACCAACGATCCGAAGCTGGTGGACCCGAACTCCACGGTGCCGCACCAGCCCGAGTACTGCCAGAATCCGACCCGATCCATCAAGCCCAAGTACTTCGTGGCCATCGGCATCTGCACCCACCTGGGCTGCTCGCCGACGTACCGGCCGGAGTTCGCGCCAGACGATCTGGGGCCGGACTGGAAGGGCGGGTGGCACTGCCCCTGCCACGGCTCCAAGTTCGACCTCGCGGGGCGGGTCCTCAAGAACGTGCCGGCGCCGACCAACCTGTGGGTGCCGAAGTACCAGTACATCAACGACACCACCATCCTCATCGGCGAGGATAAAGGAGCGGCCTAATGAGCTCAGATTCCGCTAACGCTCAGCCAGCCCCGGGAGGCTTCCTGGGCTGGCTCGATAAGCGCTTTCCAGTCATAGACACCTGGAACGAGCACCTCGCCCAATACTATGCACCGAAGAACATGGGCTTTTGGGCCTTCTTCGGCTCGCTCGCCCTCGTGGTGCTGGTGCTGCAGATCGTTACCGGTCTGTTCCTCGCCATGTCCTACAAGCCTTCCGCCACGGAGGCGTTCGCATCGGTGGAATACATCATGCGCGACGTCGACTGGGGCTGGCTGATCCGCTACATGCACTCCACCGGGGCGTCGTTCTTCTTCATCCTGGTGTACCTGCACATGTTCCGCGGGCTCATGTGGGGCTCCTACAAGAAGCCGCGCGAACTGCTGTGGATGATCGGCGTCGTCATCTACCTGGCCATGATGGCCACGGCCTTCTTCGGCTATCTGCTGCCCTGGGGGCAGATGTCCTACTGGGGCGCGCAGGTCATCGTGAACCTGTTCTCCGCGGTGCCAGGCATCGGTGAGAGCCTGTCCACCTGGGTGCGCGGCGACTACGTCATTTCCGACGCGACCCTGAACCGCTTCTACGCGTTCCACTTCCTGCTGCCGTTCATCCTGGTCGGCCTCGTGTTCGTGCACATCGTCGCGCTGCATCGGGTGGGGTCCACCAACCCGGACGGCATCGAGATCAAGAAGGGCCCCAAGGGCAACAAGTGGAGCGACACGGCGCCGGCCGACGGCATTCCGTTCCATCCGTACTACACGGTCAAGGACATCATGGGGCTGGTGGCCTTCGCCGCCATCTTCTCGGCGGTGGTCTTCTTCACGCCCGATTTCCACCATCTGTTCCTCGAGGCGCCCAACTTCCAGCCGGCAGATCCGCTGAAGACGCCGCCGCACATCGCGCCGGTGTGGTACTTCACGCCCTACTACGCGATGCTGCGGGCGGTGCCGCCCATTGCCGCGTCGCAGTTCCCGGGTGTCGTGGTCATGTTCGCCGCCATCCTGATCCTGTTCTTCCTGCCGTGGCTGGACCGCAGCCCGGTGCGCTCGATGCGCTACAAGGGCATCCTGTCGAAGATCTTCCTGGCCGCCTTCGCCGTGTCTTTCGTCGTGCTGGCCTACCTCGGCCTGCAGCCGGCATCGGAACTGCACACGCTGCTCTCGCAGATCTTCACCGTCGTGTACTTCTCGTTCTTCCTGCTGATGCCAATCTACACCAAGCTCGAGAAGACCAAGCCCGTGCCGGAGAGGGTGACCACATGAGAAAGCTGATTATCGCGGGCGCCCTGTTGCTGCTGCCCTTCGTCGTACACGCCGCCGAACAAGCGCCGCCGTTGCAGCAAGCCAACATCGACCTCAAGGACAAGGCTTCGCTGCAGCGTGGTGCGAAGTATTTCGCCAACTACTGCATGGGCTGCCATTCGCTGCAATACATGCGCTACGAGCGCATGGCGGCGGACCTCGACATCCCCACCGCGGAACTGCAGCAGAACCTGATCTTCGGCGACGCCAAGCCCGGCGACCTGATGACGAACGCCATGCAGCCCAACGACGGCCAGAACTGGTTCGGCACCGCGGTCCCGGACCTGACGCTGGTGACCCGCTGGCGCAGCCCGGACTACGTGTACACCTATCTGAAGTCGTTCTACTACGACGACACGCGTCCGTGGGGCGTCAACAATCTGGTCTTCCCGAAGGTCGCCATGCCACACGCCCTGGTGGACCTCCAGGGTGTCCAGAAGCCGGTCTATGCCGGCGGTGAGGCGCCCACCGATGGCAGCGAGGGGCACGTCGTGGGCGTGGAACCGGTGGAGCCCGGCCTGCTGTCGCCCGATGAGTACGACGACATGGTGCGGGACATCACCAACTTCCTCACCTACGCCGGTGAGCCCATGAAGCTTCAGCGCCGCAGCCTGGGGCTGTATGTGCTGCTGTTCCTGGGCCTGATGTTCATCGCCGCGTACTACCTCAAGAAGGAGTTCTGGAAGGACGTCCACTGATCGGTTCCTGAGCGGAGCCTGATCCAAGAGCCCGCGTCGCCTCGGTTTCTGAACCGGGTGGCGCGGGCTTTCTTGGTTTGTGTGATGGCGGCCGGCATGTCTGCCGCTGCGGAGGCGCCCCATGGCGCCGATGCCGTTGCGGTGACGGGAGTGTTGCGCCCGCGGAATGGCGCGGGTGGAATCGGTGTATCCTTAAACCCTTTGGAGAAGCGCAGCCCTAGTGCGGCGCAGCGACGCGACGCTTGTGTAAATGCATGCCCCTGGGCCGCCGGCACCCAGACGGGCCGAGTCAATGCCATGCCGGTGGTTACCGAGAGCCGAGGTGTGATGACGCTCTTTTCCGATCCGCAATGCCCGTATTGCCATCGCGTGCGCATGGTGCTGGCAGAGAAGAAGATCAACATCGAGGTCGTGGACGTCGATGCGGAGAATCTGCCGCCCGAGGTGCTAGATGCGAATTCCTACGAGGCCGTCCCGACCCTAGTGGACCGGGATTTGGTGCTCTACGAGTCCCAGATCATCATGGAGTACCTCGACGAGCGTTTCCCGCATCCGCCGTTGCTGCCGGTGGACCCGGTCGCGCGCGCCAATGCGCGGCTCTTCATGTATCGCGTGGACCGCGACTGGTACTCGCTGATGGGCCAGATCGCTCGTGGCGACGAGGACACCGCCGCCACGGCGCGGAAGGCGCTGCGCGCGAGCCTCGCTGAATCGGCGCCCATCTTCGCCGCCAAGCCCTTTTTCATGAGCGACGAATTCTCGCTCGTGGACTGCGTGGTGGCGCCCTTGCTGTGGCGTTTGCCGATGCTCGGCGTGGAACTACCATCCACTGCCGTCGCGGTAACCGAATACAGCACCCGCATCTTCGAATGGCCATCCTTCCGGCGCAGCCTCTCGGAGGCGGAGCGGGAGATGGTCGCGGACCTTGCCTGAGGGCTGTCGCCTGATGGCTGCCCAGACCGCCGGCCTGACCGTTGACCTGACCGCCTGTCGGAACCGCGCCGGGACGCCCTCACCGTCCGTTCGGTGAATGTCATGACTTCCAATCGCCCGTACCTGATTCGCGCCATTTACGACTGGATCATCGACAACGGCATGACGCCGCATCTGATGGTGGATGCAGAGCATCCGTCCGCCGTCGTGCCAATGGAGTTTGCCGACGATGGCCGCATCGTGCTCAACGTCGCACCACAGGCGGTGCACGGCTTCCACATCGGCAACGACATGATCCGCTTCTCGGCCCGCTTCGGTGGCAAGCCCTTTGCCATCGAGCTGGCCCCCCAGGCCGTGCTCGGACTCTTCGCGCGCGAGAATGGCCAAGGCATGCTGTTTCCGGACGAGGAGCCAGCCGCGCCGGAAGCCGAAGCGGATGCGGACGCAGACGCAGACGCCACGGCCGGCACCGACAACACGTCCGACGACGGCGACAAGAAGCCCTCCCGGCCCAACCTCCGCATCGTCAAATAGCCGTCCGTACGAGCAGCTCGATTTCGGCGTTGCGAGCGATACTTTCACGGTCTCTACGCATCAGGGCACGAACTGTCCGGTGTCGCCATCTCGCGCCTCGCCCGTGTCGCCGGGGGCGTCGCTGTCCGTGTCGGCATCCAGCTCCAGACGCTCCAGCGCCAAGCCCAGCAGCACCACGCGGCCGTTGCGGCGCTCGACGCCGGCGATGCTGAACTCGAAGCCATAATGGCGGCGCACCCGGAGCCCCTGCGGCGTCCAGCGTAGCGACAGGCTGCGCAGCGCCACCGCCTGGTCCAGCAACTGCACCCCGGCGCGCTCGCAGGCGCGGCGCGCGTGCGCCAGCGCGAGCTCCCGGGCGCGCAGCGTGTTGAGCCACAGCCACCCCGCGATCAGCACGACAAGCAGGGCCGTCAGGTTATCCATGATCGGGTTCATGCGGATCGCTGCGGGTCGGCGCGGTGGATGATGAGGACAGACCGTTTCGCCAGGCGTGGTCGCGGGTCGCGCGGGCGCGCTCCAGCGGGGGGACGGTGAGGGGGAGGCTGTCCTCGCGGCCCGCGGCCACTAAGGCGCGGGCCTCCACCGCGGGCCCCAGCATCACGGCGATGGGGTAGGTCTGCGGGTGGGTGCCGAGGACAATCTTCAGCGACATCGTCAGCGGCACCGACAGGAACATGCCCGCCGGCCCAAGCACCCAGCCCCAGAAGATCAGCGACAGGAATACCACCAGCGTGGACAGGCCGAGACCCTGGCCCATGATGCGCGGCTCCAGGAAGTTGCCGACGCCGATGTTGACGATCATGAAGCCGATCGTGGCCAGCAGCGCGTGGTCTAGGCCCAACTGCACCAGCGCCAGCATCACCGCGGGCACCGCCGCGATGATGGAGCCGATGGTGGGGACGAAGTTGAGCAGGAAGGCGAGCATGCCCCACATGGCCGCGAAGTCCACGCCCAGGTACTTGAGCCAGCCCCAGAGCACCAGCCCGGTGAAGATGCTGGTGCAGGTCTTGATGAACATGTAGCGGTTGATGGTGTGCATCACCTCGCGCAGTTCGTGCAGCGACGCCTCCGGCGAGCGCATCGCCGCGCGCAGCTTGCTCGGCAGGCTGTTGGCCTCGAACAGGATGAAGATGACCGTCACCAGGATCAGGAAGGCGTTCGTGAGCAGGCCGCTCAGGCTGCGGATCAGGTCGCCCGCGAGGCCGAGCACCCGCGCCGGGTCCACCAGGGAGTTCATCGCCTCGCGGGACACGTGCACGCCCAGGCTGTTGAGCCAGGTGATGAGGTCTCCGGTCAGGGCCTTCAGGCGCAACTGATAGTCCGGCAGGTTGGCGTTGAATGCGTTCAGCGAGCCGGTGAACAGGGCGACGACAACGCTCCCGGCGCCGACCAGGAGCGCCACCACCAGCAGCATCGCCGCCCAGGTGGGCAGGCGCCGGGCGCGCAGGAACTGCACCAGCGGCCCCATCACTACGGCGATGAAGACCGCCAGCAGAAAGGGCGTGACCAGATTGGAGGCCGCCTTCAGTCCAGCCACCACCACCACGAAGGCACCGGCCACCAGGAGGAACCGCGCCGCCGGCGTGAATCCGACCTGTTGACCCTCGTGCATCGCTGCGGCCTCAGAAGGCGGGCAGACCGCTGTGCAGCAGCCAGACCTTGCGCCTGTCGTCCCAGCGCCAGTCCTGGCGGTCGATCACCTGCTTGACCCGCTGCTCATCCTCCAGCACATAGTCGACACGCACCAGCCTGACGGCACGATGCTCCGGCGTGAGGGTGGCCGGACGGACCACCTCGATCCCGGTCACCCGCACGTTGCCGAGTGCGCTCGTGTCCAACCCGTTGCGGGCATCCGGGTCCAGAAACTCGACCGCCGTGTCCCAGTAGCCCCAGCGCAGCGCCTCGCGATAGCTGTCGGTGGTGTCGAGCAGGGCGCTCGCCTGCTTGTCCTGCCGCAGGGTGGCGCAGCCGGGCAGATCGGCCATTGGCAGTGCCAGCGCGGCGGCGAGCAGCAGGAGGGTGGGGCGGAGTAGACGCGGCATGGCGGACGAAAGACTGGGCTGGCGTGGTGGATGGGGTGCTGCGGCGCGCCCGCGGGGGCGCTGGGCCGGGCGGCGGCGAGTCATGATAAACCCCAGGTCCATACCGGCCAAATGCCCCCTTTGGACACCGCTACGGGGCGCGCCGCGGCTGCGCTATCATCCCCAGCTTGCCCGCAACGACGACGCTACCGCCGTGCCCGACTCCCAGGACGATCCCCACCAGACCGCATCGCCGCCAGAGCCCGCGTTGAGTGTCCGGGTGAACGGCGCCGAGGTGTACCTGCTCGGCACCGCCCACGTCTCCCGCGCGAGCGTGGCGCAGGTACGCGCGCTGCTCGCGCCCGCCGATGACGGTGCGCGGGGCTTCGACGCCGTGGCCGTGGAGCTCTGCCCGGGCCGCTTCGAGTCCCTGACCGACCCGGACCGGCTGAACCGCATGGACCTGTTCGCGGTGATCCGCGAGCAGCGCGTCTACGTGGTGGCGGCCAGCCTGGCGCTGGCCGCCTACCAGCAGCGGCTCGCGGAACAGTTCGGCATCGAGCCCGGTGCCGAGCAGCGTGCCGCGATCGAGCTCGCCCATGAGCGCGGGCTGCCAGTGCTCTTGGTGGACCGCGACATCGGCGTCACGCTGCGCCGCGCCGCCGCCAACCTCGGCTGGTGGAAGCGGCTCAACCTGTTCGCCGGCCTGCTCGCCGGCATGCTGTCGCGCGACGAGGTGAGCGAGGAGGAGATCGAGCGCCTGAAACAGGGCGACGTGCTAGAGACCACCTTCGCCGAGTTCGCCGAGGACCGCCGCGACCTCTACGTTCCCCTCATCAAGGAGCGCGACCAATACATGGCCGCACGGCTGCGCCAGGAGATCGCCGGCGGCGGCCATCGGCGGGTGTTGGCAGTACTAGGCGCCGGCCACCTGGCGGGCGTCGCCGACGCGCTGGGCGCTGCCGCGGGCGCCCACGCTGATCCCGCCGCGACCATCGCCGCCCTCAGCCACGTGCCGGCGCGGTCGCGGCTCTGGCGCACGCTGCCCTGGCTCCTGGTGACGTCGATACTCGGCGTCTTCGTCTACGGCTTCACCCGCAGCCCGGCGCTCGGCTGGAACCTGGTCTGGGACTGGGTCGTCATCAATGGCGGGCTGTCGGCGCTCGGCGCCGTCATTGCCGCGGCGCACCCGCTGACGGTGCTGGTGTCCTTCTGCGCGGCGCCGCTGACCTCGCTCAACCCCACCATCGGTGCCGGCATGGTGGCCGGCGCCGCCGAGCTGATGCTGCGCCGGCCCAGCGTCGGCGACTTCGGCAGCCTGCGCGACGACGTCACCACGCTGCGCGGCTGGTGGCGCAACCGCGTCTCCCACATCCTCACCGTCTTCATCCTGTCCAGCCTCGGCTCCGCCATCGGCACCTACGTCGCCGGCTTCCGCATCATTGGGCGGCTGGTGAGCGGCTAGCCGCCGTCCGTGTCCGCCGTGGGAGCGGCGTCCCCGCCGCGATCGGCGCCGCGCTCGCGCGTATCTGCGTCGGCTGAACAGCGCGCCCGTCCCGGCGCAGCGCGACAGCCCACCCAGGTGTGGCACTCTTGTGGGAGTGGCACTCTCGGTGCCGCGACCGGCGGCAAGGCAGCCCATCACGCCCCGAACAACCGCCGAGCGGCAGGCAGTCGCGCGGCCGCAATCGCGCCACAAAAAGCAGTGGCGCTCCCACGCCGGCGCGCCCAGAGCGGCCGGTATGGGCAGCCCTTATGGGAGGTCGGGTTAGCGATAGCGTACCCCGACGATGTGCGTCGGTGAGCCGAGTGTCGGGTTACGCTGCGCTAACCTGACTACGATCCGCTCGATTTCGGCGTTGCGAGCAATACTTGACCCATTTCGAAGCGCGGTCCGCCGTTGCGGACCGCTGTGTCCTAGACCACACCCGCCGGCAGCGCTACATCCCGAATCAGGTTCAGCGCCGCGTCCAGGTGCTGGAAGGCATGGTCGCCGCCCGGAAAGGCCAGCACCCGCGCGCAGGCGCGGTACAGCGCCGCGGTGGCGCGCTGGTCGATGACCTCGTCGTCCAGGTCCAGCAGCAGGGTCGTCGGCGCGTTCAGGTTCGTGCAGGGTCGCACCGGCGCATAGCCGCGGGTCTGCTCCAGCACCTCGCGGGTCAGCAGGTAGCGCTCGCCGCCGGCGGTCACCTGCTCGCGCCCCACGTGGGCGCGGAGCTGCGCCCAGGGCCGCAGCGCCGGATTGATCATGAACAGGTGCGCGCAAGGCAGGCGGCCGATGAGCCAGCGGCCGTAGAAGCCGCCCATGGAGCTTCCCACCAGCACGGGCGGGCCGCTCTCCGCCAGGGTTTCGGCCAACATCGCCTCGAGCTGCGCCACCGCGGCGTCCGGGCGATGTGCCGGGTAATCCGGCGCCAGCACCGGCAGTGGTGCCAGTGCCTCGCGCAGGTGGGCTGCCTTGGCGGAGTTGCCGGAGCTGTTCAAGCCGTGCAGGTAGACAAGCATCTTGGGGTATCGCTGAGCGTCGGTACTTATGGTGCAGTGCAGCATTGTACCGCGTGGCGCCACGCCGGGCCCGATCGCCTTGATGTCGGCGGCGGCTCCGCAATCTCCGAGAGAACCAGGGCGTGCGCGCCCGTCTGCACCGGAGCCCACCATGTCCGACACCGTGCTGCCCGCGCTGTTGCAGTCCTATCTCGACACGTTGGTGCCCGAGCGGCCGCCGGAGCTGCGCGCCATGGAAGCGCGGGCTGCCGCCGAGGGCTTCCCCATCATCGGCCCCGCCTGCGGGCAGGTGTGCTATCTGGTGGCGCGCATGGTGCGCGCGCGCCGGGTGTTCGAGCTGGGCTCCGGCTTCGGCTACTCAACCGCCTGGTTCGCCCGCGCGCTACAGGAGACGCACGCGGACGGCGGCGAGGTGCACCACACCGTCTGGGACCCCGCCCTGTCCGACCAGGCGCGGCGCCACCTGGCAGCGCTCGGCCTCGACGCGCGGGTGCACTTCCACGTGGGCGAGGCGGTTGCGGCGCTGGCGGGCCAGCCGGGTGGGTTCGATCTCGTGTTCAGCGATATCGACAAGGAGGGCTATCCGGATTCGCTGCCCGTCATCGAGCGCCAGTTGCGCCCCGGCGGCGTGCTCATCGTCGACAACATGCTCTGGGGCAACCGCGTGCTGGACCCGCGGGCCAGCGATCCCGCCACTGAAGCCATCCGCCGCTTTACCCGGTCGATCGCCGACAGCCGCACCTGGAGCGGCAGCATACTTCCCATCCGCGACGGCCTGCTGCTCGCGCTCAGGACATGACGCCATGGGGCTATACTCCGGCCAAGCATTGCGCCGGAGCACTCCAATGGCCGACAAGCACTCGAGCCCCACCGACCGCGTCGAGGCCCTGTACCGGGAGCTGGTCACGCACTACGGCGGCGGCGACGACCGCGAGCTGCGCGCCGCCGCCAAGCTGCTGCTCGTGGCACTCGCCAAGTTCCGCGCCCACGGCGGCCGCCGCTGGGCCGAGCTGCTGGACGAGTACGTCGACATCGTCAAGCACGACCCCGGGCGTCTGGAGCGCATGCTCCAGTCCAACAGCGGCACGTCCCCGGACGAGCTGCAGGCCTGACCCGCGCCCTGGGGGCACCGAGTCCTGGGGGCGCCGAGTTGTACTCGGCCCGGCCGCCGCCAGGCGGCCTGCTGGGATGCGCGTGCTGCCGGCAGCGGCCGGGCATTTGCGCTATCCAGCCCTCGCACACGCGCCGAGTGCAACTCGGCGGCCCCAAGGTGCCGATTACAACCCGGCGGTCCGGGGGGCGGTGGCCCCGGGGTGGGTGCCTGGCAGGTTGCGGGTATACTGCGCGTGCCCTCGCGGGTGCGGTTCAGGACGGCCGCGATCGACCCAATCTGACCTTAATCCATGCATCGACAACCAGCGGTCCCGTTGGCCGCTAGGAGCCCCCATGGACATCGCGCAGGCGAACGAGGAGTTCGGCATCGCCGGTGTGCTCAGCATCTGCGACGGCCGCGGCGGTTTCCCGCTGATCTGTATCGACAACGACCATGCCCGTGCCGAGATCTGCGGCTACGGTGGGCAGGTGCTCTGCTACCGGCCGGAAAGCGAAGCGCAGGACCTGTTGTTTCTGAGCGAGCACGCGTATTTCCAGCCCGGCAGGGCCATCAAGGGCGGCATGCCGGTGTGCTGGCCCTGGTTCGGCCCGGACCCGGAGCCGCGCGGCCGGCCCGACCACGGCTTCGTGCGCACCCGGCACTGGACGCTGTTGGGCACCGAATCCCGGGTGGACGGCAGCACCCGGGTGCGGCTCGGCTGCCGTGACGACGACACCAGCCGCATCCTCTGGCCGCACAGCTTCGCGCTGGAGCTGGCCGTCACGGTGGGGCCGACGCTGGAGGTGGCCCTCATTACCCGCAACACCGGCGACAAGCCCATGACCATCACCCAGGCGCTGCACAGCTATTTCCGCGTCGGCGACGTGCGCCGCGCGCAGGTGCTGGGGCTGGCGGGCTATGAGTACATCGACAAGGTGGCGTCCATCACCAACCTGGATCGGCCCCCGGCGCCACCCGCGGCAGGCGAGGCCGTGGACGTGCGCATCAAGCAATCCGGCCCCATCAACTTCGACGGCCCGGTCAACCGCATCTACCTGGACACCGCCGAGCGGCTGGTCATCGACGACCCGGCGCTGGGCCGCCAGATCCACATCGACCGCGAGGGCAGCAACTCCGCCGTGGTCTGGAACCCCTGGGTGGAGCAGTCCCGGCACATGGGCGACTTCGGCGATGAGGAGTACCTGGGTATGGTCTGTGTCGAGACCACCAACGCCGCCGACGACGCCGTGACCATCGCTCCCGGCGACAGCCACCGCATGGCCAGCCGCTACGGGATCGTGCATGACTGATGGCCCCATCGCCGGCGGGCGGCCGGACGACGGCCATGCGGCGGACCGGCACTGGGCCGATTGGCTGCGCTGGGCGGCCGAGCAGGGCGTCTCCGTCCCCGAGGATGCCGAGTTTCACGCCGCCCGTGCGCGTGTCTGGGCGGCGAGCGACTTCGCCGCCGTCACCGCCGTGCGCAGCCCCGGCACGCTCGCGGCGCTGCTCGCCGACGGCGCGCTGGAGCGCGCGCCCGAGGCCGGCGAGTTGGATCGGCTGCTGGCCGAGGCGCTGGCGCCGTTGTTCCCGGACAGCCCCGACGAGCCCGGCCTGGCCCGCACCCTGCGCCGCTTCCGCCGCACGCAGATGCTGCGCATCGTCTGGCGCGACCTGTCCGGCTGGGCGACCCTGGACGAGACCCTGGAGAGCCTGAGCGCGCTGGCGGACGCCTGCGTGCAGCGCGCGCTGGACCTGGTCACGGCCTGGACCGAGGCGGAGCTAGGCGTGCCGCGGGACGCCGAGGGGCACCGCCAGCGCCTGCTGGTGCTGGGCATGGGCAAGCTCGGCGCGCGCGAGCTGAACCTGTCCTCGGACATCGACCTGATCTTCGCCTTCCCGCGCGGCGGCGAGACCAGCGGCGGGCCGCGCGTGCTCAGCAACGAGCAGTTCTTCACCCGGCTCGGCCAGCGGCTGGTCAAGGCCCTGGACGAGGTCACGGTGGACGGCTTCGTGTTCCGCGTGGACACCCGGCTGCGGCCCTTCGGCAGCGCCGGCCCCTTGGCCATGAGCTTCGATGCCATGGAGGGCTACTACCAGGCGCAGGCGCGCGAGTGGGAGCGCTACGCCATGACCAAGGCGCGGGTCATCGCCGGGCCGCCGGGGCCGGCGGCGGAGCTGATGGCGGAGCTCAGGCCCTTTGTTTACCGCCGCTATCTGGACTTCGGCGCCATCGAGTCGCTGCGCTCGCTGAAGGTGATGATCGCCCGCGAGCTCAAGCGCAAGGGCATGGAGCACAACATCAAGCTCGGCCCGGGCGGCATCCGCGAGATCGAGTTCGTCGGCCAGTCGTTCCAGCTCATCCGCGGCGGCCGCGAGCCGGAGCTGCGTATCCGCGCCATCCAGCCGGTGCTGAAGCTGCTCGGCGACAAGGGTCTGCTGAGCCCCATCGACGTGGCCGCGCTCACCTCTGCCTATCGCTTCCTCCGGCTCACCGAGAACCGCCTCCAGGCGTGGCAGGACCGCCAGACCCACGTCCTGCCGGACAAGCCGGAGGCCAGGCTCAGGCTCGCCCGCAGCATGGGCTTCGACGACTGGGCGGGCTTCGCGGCGGTGCTGGATGCGCACCGCCAGCGCGTGCAGCGCTGCTTCGAGGCCATCTTCGCCGAGCCCGGCGCCGGCCAGCACCCGCTGGCTGGCCTGTGGATCGGCCGCCCGGACCCGGCGGAGGCCGAGTCCCTGCTGGCCGCGCACGGCTTCGCCGACCCGGCGGAGGCCGCCGCGGCCATCGCCCGCTTCCGCGACGCCGCCAAGCGCCGGGGCCTGAGCACCCGCGCCGCCGAGCACCTGGACCTGGTGGTGCCGGTGCTGCTCGCCGCCGTCGCCGACAGCGACGACCCGGACCTGGCGCTGCCGCGGGTGCTGACGGTGGTGGAGTCCGTGCTCGGGCGCACCGCCTACCTGGCGCTGCTCTCCGAGCACCCGGACGCGCTGCGCCAACTAGTGCGGCTCAGCGCCAAGAGCCCGTGGTTCGCCGAGCGCACGGCGCGCCAGCCGCTGCTGCTGGACGAGCTGCTGGACCCGCGCCGACTGTTTGAGCCGCTGCGCCGCGCCGACCTGGAGCGCGAGCTGGACGTGCTGCTCGACACGGTCGGCGACGACGACCTGGAGCAGCGCATGGAGCGGCTGCGCCAATTCGTGCAGGGCAACAAGCTGCGCACCGCGGCGGCAGACATCACCGGCGTGATCCCGCTGATGGTGGTGAGCGACTACCTGACGGAGATCGCCGAGGTGGCCACCAGCCGCAGCCTCGCCATCGCCTTCGGCGACATCAGCGAGCGGCACGGCCGGCCGCCGGGGGCGGCGCTCGCCGAGCCTGGCTTCCTGGTGCTGGGCTACGGCAAGCTCGGCGGCATCGAGCTGGGCTACAACTCGGACCTGGACCTGGTGTTTCTTTACGACGAGGCCCTGGCCAATGTCGGCACCGAGCCCGATGCGGACGGACAGCGCCCCATCAGCGGCGCCCAGTTCTATGTGCGCCTGGCGCAGCGCATGATCCACATCATGACCACGCCGACGTATTCCGGCGTGCTCTACGAGATCGATGCACGGCTGCGCCCGGACGGCGACAAGGGCATGATCGCCCGCACACTGGCCTCCTTCGACAGCTACCAGCGCGAGGAGGCCTGGACCTGGGAGCACCAGGCGCTGGTGCGCGCGCGCCCGGTGGCTGGAGACAGGAGGCTCGCCGAGCGCTTTCGTAAGATTCGCGCCGCGATCCTCCGCCTGCCGCGCGAGCCCGGGAAGCTCCGCGCCGACGTGCGCGACATGCGCGACAAGATGCGCGCGAGCCTGGATAAGACCCGCGACGACCGTTTCGACCTCAAACAGGGCCGTGGTGGTATTGCCGACATCGAGTTCATTGTTCAATACTCGGTGCTGCGCTGGGCCGCCGAGCACCCGGAGCTGACGGACTGGACCGACAACGTGCGCCTGCTCCAGACCCTGGACCATCTCGCGCTGCTGCCCGGCCACGCCGCGGGTGAGCTCACCGAAGCCTACAAGGCCTTGCGCACGGCCTATCACCGCAACGCGTTGCAGGACACGCCGGGGGTTGTTCCGGATACGGAGCTCGTTGCCGAGCGTGATGCCGTGGCGGGGCTCTGGCGGCGGCTGATTGAAGCGGGCAGCGCCTAGCGCCCTAGTGTCTAGCGCCGAGGGCTCAGCGCCGGCGACGCGAGAGATCGCCCCTGCCGCAGCCGCGGGCCATGTCACGGGATTGCGCTGGGCTCGCGTCGTGTGGCCGCCAGGGTGCTGGCTCATGCCGCACTTCTGGAGATCCATCTACAGTACAAACGGCCCTTGGCCCTTGCGCCTCGGCCCTTCTTTCGCAGGAGAATGACAATGAGCATGGCCGACCGCGAAGGCGTGATCTGGCATGACGGCGAGCTCGTGGACTGGCGTGAGGCCAAGACCCACGTCCTGACCCACTCGCTGCACTACGGCATGGGTGTGTTCGAGGGTGTGCGTGCCTATGCCACCGACCGCGGGCCGGCCATCTTCCGGCTGGCGGACCACACCAAGCGGCTGTTCAATTCCGCCCACATCCTGGGCATGCGCGTGCCCTTCGAGCAGGAGACGCTGAATGCCGCGCAGTGCGCGGTGGTGCGCGAGAACGGGCTCGAGTCCGCCTACATCCGGCCGCTGCTGTACTACGGGTCCCAGGGCATGGGCCTGCGCGCGGACAACCTGCGGGTGCACGGCATCGTGGCCGCGTGGGATTGGGGCGCCTACCTGGGCGAGGAGAACATCAAGTACGGCATCCGCATCAAGGTGTCGTCCTTCACCCGGCACCATGTCAACGCCGTCATGTGCCGGGCCAAGGCCACCGGCAACTACATGAACTCCATGCTGGCGCTTCAGGAGGCGCTGCGCGACGGCTACGACGAGGCGCTGTTGCTGGACACGGAAGGCTACGTGATGGAGGGCAGCGGGGAGAACATCTTCATCGTGCGCGACGGCGTCATCTACACGCCCGATCTGACCTCCGCGCTGGACGGCATCACCCGCAGGACGGTGATGACCCTGGCCGCCGAGATGGACCTGAAGGTGGTCGAGAAGCGCATCACCCGCGACGAGGTCTACATCGCTGACGAGGCCTTCTTCACCGGCACCGCCGCCGAGGTGACACCTATCCGCGAGGTGGACGGCCGCGCCATCGGCAGCGGCAGCCGCGGCCCCATCACCGAGCAGCTGCAGACCCGGTATTTCGATGTCGTGCAAGGCCGCAGCCCCGAGCACCTGCACTGGCTGACGCTGGTGTAGCGTCCGGCCCGCGGGAGCGCCGTTGTGGGAGCGGCGTTCCCGCCGCGATGCAAGCTGCGCGTGTTCTACAGATCGCGGTGCGGATGGTGCTCCAACTCGTGGCGGGTTGGTCGCGGCAGGTCGCGGCACCAAGAGTGCCGCTCCCACGGCATCGAGCACGTCGCGGCAGGTCGCGGCACCGAGAGTGCCGCTCCCACGAGCGTGGCGCTGCCACGTGCCCCGCGCGGGACAATAATCGTTGTAAACCTCTGAGGAGCCCATTCCATGCTCAAAGCCAAACAGGACCGGACCCCAGCCGAGGCCGGTCGCCAGCCGCCCCCGCCCGTGGAAGGGGTGCGCATCGTCACCCGCAAGGACCTGCCGCTGTCCTGCCCCATGCCGGACGCGCCGCTGTGGAACATGCATCCGCGCGTCTACCTGCCCATCGAGGACGACCCCGATCACGAGGCCACCTGCCCTTATTGCGGGGCCAGATATCGCCTGGAGGGCTGAGCGCGCCCGTCAAGCAGGACCATTGCGGCTACGCGTGCGACGACGGCGGTTGCCGCGGCCGGTCAGTCCTGCTCCGTCGGATCGCCCCAGCGCCGCTGTAGCTCGTCGAGCTGATCCCGCGCGCAGATCAGGATGATCTCATCGCCGGTTTTGATGCGCCGCGTCTCGTCGGGCAGTCGGAAGCGTTGCTGGCGGTACAGGCAGACGATGCGGGTGCGCCCTGGCAGGTCCAACTCCTCGATGGTCATGGCCTCGCTCTCGCCGGCGACGAAGCTGAACACGGTCGCATCGTCACGGATCACCGACGAGAGCTCCAGCGACTTCTCGCCACCGAGCAGGTTGCGCAGGTGATTCGCCACCGCCTGGTTCGGCAGCACCGCGTCCTCGAGGCCGAGCTCGGTGGCGATGTACTGGAACTGCCGCTCGTTGACCCGCGGCACCACGCGCGCGAAGCCCAGCGAGCGCCCGATGAGCGCCGCCAGGATGTTGGTCTGGTCCGACTCCAGCAGGCAGAACAGCACGTCGGTGTTCTCGGGCTCGGCGTCCCGCAGCACGTCGGGCGAGGTGCCGTCGCCGTGCACAAAGCCGGCGTCGAGGCGGTCGGCAAGGGTGTCGATGCGGGAGCGATCGCGCTCCACCATGATGACCTCGTGCCCGTCCGCGAGCAGCAGCTCCGCGGTGGCGACGGTGAGCGAGTTGCTGCCGATGAATGCGGTTCGCATCAGAGCTTGCGCCTCCTGCCGATCCAGGTGGGTGGGTAGAGCAGCACCAGCAGTGCCAGAATCTCGACGCGGCCGAACAGCATGTCCGCGATGAGCACGACGGCCAGGCCGGGTGCCAGTTCGGCGCCGGTGAGCCCCATGGAGAGGCCGGCGTTGGCGGTGGCGGAGGCGACCTCAAACAGGCTCGCCAGCGGTGGCTGGCCGTACAGCAGGAACGCGAGCCAGGACAGAAGCAGCACCGCGAGCCACAGGGTCAGCAGTTGCAGCGCGCCGGTGATCATGTCCTGATCCACGAGCTCGCCGTCTACGCGCGCCTGCAGTACCGCCCGTTCCGCAATGGCCGTGCGCCGCAGCGCAAGCTGCACCAGGCGCAGCAGCACAAGCAGCCGGATGATCTTGATTCCGCCCGCCGTGGAGCCGGTACAGCCGCCGACGCTCATGGAAACGATCAGCACGAGCTGTGCCGCCGGCGGCAGCGCGGCGACGTCGGTGGTGCTGAAGCCGGTGTCGGTCTGTGCCGAGATGCCGAGCGCCAAGCCGTGGCCGAGTGCCGCTTGCCAGTCGAGTCCCTGTTGCAGGATGCCGAGCAGCGTCAGCGCCAGTGAGGTCATGAGCGCCGCGGCGACCAGGGTGCGGACTTCCTCGTCGCGCCAGAGCTTGCCGATGCCGTGTGCCGCCATACGGGCGTAGAGCGGCAGGCTGACCGCGGCGAGCAGCGAGACCGCCGTCAGTACGCCGGATGCGGCCACGGGCAGTGGCGCCAGGCTGCCGTCGTTGGGGGCGAAGCCGCCGGTGGCCACTGCCGACAAGGCATAGAGCAGTGCCTCGAAGGCGCCCGCGCCGGCCGCCCAGACCGCCGCCACCGCCAGCACCGTCAGCACGGCGTAGACCACGAACACGGTGCGCGCGTGGTGCCGGGCGCCGGCGGCGGTGAGCCGCTCGCCGGTGGTCTCCAGCAGCCGGCGGGTGCTGGCGTGATGGCGCATGATGAGCGCCGCCGTCAGCACGGCGATGCCGAGCCCGCCGTACCACTGCATCCAGGCGCGCAGGAAGAGCACGCCCCCGTCGGTCCCGTCCAGTCCGCGCAGCACCGTGAGTCCGGTGGTGGTGACGGCGGAGACGGCCTCCAGCAGCGCATCCAGCAAGTCGATGCCGGCGGCCGCGAGGGGCCAGGCCATGGCGGCCGCCGCCAGCGTGAAGGCGAGACCGGTGACGGCCAGGGCCTCGTTCCATTGCAGATCGGTGCGCGCGATGTCCACCCCCGGCAGCCGCACCAGTAGCAGCCCGAGCGCCAACTGCGCGACGGCCATGAGGCCGAGCCGCTGCCATAGCGTCTCATCGCCGAGCACCAGCGCCACCAGCGCCGGCACCAGGGTCAGCACGCCCAGCGTCAGCAGGAGCTGCGCCAGCGTGGCCGCCACTACCCGGATGCGGGCCGCGTGCAGCAGGGCTTGGACGGCGTGCTCGGCCATGGGGTGCGCTCGCGGCGAGGTCGTCTCCGGCGGGGGATGCCAATACTCTAGTACGCCTGCGGCAAGCTCTCGCTGCCGCAGCGTCACGAGACGAACGTCGAAGGGGTTCACGCAACGGGCGCAACGGGTAACGGACGCAACAAAGGAGCCGCGTTGCGATCACTGCGGCGTGGCGCTGGTGGCGTGCACTAGTGCCCCGTTTCAGCCAATTTTGCAGGGCGCCAACCCGGGTGGGGCCGGAGTCGAGGAACCAGGTCGAAGTCTCTGCCCGTGGTCGTTGTCGTGGTCGTTGTCGTTGTCGAATAGCCGATCACGACCACGACCACGACAACGAAAGCAGAGTTGGGAGAAACGCTCCACTAGTCGTTCGCATCGGTCTCGGCGCGCGTGCGCGGCTGCTCTTCCCCGGGGGCCGGTGCCAGGCTGGGCACACCGAGATGCCGTGCCGCCTGGGCCAGCAACTGTGCGCTCACCGGCGCTGTCATGAACAGAAACAGCGAAATCAGCAGCTCCCGCGCCGTGGCGTCCCCGCTGCTGGCGAGGTAGAGCGCCGAGCCCGCCAGCGTCGCGCCGACGCCGAGCGTGGTCGCCTTGGTGGGGCCGTGCAGCCGGGTGAAGAAGTCCGGCAGCCGCACCAGCGCCACCGAGCCGAGCAGCGCGAAGGCGGCGCCGAGCAGCACCAGGGCCGAGACCGCAAGCTCGATGAACATGGCCTCAGTCCCGCTCGAGCACGCGCCCGCGCAGCAGCAGCAATGCGTAGGCGGTGGTGGTGGCGAAGCCGAACAGCGCCAGCAGCAGCGCCGACTCCACGTAATCGCGCCCACCGGCACCCATGCCGAGCAGCACCAACAGCGCGATGGCGTTGACATAGAGGGTATCGAGCGCCAGCACCCGGTCCGGCAGCGACGGGCCCCGCAGCAGCCGCCACAGGCACAGCAGCAGGGACACGCTGAGCGCCGCCGTGGCGAGGAACAGGCTCAGATCCAGGATCATCGGAATACCTCCAGCAGGGGTTCTTCGTAGCGGGCCTTCAGCGCGGCGGCCCAGCGTGCGGCGTCCGGTGCGTGCGCGTGGCCCACGCCGAGCTCGCTGCGGTCGATGGCGTGCACCAGCAGCACGCGCGGCCGGCCTCGCGCCTGCGGGCGGAGCTCCGCCGTCAGCGTGCCCGGTGTCAGCGAGATGGCGGCCGCGAGCAGATACACGCCGAGCGGCGACTCCAGCGTGAGCGGCAGTTCCACGTACACCGGCTGCAGCGCCCGGTGCGGGTCCAGCACCAGCGCCGCGATGCGGAAGTTGGCCTGCACGATGTCCACCATCAGGTGTGCAAGCCAGACGCCGAGCACGGCGAGTTGCCGCGGGATGCGCAGCAGCCGCCGGAGCGTGCGGCGGCGCCCGGGCGGGGTGCCGTCTTCCGGTCCGGGCGGTCGGCGGAGCTGCGGTCCAAGCCGCCGGCGCACGCGCCGCACCGTGAGCGCCGCTCCCACCGCGGCCAGCATCGTGCCTAGCAGCAGGCTCCCCGGCGTCGCCGCGCCTGCCAGCAGCAGCCACAGACCCAGCAGTAGGGCGGTGAGGAGGGCGAAGGCGGCGATCACGGCGTCTGCCCCTGGCGAGGCGCGTCGCCCGCCTCCGGGCCGCGGCCGGGCCACGGGGCGGAGCTCCGATCCGCCGCGAGGCCCTGCACGGCGGCGGCGTAGGCATCCCCGCCCCGGGCCTGCTCCGCCACGGCGGCCGTCACCCGTGTCGCCGGCCCGGCGCAGACCATCAGCAGCGGTCCCGCGCCGATGAGTGCCAGTGCCGGCAACAGCATGCGTGCCGGTACCGCGGCCTGCACCGGCAGCCGGCGGCCGCGGGGCCACCAAAAGAGCTGGATACCGGTGCGCGTCAGCACCAGCGTGAGGGTCAGGCCGGAGCCAAGCACGGCCGTCCAGATCCAGCCCCAGAGGCCGGAAGCCACGCCGCCCGGTGCGTCCGGCAGCACCGCCTTCAGCACCAGGGCCTTGCCGATGAAACCGCTCAGCGGCGGCATGCCAGCGACGCCGACGGCCGCCAGCAGGAACAGCACCCCGAGCGCCGGTGCCGGGCGCGCGGCCGGCGCGCCCGGCGACGTGCCGGTGCATGACGAGGCAACCGCCGGCAGCAGGTCCAGCAGCAGAAAGAGGCCCGCCATGATCAGCGTCGATTGCACGAGGTAGTAGAGCGCCGCACCCAGCCCGAACACCCCGCCGGCGGCGATGCCTGCGAGGGTCGTGCCCACCGAGAGCGGCACCAGCCACGCGACCCGCCGGCGTAGGTCCCGCGCAGCGAGCAGGCCGATACAGCCGGCCACCAGGGTGCCGAGCGCCGCGGCCAGCAGCAGCGGCCCCAGCAGCCGTGCGACCGGATGCGCCGGGTTGTCCGCCAGGCCGGCGTGGGCGAGCGCGGTGCGCTTCGGCAGGTCCCCGGCGAGCGTGCCGTCGGCGATGGTCCAGAGCCGCACCAGCCCGTAGATACCGACCTTGGTCAGCAGGGTGAACAGCGCCGCCACGGGCGTCGGGGCTGCCGCATAGGTGCGCGGCAGCCAGGCCAGCAGTGGCAGCAGCGCCGCCTTCAGGCCCAGCACCGTCGCCAGCAGCAGCAGGCCGGCGCCGGCCAGGGCCAGGTCGGGGCCGGCCAGCGCCCCCAGACGCGCCGCCAGTTGGCTCATGTTGAGCGTGCCGGTGGCGGCGTAGACGAGCGCCACCGCCAGCAGGAACACCGTCGAGCCGACGAGGTTCAGCAGCACGTAATGCAGTGCCACGCGCGGCGGGCAGCGGCGGGGCCCCTGGAGAAGCAGGCCGTAGGAGGCCAGCAGCAGCACCTCGAAGAACACGAACAGGTTGAACAGGTCGCCGGCGAGCAGCGCACCCGCGACACCGAAGAGCTGGAATTGGAACAGGGCGTGGAAGCCGCGGGCCGGCCGGTCGCCGTCGGTCGCCGCCGCGTGCGCCAGCGCCGCCAGCGCCAGGAGCGCCGCGAGCAGCAGCATGAGCGCGGCCAGCGCGTCCGCCACCAGCACGATGCCGTAGGGCATCGGCCAGCCGCCGGCGGCGACCGCGGCGGGCCTGCCCGCGAGCGCCCGCCACAGCAGCCACAGCGCAAGCCCCGCCAGCCCCAGCGTGCCCCCGATGCCGAGCCCGCGACGCAGCCGCAGGCTCGGCCTCGGCCATGCGGTGAGCAGGGCGCCCAGTCCCAGCGGCAACAGCAGCGCCAGCGCCGTGGCCAGCGCCGGGGCCAGCGCCGGGACCGGGAGCGCTGCCTGAGCCAGGGTCATGGGCGGGGCTGCCCGGTGTCCGCCGCCGGTGCTCGGCCGTCGGCGGGTGGTTGCGCTGCGCCGGCGTCCGCGTTCGGGGTGACGCCGGTGCGCCGCGCGGACCAGAGCACCAGCGCCAACGCAAAGGCGGTCATGGCGAGCCCGATGACGATGGCGGTGAGCACCAGCGCCTGCGGCAGCGGGTCGGTCGTGCCGGGGCGGGTGGGGGCCAGCGGCGGGCGGTCCACCGTCAGCCCGCCGGCGGCGAACACCAGCAGATTGGCCCCGTAGGACAACAGCAGCAGGCCGAGTACGACGGTGAAGGCCCGGGGCGCGAGCAGCAGGTAGACCCCCGCGCCCATCAGCAGCCCGGTTGCGCCGGCGACGAGCCATTCCATCAGCCGTCTCCCGTCGCCGCGGCCGGCGGCCCGGCCAGGCGTTGGAACACGGCGAGGATGGTGCCGGCAACCACGAGCAGTACGCCGGTGTCGAACACGAGGGTGCTGCCGACGCTCACCTCGCCCACCAGTGGGAGCCGGCCCTG
This sequence comes from Thiohalocapsa sp., assembly GCF_022340605.1. Classification (GTDB taxonomy): domain Bacteria; phylum Pseudomonadota; class Gammaproteobacteria; order Chromatiales; family Chromatiaceae; genus Thiohalocapsa. Next base: position 45,389 of record NZ_JAJDNQ010000157.1, read on the forward strand.
CCAGTGGAAGCTGGTGAGCAGTGCATGACGGAGCACCAGCGGCGCCAGGGCCGTGAGCCAGGCCAGGGCCAGGCCGATGCCGATCAGGACCACCGGGCGCGGTCCGCGCGGCGGCGTCGGCACTCCCCAGGCGAGCCAGTCGAGCACCAGCGCGGTGGCGAGCACCAGCCCGGCGACGAAGCCGCCGCCGGCCGCTTCGTGTCCGCGCAGCAGCAGGAACACCGCCACCAGCAGCGCCGCCGGCGGCAGCAGCAGTGCCAGCACCCGCAACAGCAGCCGGCCCGCGCCGTCGGGGTCCGACGGCGGCGCGTTGGCTCGGGAGATGCGCGACGGCGCCGCGCCGGTGTCGTCCAGCAGCAGGTGCACGGCGAGGCCGGCCATGGCCAGCACCGTGATCTCTCCCAGGGTGTCGAGGGCGCGGAAGTCCACCAGAATGGCGTTCACGACATTGCCCGCGTGGGCCGCCGGCTGCGCCTGGGCCAGGTACCAGGTCGCGATGCTGCCGTTGTCGGGGTGCAGCAGCAGCACCGCCGCCAGCACCGCGCTGCCGAGCCCGACGCCCACCGCAACGGCCAGCCGCAGCGCGCGCGGCGGTACGCTGCCGGCCGTCCCCGGGGCGACCGTCCGTGCAGCATCGCTTGGCAGGAGCGCCAGCACTGCCAGCAGTAGCAGGGCCGTGACCACCTCCACGGCGATTTGCGTCAGCGCCAGATCCGGCGCCGAGAAGCGGGCGAAGGCCAGGCTCACCGTCAGTCCGATCGCACCGGCGTAGAGCACGGCGGCGAAACGGCGCTCCGGGTGTCTGACCATGGCCAGTACGGAGGCGGCGAGGATCAGCGCCGCCACCAGGGCCGGCACGTTCACGGGCAGCGGCGCGCGCGAGCCGAACAGGCCGGCGCCGGTGCCGGCCGCCCACCAGCCCAGCACGCCCGCCGCCAGCGCGGTGGCGAAGAGCCAGGCGGTGGAGCGGGGCAGGGTGGCCGGACCGAGCCGTGCCGGCAGCTCGCGGGCAGCGCTGACGAGCCATCCGGCGATGCGCAGGTACACCCGCTCAGCACGCGGCCGTGTCAAATGGCGCTCGTGCCACGTGAAGATCGGCCCGCGCAGGACGTAGATGAGCACGCCCACGCACAGCGCCCCGGCGCTCATCAGCAGCGCCGGCGACACCCCGTGCCAGACCGCCAGGTGGAATTCCGGCAGCGGACCCAGCATGGCACGGCTGGCCATTAGCAGCAGCGGCTGGACGGTCTGATTCGGAAACAGGCCCACCAGCACGCAGAGCGCCACCAGCGCCGCTACGGGCAGGCGCATCCACCAGCTCGGCTCGTGCGGTGGGCAGCGTCCCGTCCTGGGCGGACCGTTGAAGAAGACGTCGTGCCCGAAGCGCAGCGAATACGCAGCCGAGAAGGCCCCGCCCAGCAGCGCCGCCGCCGGCAGCAGGATGTGCATCAGGGTCTTGAGCGCCGCCGGCCAGGCGGCGGCGATAGGCGGGTCGGCCGCCTCGGCGAAGAACATCTCCTTGCTCAGGAAGCCATTCAGCAGCGGCACGCCGGCCATGGCGGCGGCGGCCACCAGCGCCAGCGTGCCGGTGATGGGCAGGCACGCCATGAGTCCGCCCAGCCGGCGGATGTCGCGGGTGCCGGTCTCGTGGTCGACGATGCCCACGGACATGAACAGCGAGGCCTTGAACACCGCGTGGTTCAGCACGTGGAAAAGTCCGGCGATGGCGGCCAGCGGCGAGCCCAGGCCGAACATGAAGACGATGAGTCCGAGATGACTGATGGTGGAGTAGGCGAGCAGCCCTTTGAGGTCGTTCTTGAACAGGGCCACGTAGGCGCCGAAGACGAAGCTCGCGAGCCCCACCAGGCTCACTAGGATGAGCCAGGCGTCGGTGGACCCCAACAGCGGCCATAGCCGCGCCAGCAGGAAGACGCCGGCCTTCACCAGCGTCGCCGAGTGCAGGTAGGCGGACACCGGCGTCGGCGCCGCCATGGCCGCCGGCAGCCAGGCGTGGAAGGGCACCTGCGCGGACTTGGTGAAGACGGCGAGCAGGATCAGCAGCACGATCGGCGTGCGCAGCGGGTCCTGGTGCAGCGCCGCGCCCGCCGCCAGCACGTCGCTGATGCGGTAGCTGCTGGCGACGTGGCCGAGCAGCAGCGCCGCCGCCAGCAGCGCCAGGCCGCCGGCGGCGGTGACGACTAGCGCGACGCCGGCGCCGCGGCGGGCGCGGCGGTCCTCGGGCTCGAAGGCGACCAACAGGAACGACAGCAGGCTGGTGAGCTCCCAGCAGAGCACCAGCAGCAGCAGGTTGTCCGACAGCACCAGGCCCAGCATGGACGCCTCGAACGCCAGCATCAGGCCGTGGAAGCCACCGCGCGGTGTCTCTTCCGGCAGGTAGTAGCGCGCGTAGAGCCCCACCAGCAGCCCGATGCCGACGACCAACAGCGCGAAGGTGAGCGACAGCCCGTCCAGTCGCAGGGCCAGTTCCAACCCTAGCGCCGGCACCCAGGGTATGGCAAAGGTCTGTGCGTTGCCGGCGGCGATGCCGGGTGCCGCCAGCAGCGCCACCAGCAGCGCGCTGCCGGTGGCGACGGCCGCGACGATGCCCGGCCCGCGAGGGTGCCAGCGCTCCGCCACCGGTGCCAGCACGGCACCCAGGAGCGGCAGCAACGGCAACAACAGCGGCGGCAAGGCGGTGGTCATCCAGTCCCCCGGTGCGCCGGGCGATCAGGTGGTGGACGCAGCGTCGTCGGGTGCGTCCGGGAGGGCATCGAAATCGGGACCGGAATAGGCGGCGATCCCGATCCCGACTGCGTTGGATTCGGAGGCGTCCGTCCTCGGCGCATCAGTGCTGGGGCGCCTTGACTTACCGATGATGGATTGGCTCTGGGGCGCCGTCATTTCCTGGCGGCCTGGGCCGTCGATTCGCCCGAGGGCGCCGTGAGGCAGTGTTTCGGCGCGTGGATGCTGACGGCGTTCGGGAACATGTTCAGCCAGGGGATGCGGAAACCGTAGCCGTGGATGGCCACCTCTGTCTTCGGGCACTCTCTGGTGATGCGGTTGGCAATGGACTGCACCCGGGCCGAGTCGAACTTGAGATACGGTGGCATGAAGCCCGTGTCCTCATTCCTGAAGATCAGTGTGTCAGCGCTGCCGGCATGGACCGTTTCGATGCGATATTGCACGTTGCGGCCGTCGCCGGTGACGCCGGTGATTTGCACATTCCACGTATCCGGGCCCCAGCGCAGCCAGACGAAGCCGACGACGATGACGGCGACAATGGCGATGCCGATAGTGAATTTGTTCTTGGTCTTCATGGCGTTCTGCTCCTTCGGATAGTCAAATAAAGAGTGCGAGCTCGATGCGGCCAGCCGAAATGCCGCTGCGGGTTTGCGCTGCTGCGTGGACGTCCCCCGGTTGCCCGGACTGGCTGCCCCGGCTGAATGCCCGGACACGGTACGCGGATGGCAACGCCTTGAAAGCTCGTTGGAGAATGATTAAGCAATTGCCAGGCCAGCAGCCCAGCGGAGGACGCTGAAGGCTTGCCGCTGCGCCCCCGGCGGGGTATCGCGGTGTGGACGCTGCGTGCTGGAACGCGTGCGCCCTGCCCGGGTCGTCACGGGCAGGGGTGGGGGATCTGCCCCGCGCCACGGTCCAAAACGCCCGCGACCAACATTGCGCAGGGTGTCATTTGGTTCAGGTCTTGCCGGGGTGGACCAGGTGGGAATGGTCGGCAGACGCCGCAGCGGTCCGGTCCGCGACGGTATCGGTACGCGCTCCGGCGGGAACCTGGTATGGCTGATGCAAGATCCCCAGCACCAACCATCACCAAATGACCGGCATTCCGGTCGGGAGGCCATATGAACTGGGAACAGATTCGCGGTAACTGGGAGCAAATGAAGGGCGAGCTCAAGATCCAATGGAGCAAGCTCACCGACGACGACGTGGCGCGTATCGACGGTGAGCGCGACAAGCTCGTCGGTCGCCTGCAAGAGCTCTACGGCATCTCCAAGGAGGAGGCAGAGAAGCAAGTGGATAAGCAGGACTGGACCGGCTGACCGGGTGGCAGCCGGATAGCGTTTGGGCGTCCGCGCGGCGCGATGCTGAAATTCCCATCGGCGATTTGCCCACAAGCATTGTGCCGAATGAGGTTTTGTATTGCGTCGCGTGGACGCCCTCGCGTCCGGTCGTGTAGTGAAAAACGCGCTAATTGATTGCTTGCAAAGCGAAGCGATCGCTCCGGGGACTCGCTTGGCCACGCTCCGTGGCGGCCGAGCCGGTGTCTGGCGCACCCACGCGCGGTCATCGGTCGCCGCGCAGCGCTTGACCCCCGTCAAATCCTCTCCTACGGTGAGTGCGAGCGCCGGACATCGTCCAACACGCGGGGCCGGGCCGGTGACGCGCGCGACAACCATCGACGGGCTTGTCCTGGCACGGCAGCATGATGTATCTCCGCCGTCTTCCGGGCAATCCTCCCCAACATTTCCCCGCACTCTCGTCCAACCGGGCAGCGCACCGGAGCACTGCATGATCGACACGGCCGGCTCGCCCGCCAGTGGGGCGTCGCAGGCACCTCCCATCGCGGTCGGCAGCGTCAGCTTCCCCGGCAACGATGCGGCGTGCACCTTCGGCTTCGAATGGGATTTCCGCACCGATACCATTCGCCGCGACCCGGTGGGCGCGGCGATGCTGGAACTCGGCGAGGCGGGCTGCCTCGACACGGGCGCCGCCTTCCTGCGCCGGGTGCGCCGGGCGGACCGGGCGCGGTTGCGCGCCGCCATCGGCAGTGCCAGCCCACTCACGCCCACTTACCGTGCGCGCTACCGCGTCGTCACCACGACCGGCGCCGAGCGGGTGCTCGTGGACCACGGCCGTGCCAGCTTCGATGAGCAGGGCCAGATCTCGTCCGTCACCGTCATCAGCGCCGACGTCACCGCGGACTTCCGTAACCGCGTCGACGACAACCGCCGCCTGGACCTGTTGGTAGACGTCATGGACCGGCTCCCGGCCATGGTCATGGTCTACGACGATGCCTTTGTGGACCTGCGGGTGAACCGCAGCATGAGCCGCATCCTCGGCTGGAGCCGCTTCGACCTAGAGGAGCAAGATCCGCTTACGCTCTGGTGGCCGCAGCCCGGCCGCCGTGCCTTGGCGCGCGACGTGCTGGCCGGCGAAGCCGCCGGCTGGATCGACCTGCCGATGATGAGCCACGACGGCGAGCTGGTGGACGTGGCCTGGGCCAGCGCCCCGCTGCCGGGCATGCTGCGGGTGGCGGTGGGCATTGACGTGCGTGAGCAGCGCCGCACTGAGCGCCGCCTCGCCGACCTCGATCGACGCTTCCGCACCATGGCGGAGACGGTGCCGGATATTCTGTACACCGCGGACGGTGCCGGCCGCGTGAGCTACCTGAACGAGCTCTTCTACCGTATCACCGGCATGACGGCCGGCAGCGGGCTGGGCTATGGCTGGATGCAGGCACTGCACCCCCGGGACCGCCGCGCCGCTCGCCATGCCTGGCGCAAGGCCGCCGCGCGGGGCACGCACATGCGCATCCGCTGCCGCCTGCGCTGCGCCGATGGCGCCTACCGCTGGTGGGAGACACGCGCGCGGCCCATCGCGGACCCGGCTGCCCCGGGCGCCGCGGCGCTGTGGTTCGGTGCGGCATCCGACGTGGATGAGCTGGTGCGCACGCAGCAGGCGCTGGAGCAGGCCGACCGCCAGAAGGACGAGTTCCTCGCCATCCTCGGCCACGAGTTGCGCAACCCGATGGCGCCGGTGCGCAACGCGGTTGACCTGATGCGCTCCATGCAACTGTCCGATCCCAAGCTGACCTGGGCGGTGGGCGTGGTGGATCGTCAGACACGGCAGATGGCCCGGCTGCTCGACGACATGCTCGACGTCTCGCGGATCATCCGCGGCCAATTGCGCCTGAGCCCGCGCGCGGTGGCGGTCACCGAGGTCATCGATCAGGCCGTGGACGCGAGCCGCCAGCAACTGGAAGCCCGCGGCCATCACTTCCGGCTGGAACTGCCGGATGAGCCGCTGCACCTGCGCGCGGACCCGGCGCGGCTCGCACAAGTGCTCACCAACCTGCTCAACAACGCCGCCAAGTACACCCCCGAAGGCGGGCACGTGACGCTGCGCGTCGAGGCGCACCCCGACACCCTGGAGCTGCAGGTCGCCGACGACGGCGACGGCATCGATGCCGACCTGCGCCGCCAGCTCTTCCGCACCTTCACCCAGGGGCGTCGTCGCGTGGAACGCACGGGGGGCGGCAGCAAGTCCGGGCTTGGTCTCGGGCTCGCCATCGCCGCCAAGATCACCGAGCTGCACGGCGGGCGCATCGCGGTGGCGAGCCCTGGCCCCGGCCAGGGCGCCACCTTCAGCGTCCACCTGCCGCGCGTGGTGGCGCCGAAGTCGGAGCCGAAGCCCGTGCCGAAGTCGGTGCCGAACCCGGCGTTGGCGCGCTCCTGTCAGGACAGGGCGCCAGCGGGCCTGCCCATCCTCGTGGTAGATGACAACGACGACGCGGCGGAGAGCCTCGCCATGCTGCTCCGCGCGTTGGGTCACCAGGTCAGGATCTGCAACGCGGGCGCGGAGGCACTGGCGGCCGTCGTCCGGGAACGCCCGCGCGTGGTGTTGCTGGACCTGGGCATGGCGGACATGGACGGCTTCGAGACCGCGCGGCGGCTGCGCGCGCTCGAGCGCGAGCAACGGCCGGCGGCTGGCGCCGAGACCGCGCTGTCCCCCATGCTGCTGGTGGCCGTCTCTGGTTATGGTGACGCCCGCACGCGCGAGCGCGGACGGCAGGCCGGCATCGACCGACACCTGACCAAACCGGTGAGCAGCAAGACGCTGATGGCACTCCTTGGCGAGGCGGCGAAGCAACCGACGGGGAAAACCTAGCGAAATGCTCCGACATGGGGCCTTTCCCGCGGAGCAGGATACCCCTACATTGCCAGCAGCCGATTGCTCAGACCAAGGAGACTGCAAACGCAATAAGCAGGTGATTGCCCGGCGTTCATGCGGCCCCACTCGGGTGCCGGCCCGGGACTGAAACGGAGACACCCGATGACAGGGGCTGCCCAGCAGATGCATCGCTCCATGGGAACATGGATTGCATCTCCGAGACGCACAACGGCAAAGAGCATCGACAAGAAGCGAGATGGTTACCGACAGGAAGCGCCACCGCGAGATCGATCGCGCCGCGGGCGAAGAAGCGCGCCCGGCCGGATCGGACCTCGATCCGGCATTGGAGCGCCTCATCGACCTGGAGCGGCGGTCACTGCTGGCGGAACAGGCGCGCCAGCAGGCGCATCGGCTGCGTACGCCGCTGAGCGTCATCGACCTCGTTGCGGAGACGCTGCTGCTGGACGGTGAGGACGACGCCGCCCGCGCCGAGCGCCTCGAGCGTATCCAGAGCGCCGCCGGCACGCTCGCCGCCGAGCTCGCCGACGCGGTCAGGTCCACCCGCTTCGGCGAAGGCCCGCGCCGGCGCCTCGACCCCGTCGCGCTCGCCGCCCACGTGGTGCGCGTCTTCGGCGGTCAGGTGACCATGACGCCGGCGCCCGCCGAAAAGGGAGCGTCGCTCGCCCTGGTGGAGCCGGCCAGCATGGAGGCGGCACTCGTACACGCGCTGCGGCTGGTGGGCGTCGGCACCGACTGCAATGGGGTTTGCGCCCAGCGACCCACGCTGCACGCCGAGCGGCGCAACGGCGAGCTCTTGCTGGCTATCGCCGTCGTCGGCGCCGAGCCGGCGGACACGCCGCGGGAGCGGGCCGACCTGCGCCTGATGGCCAAGGCCGCGGAGCGCGTTGCGCAGGATCACGGGGGCAGCCTGACGCTGGGCGCGGGCAGTGCCCTCTTTCGGCTCCCGCTGAGGGGTGGCGACGACTAGTGCCAAGGTGAGCAAGGTTCGAGACCGTCTCAGGTCGTGGTCGTGGTCGTGATCGGATACTCGACAACGACAACGAAAGCAAAATTGGGAGAAACGCTGCTCGCCGTGTGCGTGGTGCGAGCGTTTGGTTGCAATACACCGCCAGCCGTGTGCTTGGTGGGGCAAATGCCCCTGCGCCAAGCGGGTTGTTGCGGTCGCGTGCTGACCCGCGGGCGCTCGTTAGCCACCGCTGGCGAGACGCGCTCGCCCGCATCGTCGCGGGCGTGCTGGCTCGGGCAGGCCCGCTCTACACGTCAAGGCACCAGCAGTGCGCCGGCAACGCGCTTCAGCCCGCCTGTGCCAACGCGCTTTCGCTCGGCTGCGCGTCCCGACAGAGTCGCTGGCGGCGCCAATCGGCCACCAGATCCAGTATCAGCAAGAGCAGATTCGGGTCGTGGCTGCCGAGGAAATCGTTCATCGCCTGTTCGCCCTGTTGCAGGATCTGCCGCGCGCTCGGGTCGCACCGAAGCTGGGGCAGGGCCTCGATGAGCCCCGCCGTCTCATTGCCGGGTAAGCCGTAACGCTCGAAGAGTCGGCTGAGCACCTGGGTGGCGCTCGTGACCGGGAGTCCTTGCAGGCGCCAGAAGGCATCCGCCGCGCCGATCAGAAACAGTTGCAGGCAGAGCCGCGAGCCGCTCGCCGCGGGCAGTTCCGGCAAGGCGGCGATGGAGCCTGCGACGAACGCAACCAGCGCCGAGCCGTTGGCACGCTCGGCCACGGCTGCCTCCGGCGCGCGAGGCGGGGGCTGGGCGATATGTCGTCGCAGATCGGGGTCGGCCGCGATGGTACGGCCATCGGGGGTCTGCTGGGAGAAGTTGCGCATGCCGTCTTCCGTCCGAGGGGTTCGTGGTCGGGTAGGGCGGTCCCATGCGTTTGGCGCGGACTGCCCCTGCTCGGTGTTGGCTTAGCAAGGGCGATGCCGCTTTTCCCTGCGCGTCGTGGGCTAACTCGGCGTTTGGTCGACTCGACCAATGATCGACATTCGGGCCGCCACGTCGGCCGGCACCTGGCATGCTGCCTGCTGTCACGAACCCAGGGTCACGCCATCCGGCCGCGCCGCAAGCCATGACGATCCACAACCGCGAAATCGCCGAGCAGTTTTCCCGCCTCGCCGACTTGTTGGAGATCGAGGGCGCCGACGCCTTCCGCGTGCGCGCCTACCGGCAGGCGGCGCAAACGATTGGCGGGCTGTCGGAGAGTCTCGCCGAGCGCGCGGCCGAGGGTGAGGACCTGAGCGCGCTGCCGCACATCGGCAAGCGCATCGCCGAGAAGATCCGCGCCATCTCCGAGACGGGCTATCTGCCGCAGCTCGAAGCAGTGGAAGAGCGGCTGCCGGCGGAGCTGAGCGAGCTGCTCAAGCTCTCCGGTCTCGGACCGAAGCGGGTCAAGGCGCTGCACCAGGACCTGCACGTGGACAACCTGGCGGATCTGAAGCGGGCGGTGGCGGAGCACCGCGTGCGCGAGGTGCCGGGCTTCGGCGCCAAGCGCGAGCAGGCGATCGCCGAGAAGCTCGAACAGTGGCAGGGCGCCGAGCAACGCTTGACGCTCATCGCGGCGGAGGAGATCGCCCACCCGCTGGTGGATTACCTCCAGCGGATCGACGGGGTGGACCAGGTCACCATCGCGGGCAGCTTCCGGCGGCGCAAAGAGACGGTCGGCGATCTGGACATCTTGGTGACGGCGGCGGCGGGCTCGCCGGTAATGGAGCGCTTCACCGCGTATGAGGAGGTGCGCGAGGTGGTCTCCCGTGGCGAGACCCGCGCCACGGTGCTGCTGCGCGCGGGCTTGCAGGTCGATCTGCGGCTGGTGCCGGCGCTGTCCTACGGTGCCGCGCTGCATTAC